>JBATRI010000556.1:0-1543 GCA_049292515.1 Geminicoccaceae bacterium
GTGAGCTTGCCCTTGACCGCGATCGCCACCGCCTTGGGCTGGGCCACCAGCACCACCAGCTGCCGGCCGCGGGTAACGGCAGTGTAGAGCAGGTTCCGCTGCAGCATCGGGTAGTGCTGCGTCGTCACCGGGATCACCACCGCCGGATATTCCGAGCCTTGCGCCTTGTGCACCGTGGTGGCGTAGGCCAGCACCAGCTCGTCGAGCTCGCCGAACTCGTAGGCCACCTCACGGCCGTCGAACTCGGCCACCAGCTCGCCGGCCTCCAGGTCGATCGTCCTGACCCGGCCGAGATCGCCGTTGAACACCTCCTTGTCGTAGTCGTTGACCACCTGCATGACCTTGTCGCCGGGGGCGAAGGTCCAGCCCATCCGCTCGACCCTGACCGCACCGGGCGGGTTCAGCAGCTGCTGCAGCTCGATGTTCAGCGACCGCGCGCCGAGCCCGCCCCGGTTCATCGGGCACAGCACCTGCACGTCGCGGATGGGATCGAGCCCGAACCGGGCCGGGATGCGCCTGGCCACGACCTCGAGCAGCCTGGCGAGTCCGTCCTCCGGCTCCTCGCAGCGGACGAGATGGAAGTCGCTGCCGGGTGCGTTGCCCGGCTCGGGCATCAGGCCCTGGTTGATCCGATGCGCGTTGGTGACGATCCGGCTCTGGGCCGCCTGGCGGAACACTTCGGTCAGCCGGACCACCGGCACCGCGCCGCTCGCGATGATGTCGGCCAGGACCTGGCCCGGCCCGACCGACGGCAACTGGTCGACGTCACCGACCAGGATCAAGGCCGCTCGCATCGGCACCGCCTTGAGCAGGCTGTGCAGCAGCGGCACGTCGACCATCGAGACCTCGTCGACGACGACGAGCTCGGCCTCGAGCTGATGCTCCTCACCGCGCTTGAAGCCGCCGCGGGCGGGATCGGCCTCGAGCAGACGGTGCAGGGTCTTGGCCTCGAGCCCGGTGGCCTCGAGCAGCCGCCTGGCCGCCCGGCCGGTTGGTGCTGCCAGAGCGATGTCCTTGGTCCTGGCGCGCAGGATGGTGAGGATGGCGTTGAGCAGCGTGGTCTTGCCGACGCCGGGGCCGCCGGTGATCACCAGCAGCTTCGAGCGCAGCGCCAGGCGCACCGCTTCCCGCTGGCTCGCGGCCAGGATCAGGCCGGTCCGCTGCTCGACCCAGGGGATGGCCTGCTCCGGATCGATGGCGAGCCAGGGTGGCGTGCCTCCGGCAAGGCGGAGCAGCCGCTCGGCAATGCCCTGCTCGGCGCGGTAGAGACCGGCCAGGAACACACAGGCGCGCTCACCGAGCGTATCGGCCACCACGCCACCGTCGACGAGCTCCAGCTCCAGGGCCGCCTCCACGACCTCGGCCGGGATCTCCAGCAGGGCTGCCGCCTGCAGATGCAGCTCATCCGCCGGCAGACCGCAATGACCCTCGTCCATGGCCTCGGCCAGGGCGTAGCCGATCCCGGCCCGGGCGCGGATCATCGCCGTCGTCGGGATCCCCAGCCGCAGGGCGATCTGATCGGCCGTCTTGAAGCCGATGCCCC
>JBATRI010000557.1:0-12414 GCA_049292515.1 Geminicoccaceae bacterium
CGCCGCGCGCGGCGGCGAGCTTGCCGCCGTCCGCGCCAGGGCCGTCATCGGCGCCGACGGGGCCAAGTCCCAGGTGGCGCGCCAGGAAGTGCCCGGTGCCGACAGGATGCGCTTCGTCTTCGCCTACCATGAGATCGTCAAGGCGCCGCACGACGGTGAGGCCGGCTACGATCCGGCCCGCTGCGACGTGATCTATCGCGGTAGGTTCTCGCCCGACTTCTATTCCTGGGTGTTTCCGCACGGCGAGACAGCCAGCATCGGCACCGGCTCGATGAACAAGGGGTTTTCGTTGCGCGGCTCGATTTCGGATCTACGCCAGACGATCGGCCTTTCCGCCTGCGAGACCATCCGGCGCGAGGGTGCGCCGATCCCACTCAAACCACTGCGCAAGTGGGACAATGGCCGCGACGTGGTGCTGGCAGGCGATGCCGCCGGCGTGGTGGCGCCTGCCTCGGGCGAGGGAATCTACTACGCGATGCTGGGAGGGCAGCTCGCCGCCGGCGCCGTCGACGGCTACCTCGCCAGCGGCGATTCTCGCGCATTGGCGGGTGCACGCCGGCAGTTCATGAAGGCGCACGGCCGGGTGTTCTGGATTCTCGGCATCATGCAGCGCTTCTGGTACGCCAACGACATGCTGCGCGAGCGCTTCGTCAAGATCTGCCGCGACAAGGACGTGCAGCAGCTAACTTTCGAATCCTACATGAACAAAGAGCTGGTGCGGAAAAAGCCGGTGGCGCACATCCGCATCTTCTTCAAGGATCTGGCGCACCTGTTCGGCTTGGTCCGCGCGTGAGCCTGGCCGCCACCCAACGCTGGCGGGTGGTGCTGGTCGCTGCCGCAGCCGCCTTGGCGGTGGGCCTGCTTGGCACGGCCGCCACCGATCTCGGTCCCTGGTACCAATCGCTGGTGAAGCCGGACTGGCAGCCGCCGGACCTGCTTTTCGGCCCTGCCTGGACCCTCATCTACGCACTCTGGGCACTCTCGGCGGCAACGGCTTGGTCGGCCGCCACAAGCAGAGCGCAACGCTCCCGGCTCGTGGCCCTGTTCGGTGTCAACGCCCTGCTCAATGTGCTCTGGAGCGAGCTGTTCTTCGTTTGGCAGCGTCCGGACTGGGCCCTGGCAGAAGTGGTCGTGCTGTGGTTGTCGATCATCCTGCTGATTGTCACCCTGGCACCGATCTCACGCCGCGCCAGCTGGCTCCTCGTCCCCTATCTGGCCTGGGTCTCCTTCGCCGGCGCGCTAAATTTAGCCGTAGTCCAGCTTAACGCGCCGTTCGCACCCGCCACCGCGGGCTAAATGCCGGGGCCGCTTTGACGCCCTCTCCGCCCTGCCCCGACGTTGCATCGGCAGGGCCATCTAGGTGTGCCACCGGCGTCGAAGATCGTTCAGGTGCGCGATCAGGGCTGCCAGCAGGCACGCGGCGATCCAGCCCCACCACGCGCCGACCAGCGCGCCGCGCAGCGCCAACATCAGGCAGACCCCGGATAGCAGATTGCTCAACAGGTCGGCCGGGGACGGGCCACGACCGGTACGGCGGTGGTAGGCGATCACCAGTACCGCCTCGACCGCGGTGAAGGCGAGGATCAGATCGACGATGTGGCCGGTCGCGAACAGCGTCAGCATGCGCCCATCGACTCCAATTTGCCGCGCCACCCTTGGATCGGGACTGATATTTGCTTGTGAGATGCGCATATGAGTGGCTGGTGGTGCAAGGTCGCGCCCTCGAGAGTATCAATCGTATGACCAATGTCAGCATCGCGCAGCCCGACGTAACGCTCCATCTGGATCTGGAGGGCGTGATTCGGAAGGCATCGCTGTCCAACGGCGTGTCCGAGGAGAGCATGGAGGCGTGGCTGGGCCGGCCCTGGGGCGAGACGGTCGCCAACGGCGGCGGCCGCAGCGTGCAGCGGATGGTCGACGACGCGAGGCAGCGCGGGGTCTCCGGATTCCGTCAGGTATCCCAGCGGTTCCCGAGCGGCCACGAGCTGCCGATGGAGTACATGACCGTTCGCCTGGGCGGCGATTCCGGACTCCTGGCGGTCGGCCGTAACCTGCATGCGGTGGCCGAGCTGCAATCGCGGCTGGTCGCGGCGCAGCAGGCGATGGAACGCGACTATTGGAAGCTGCGCGAGGTCGAGACCCGCTATCGACTTCTGTTCGATGCCGCCAACGACGCCGTGCTGCTGGTCCGCGCCACCGATCTCCAGGTCATCGAGGCCAATCCGGCGGCGATCCGGGCCCTGGGAATTGCGCCGGTCGGCCAGGACCTGCTGGACGAGTTGGCACCCAAGGAGCGCATCCCTTTCCGCGACATGCTGCAGCGCGTGCAGGAGCACGGCAAGGCGCCCAGCATGCTCGTCCATCTCGGTCGCGACCGGCAGGCCTGGCTCGTGCGCGCCTCGCAGATGGCGTCCCAGCCGGGAGCCGTCTATCTACTCCAGCTGACCCCGGCCGGCACCGCGTCGACCGCGCCGGAGCCGGCCCCGACGATACCGATCGGCGACCTCATCGAGCGCATTCCCGACGGATTCGTGGTGATCGATGCCGACGGCGTCATCGTGCATGCCAACAGCTCCTTTCTCGATCTGATTCAGGTCCCGGTCGCCGGCCTGGTGCTCGGCGAACGTCTGCGACGCTGGCTCGGACGCCCGGGAGCCGATCTCACCGTTGTGCTCGCAGGTGTTCAGCGGCGGGGCGTGGTACGCCTGTTCGCGACGTTGCTGCATGGAGACCTCGGCTCCGAAATGGAGGTGGAACTCTCGGCGGTGGGCAATGTCGACGGCAAGCCGCAGTTCATCGGCGTCCTCGTCCGCGATGTCGGGCATCGCCTGCCGAATGGCGAGGCTGCCGCACTCGACGGGTTCGGCCGGAGCTTGAGCGTGCTGAACCGGCAGCTGGGCAAGACCCCCCTGCTGGACCTCGTGAAGAGTACGGTCGAGGTCGTGGAGCGTCAGTACATTGCGGCAGCCCTGGAGCTGACCCGTGGCAATCGTACCGCAGCAGCCGAGCTTCTTGGCTTGAGTCGGCAGAGCCTCTACGTCAAGCTGAGTCGGTATGGGCTCGATGGCAGTATCGGCGCCGGTGATTGAAAAAATAAGCGGAAGGAAGCACAGGGGTGGCTGCTCGTCCGTCCGACGCACCCCGTTTCGGGCGCGCCGATCTTACCAATTGTGAGCGCGAGCAGATCCATCTTGCGGGCTCGATCCAGCCGCACGGCGCTTTGTTGGCCGTGCGCGAGCCCGATCTTGTCGTCGTTCAGGCCAGCGCCAACGCCACGAAATTCCTCGACCTGTCCCGCAGTCCGGTGGGTCGCTCCCTGGCGGAGCTGGACGGCGACCTCGCCGAACGCATTCGCCCGCACCTTGATCTGCCGCTCGACCGATTGCCGATGGCGGTCCGCTGTCACATCGGCAGGCAACATGCCCGGTTCGATGGCCTGCTGCATCGACCGAAATCCGGCGGGTTGGTCATCGAGCTCGAGGCCGCCGGCCCTCCGGTCAACCTGTCGCACAAGGTCCACGATGCACTGGCGGCGATGCACGCCTGTCCCACCATGGCCGTGCTGTGCTCGGAGGCGGCGCGCGTTTTCTGGGAGCTGACCGGCTACGATCGCGTGATGGTCTACCGCTTCGACGAGAACGGCCATGGCGAGGTTTTCGCCGAGCGTCGTAAGCCCGAGCTTGAAGCATTCCTGGGCAATCGCTACCCCGCATCCGACATACCGCAGATTGCGAGACGGCTCTACGAATCCAACCGAGTCCGCGTTCTGGTCGACGTCGGCTATACGCCGGTCCCGATAAGGCCTCGCGATTCGCCCGTCGACGGCCGTGAGCTCGACATGTCCTTGTGCTTCCTGCGCAGCATGTCGCCCATTCACATCCAATACCTCAAGAACATGGGTGTCGGAGCCACCCTCGTGGCCTCGCTGATGGTCGGCGGCAAGCTGTGGGGTCTCATCGCCTGCCATCACTATGCGCCCCGGTTCATCCACTATGAGGCACGAGCCGTTTGCGAGCTGCTGGCCGAGTCGATCTCGATCCGCATCGCGGCTCTGGAGAGCTTCGCCCAGGCCCAGGCCGAGCTCACCGTGCGCCGCCTCGAGCAGCGCATGATCCAGGCGATCGCTCGGGACGGCGACTGGCGCACGGCGCTGTTCGACAGCTCTCAACCCCTGTTGCAAGCGCTCAAGGCAAGTGGTGCGGCCTTGATCTTTGAGGGTCAGATCCTGGCAACCGGCGATGTCCCGGGGGCACTGGAGCTGCGCAACCTCGCCGAGTGGCTGGATCAGCAGCCGCGCGCGACGGTGATCGCTACGGCATCGCTGGGCATCGACGTGCCGGCGTTCGCCTCGATGGCACCCGAGGCGAGCGGCGTGCTGGCGGCTCCGATTTCGAACACACCCGGCGAGTATCTGGTCTGGTTCCGGCCGGAGCGGGTCCGCACCGTCACCTGGGCCGGAAACCCCTTCCAGGCGATCCAGTTCAGCAACGATCCGTCCACCTTGTCGCCGCGGCGCTCGTTCGCCCAATGGCACCAAGTGGTCGAGCGGACCAGCGAGGCATGGAGCGCTGCCGACATGGCGGCGGCGCGTCTGATCGGTGAGACCGTCACCGATGTGGTCCTGCAGTTCCGCTCGGTCCGGACCCTGATTGCACAAACGCAGCTTGAGCAGGTCAGCCGCCAGGTGCGCCGCGCCGAACTCCCGGTCGTCATCGCCGACGCCGAGGGGCGCATCCTCGTGGTCAACCAGGCATTCGAGCGTCTGGTCCAGCCGACTGCCAATCATGTGCGCTGGGTGGACGACCTGCCGGTATTGTTCGCCGACCCGGCCGACTTTCGCCGCATCCTGGCCGAGCTGTTCGATCAGCGCCGCGCTTGGCGGGGAGAGGTCCAGTTGCAGACGAGCGACCAGGCACTACCGGTGATGCTGCGGGCCGATCCGGTATTCTCGGCACCGGACATTGTGCTGGGCTTCGTCCTGCTGTTCACCGACCTGACTGACCGCCGTTCCGCCGAGACCGCCCGGCGTCAGTTCCAGGAGGAGATCGTCGATCGTCATCGCGTGCCGGCCGTGCCGCTGGATTCGCGCAATGCCCTGACCTACCGTCGACTGCTCGCCTCGGTCGTCGGCAATGCCCAGCTGGCGGCTCTGGAGATCACCGAAGGGGTTGAGCTGGCACGGGTGCCGTTCATGCTGGACAGTATCCAGACCTCGGTCGACCGAGCGGCGGAACTGCTGGAGCGGCTGGTCTGGCACGCGGCGGGCTCCAGCCGCGACTCGTAAAAGCCGGCCGATCCGCGCACTACCGCATCGCAGGCCTGGAGACCTTGACCGTCCTGGCACGGAATGCCTATCCATCTCTGGCAATATCCGTGCTTGCCCCGTATAGTAGCAGCGAAACCAGTGTCCGGTTGGGAACCGCCCAGCCCCGGATCGATTGGTTCAATAGGTCGGCTTCGCTGGTTGACGAAGCGACGTTCTTCAAGGAGGTCATTTCATGGGATTACTTTTCGCTTTCATGCTGTTGGGCCTTCCTCTCCTCTTTGCCATCTATGATCTGACTCAGACCAAGGCCTGACACGACAGCGCTCGGCTGGCTGCATCAGCAGCCGAGCTTTGTCGTGCTTAAAGTTTCCACTGGAACGAGCCGAGGAACGATCGGTTGCGGAATTTCTGGCCGAACGGTTATTGAAATCTAGCACTCCGCCTCGCCTAGTCTTCAGGCAGGTGTCATTATTGCCGTCAATTGGTGCGAGAGCTGTATATTGTACTCGAAAGCAGTACATGCTTCATTGAGCACGGCATCCTCTTCCTCAGGCCTAAGTGCCGTCCGGTCGATGATGTCTCGGTACGCGTCACGGTACTGCTTGCTGTCCACGATCGACGGATACTCGTGGAACGCTAATGCGGTCCCTTCTAGACCGGGCGTGCGGGCAAGAATCCGTCTCAATATCTGACCGCCACTGAGGTCGCCCATGTAGCGCACATAGGCATGGGCGATGAGGCGTGTGCCTGTCGCGCGCGCTACCTGGTCGCCATAGGCCATACCCGTCGACAGCAGTGCCGGCCACGCGGCTTCGGCTCCGAGCAAGGTGACGAGATCCTGCTCGATGGCAGCACATCGATAGAGCGCCGGCAGCGCCAGCGGCGCCAGGCGAGGATCATCGCGCCCTCCCTCGAGCCCGCTTTCGAGAGCGCGGTAGGCCGGCAGCAGATTGCGCAGAAACAGGGCGTAGCCATCCCGGCTCGCCCTGCCCCGCAACAACGACGCCATAAACCCGGACCGCTCCGCAACCCGATGCAGTGCATCGGTCCGCTCTCGAAGTCTCACGGCGAGCCCGATCGCGGTATCCTCCCCTATACGGCCACTACGGCGCCGCCACTGGGGCGACCGGTCCCCGCAGTTCCGGGTAGTCCGTCAGCATGCTGGCACCGTAAAGCGGTTTGAAGGCGCCTTGGTGGCAGGTGGCGCAATCCGACTTCGGTGCATCGCCGAGCGGCCCAAGCCGATGGTGCGGGAGGGTCGCCGCCAGTGGCTCCAGATAAGCATTGTTGACGTCACGCACCATCCGAATGCCGTGCCAAGCGGTGGCCCGGGCCGGGTTGCTCTGATCCCAGGCGGAAAAAGAGCGCGAGTTATGGCAGTACGTGCAGTTGACGCCAAGCGACTCCGACATGTGCATCATCAAGGAGTAGGTCCACTCCGTCTGCTTGATGGAGTGCCGATTGCCCTCCGGCAGCGCTGAGGTAGAGACCACGCGGATGCCGTTGTCCTCTTTGAAGAACGGCGTGAACGGATCATACGGCAGCGACGCATATCCGGCCACGGGCGCCGGCATGTTCTGGCCGGCCTTGTTCCCCGCCATGCCTTGGGCATGGGGCGGACCAGGATTGGTCGACCAGGTGTTCGCCGGCATGGGCTGGCCCCGATGGCACGTGTAGCAAGTGACGCCCGTGGCGCCGACATGCGCGGTCCAATCGGTGTTGATATGACGGGTCATCTGCAGCATCCGCCGGGCGACGACCTTGGTATAGAGCGAATCCGAGCTCAGGTCCTCGCCGTCCGCATGGCAGTAAGCGCAGCCTTGCTCCGGCGCCACCCACTCTGTGATCGCCTGCATCAGCCGCGTGAACTCGGCCGAGTCGACGTCGCCCAGCACCTGCACGTTCTCGTACACCTCCGAGGAGGGCGTCCCGTCCGGCGGCACCGGGTCGACCACGGCCGGCACGGCGTTGAGCGCGATCTGCGCAGGAAGATCGCGCGGGTTGATGACTTGGTCCATGGCCAGCCCGCGATAGCCACGCTGCACCGTAATGACGGGAGGGAGCTGCAATGTCAGCGCCACGACACCAGCGGTGGCAGCCACCGCTGCGATGGAAACTGCGACGACGTTCATTGCGGCGCTCCAGTCACGGTGGCCGGATCGACGACCGTCGGCCAGACGGCGGGATAGGATGGCGCGACGTGATGCTTGACCGCCCACAGGTACCAATTGTCGACCACCGTCCCGGTCAGGAGGATGCCGATGCCGCCGGTGAGGGTCGTGAGAACGGCGAACCACCAGGCCCAGCGATGGATCGACTCGGCCGTGGCGTTAAAGCCCATGGTCCAGCGCCAGAACAGCGCCCCACGCTCGAAGGCCGTGCCGCGGTCGAGGATCTGCTCGACCTCACGCTCGGCGCCGAAACGGGTCGTCGCCAGCACGGTGGCGCCGTGCATCGCGAAGAGCAGCGTCGAGCCGTAAAGGAAGGCGATCGAGAGCATATGGAACGGATTGTAAAACAGGTTGCCGTAACGGACCGAGAAGGCGGCGGTCCAGTCCAGATGCGGGAAGATCCCGAACGGCACGGCCTCGCCCCAGCTCCCCATCAGCAGCGGCCGGATGAAGCCCAGAACCAGGTACAGCCAGATCGCCGACGCGAACGCCCAGGCGACGTGGGTGCCCATGCCGAGCTGGACCGCGCGGCGGTAGACCCTCAGCCACCAGAGCAGGAGTGAGGACGTCAGGAAGAAGCCGGCCATCAGCCACCAGCCGCCATCGTTCAGCGGTGGGAACAGGCTGATCCCATAGGCGGGCGGCGGCGGCTCGAGGGCCAGCCACGGCAGCTGCCGAACAAACTGAATCGGGTCCCAGTTCACCGACGCCCACATGTTGAGGCCGATGATCTCGATCGCGATGAAGCCGCACAATAGCGACGCGAGCCCGAGCCAGCCCAGGTAGAGCGGGCCAATCTGAGCGTCGCCCAGGCGACCGAACAGATGGACAAATCCCCCCTTGCCGATGCGGTCGAACGTCCGCTTGGGCAACTCGACGCCGGCATAGGCGGGCGTGCGGATCTGTACCTGCGTGAAGATGTTCTGGTATTCGGCCATGACGATCGCCCTTTCCTAGCGCCAGACCGGCAGATCGAGCCACCACGTCCACCATTCCGGCCATCCTCGGGTCCAAAACGGGCCGCTGATGATGATGCAGACGGCGCTCCAGAAGCCGGCCGACAAGGCCAGGAACAGGCCGAGCCGATGGATGCCCAAGGTGCCGATCGAATAGCCGATGGTATCGCGGAAGAACGTGTTCTCATGCTCAGAAGTCTTGATGGTCTCACCGGGCTGCGGATTGACCGCAGACAGCACCAGCGATCCGTGCAGCGACAACGCGAATGTCGTGGTGAAGAAGAACGACACTGCGATCATGTGCGCTGGATTGTAGTGGAAATGCAGATACTGGTAGCCGGTGTTCGACACCCAGTCGAGATGACTGATGATGCCGTACGGGAAACCATTGCCCCAGCCGCCCATCAGAACCGGGCGGACCACCACCAGTGAAACATAGGCAAAGATCGCAACGCCGAACGCGAACGGCACGTGGTAGCCGATGCCGAGCTTGCGAGAGATCTCGACTTGGCGCAGCGCCCAGGAGACGAAGGAGCCGATCGCGCAGATGGTGATGATCTGCCAGAGGCCGCCTTCCTTCAGCGGCGCGAATGCCAGGCCATATTTCAGATCGGGCGGCGCGATACTGATCTGCCACAGGTTCCAGGTCGGCCCGATCGCCGCGCCATAGACGATGAGCCCGGTCCCGAGCAGGGCAAAGAACAGCGTGGTGACGCCAAAGAAGCCGACATAGAATGGCCCCACCCAGAAATCGAAAAGATCTCCGCCGAGCAGGGTGCCGCCCCGTACTCGGTATTTCGGTTCAAAACTAAGCATCGCCATGGTTAGGCTTCCCGGTCGTGGGGCGCCCGCAGGCTGCCCCGATCACCGCGCCCCCGGCAGGGGGCGGCGCCGGGCTGAACTACCCGCCGCCGTCCGCCACCATCGGTTGAGAATACTGCCGCCGCTAACCCTGAGCCGGCGGTAGCGGTGACATCTGCTCGAGCGACGCAGCGCCACCAGCCTTGCGCGGGCCTTCGAGCCAGTTGAAGCGGTCGGTGCTGAGCAGGATGAAATGAATCATCAGCGCCAGCACGAACAAGAAGGTGAACAGCGCCACCAAGGTCCGGCGCGGATCGAACAGCAGCCAAATGCGCCACATTTTGATTTCCTCCTATGCGACGTACGAAGTGACGACGTTTGCGGCGTACTTCGCACCATCGAGCAACATACTGTAGCCCGACGGTCCCGGCAGCCACGGGCGCCACATCCAAGCCAGGATGTGCGCGACAAGAGCGACCACGACGAAGCCGATGAAGCTCGTCATGAATATGCGGTGGAACTCCCGCGCCTCAGGCTCTGTCAGCCCCGACAGCGACCCGGTGCGGTCCTCCGTACCAACAGACATGTCTGTACCTTCCACATGTTGGCCAAGTGGCCGTTACCGCGCACTTCCCGCGCGGCGGGGCACGTCGAGCGCGGATACGCCGCGACGTCGCTTCCACCCGGCAAAGCCGGGCGAAACGTGTTCCCGCTCAGCCCATGAAGGCGAACGGCACAAAGGTGTGGGTGGCCGCCCGGGCTTCGCCCAGGATCGACTTGCCGCCATGCGACCCGACGGCGTCCCACCGCCAGCTCGACGGCAGGAAACGTCCAACCACCGCGACCACCAGGAAAACTGTAAAGCTGACCACGAAGATGAGGCGCATTTCGGCTGCCTCACCCTTGCGTGGCCGCGACGACGCCCCGTTCGAACCAATCATGTCGACTGCATCCTCTCTGGCGGGCGATGAGCGAAACTTGTTGCCGTCATGCGGCCTGCCCTCCGCCGAGGACAGCCCGCGTCTGCGCGACGCGCGAGGCGGTCACCCGCTCCTCGCCGGCCTGGAGCGCATCGCGCTCGGCCCGGTCGCGCAGCTTCTTGGCGGCGGAAATCTGGATCAGGAACGGCTGGCCCTCGACATAGGCGTCGAGCAGCTCCTGCGCTTCGGGCTCCCACACGCTGTTGGCGGCCAAGCGCGACGGTGTGGCCTCGACGCGGTCGAGCTCGGTGCCGAGCGGCAGGATGTGGAACAGCGCATCGAACAGTGCGTTGCAGTATTCCTGCACGATGTAGGTGGCACCGGCATAGCCCATGAACGGCGTGCCGGTGGCACGGCGAATGATCGCTCCGGGAAACGAGGCCGGGATGAACATGCAGCGCGCGCCCAGCTCGGCCGCGTACATCCGCTCGTTGAAGGAGCCGTAGAGCACGAGCGGCGGTGTCGCCTTGAGCGCCTCGCGCACCTTGGCATTGTCGGGCTTGACGCCCGCCTTCCGCGCGAAGGCGAAGGCGCAGGGCACGCCCATCTCGTCCTCGAGAAAGTTCTTCATGCCGCGGACATAAGTATCGGTGGCGACGATGGCGAATGACGCCGTGGCAAAGAAGTCCTGCGTGACCGAGCGCCACAAGTCCCAGATCGGCTTGATCGTGGTGTGCTTCTCGCGCTCGATGAACGGCTCGGGATCGACTCCGGCGAGCTCGCCCAGCTTCCGCAGGAAGTTGGTGGTCGCAAACAGGCCGATCGGCGCCTGCAGGTAAGGCTTGTCCAGCTCCTCGCAGAGCTTCCTGCCGAACTCGCGGTACATGCAGATATTGACGTCGGCATCGACCAGCTTCGGGATGTCCTCGATATGCGCGCCAAGGGGGAAGACGAGGTTGACCTCGCAGCCGATCCCTTCGACCAGGCGCCGGATCTCGGCCAGATCGGACGGCATGTTGAAGGTGCCGTAGATCGGGCCGATGATGTTGACCAAGGGCTTCGCACCCTCGGGCCGCGCCGGCCGCCGGCGCGACTTGGCCTTCTTGGCGCCGAACTCCGACCACAGCCAGAAGATCGCGCGGTCGGCGCTCTGCCACTGGTCCTCGTCGATCGTGCGCGGCAGGAAGCGCAGCAGGTTCGAGCCTTCGGGCGTCACACCACCGCCGATCATTTCGGCGATGCTGCCGGTGACCACGACCGCCGGCAGGTCCTGGTCCTGCGTGGCACTGGCGCGTCGTAGCGCACCCTCGGTGCCGGTCATTGACAGATTGTCTTCCGACAGCCCGGTGACGACCACCGGCAACTCGTGCGGCGGCAGGGCATCGGTATAGTGGAGGACCGCCGTCACCGGCAGGTTCTCGCAGCCCACCGGGCCGTCGATCACGACCCTGAGGCCCTTGATCGCGGTGAAGGCGTAGACGGCACCCCAGTAACCGCCGGCGCGATCGTGGTCGAGGACCAGCATGGCCTAGACCCCCACCGCGTCGGCGAGGTCGACTCGCACCCGGGCCTTCCGATTGCGTGCCTTGGCCGCCGCATGATCGGCCGGCACACCGGTCCAGCCATAGCCGGCGGCGTCGCCCTTGCCGGCACCGCCGAAGAACTCGACCATCCGGCCGAAGCGCTCGCGGCCGCGCGTCTGCGCCGCGACGATGGCGCTCAGGGCGCCGGCACCGGCGGGACCGAACAACGGCCGCGCCGATACCATGTTGGTGAAGTAGATCGCAGGCGTGCCCAGCTCCTTGGCCTTCTGCACCAACGGTGTGGTGCCCAGTGCCAGATCGGGCTTGGCGTCGATCATCGCCGCGATGTCTTGCTCGACCGACGCGCGGAACTGGATGTGGGTGCCTTTGGCCTCGAGCCACTCGCGGTCGGGATCGCTCCATTCGGTGCGCGGGCAAGCGGTGCCGACATAGGGCACCTCGGCTCCGGCCTCGATCAAAAGGCGAGCCACCAAAAGCTCCGAGCCCTCGTAGCCCGAGACGGTGACCCGTGCATTGACCGGGTTCGCCGCCATCGCACCGCGGATCGCCGGCAGGGCGGCAGCCTTGGCGGCGTCGATCTTGGCCTCGGAAACCCCAGCGGCCCGACCGATGGCTTCCAGCCATGCCGCCGTGCCCTCGACGCCCACCGGGCCGGAGCCCACGACCGGGCGGCCGGCGGCATGGAGCTCGCGGATCGACGCGGTGTAGAACGGGTGGATCGCCGCCCCGACGGCGCAGTCCAGGGCCGCATAGAGA
>JBATRI010000558.1:0-2786 GCA_049292515.1 Geminicoccaceae bacterium
CGACGAGCCCTTCGGCGCCCTCGACGCCCTCACCCGGATGGAGATGCACGCCCTTCTGGCGCGGATCTGCGCCCGGGAACGGTTCACCACCGTGCTGATCACCCATGACGTCGTCGAAGCGGTGACACTGGCCGACCGGGTGCTCGTCCTGAAGGAAGGCCGAATCGCTCTCGACCTGCCGGTGGACGCGGCGAGGCCCAGGCAGTCCGACGACACCCGCGTCCTGCAGCTCGAGCGACGCGTGCTGGCGGCCGTCTGAGATCGATCCCAACGGCAGATCGCCCGGTATTTTCATTGCTCACACCGCGTCCCTCGCCCGGCCAGGGGCGTCGGACGCCAGGAGAGACCGATGTCGAATGGCGTGCATTCGGCCACGCGCCGTCACGTGCTGTGGTCAACACCGCTTCCCCTGGTTGCCAGGCCCCTGAGTTCATGACGGCCCACGTTGGAGTGCCGCGGGTCGCCATTGTCGGCGGTGGCTTTACCGGCACCGCCATTGCCGTGCATCTGGCCAAGCATGCGACCACTCCCTTGGCGGTCACCATCTTCGAGCCACGGCCCTCTGTAGGCGGCGGCGTGGCCTACTCGTCGACCGATGCCGCGCATCGGACGAACGTGGCCGCGGCCAGGATGAGCCTCTTCAGCGACGATGAGAGCCACTTCGTGCGTTGGCTCACGGCCACCGGTGCATTGATTGACGATCCCGATGCGTGCCTGCCGGATGGACGGATCTATCCGCGGCGGCAAGTCTTCGGCGCCTATGTCGCGGCGCAGCTCCAGGGTGCTTCCGCAGCAGGCATCGCTGCGGTCCGTCACCTGCAGGACAGCGCCGTGACGATTTTCAGACACGGCCCGGAGTGGCGCGTGACGTCGGCTGCGGGCCGTGTAGTAGCTGCCGACATCGTCGTGCTGGCGGTGAGCCATCCTCCTCCAGGAGTACCGCCGCGCCTGATTGCGGCGTTCGGGAACTTGCCTGGCTTCGTCCCCGATCCTTGGGCCCAAGGCGCGCTTGATCGGATCGCCCCGCAGGATGACGTCGTCGTCATGGGCACGGCGTTGAGCATGGCCGACATCGTGGCCTCGCTCGACCGCCGCGGTCATCGGGGCCGGATCGTCGCCTTTTCCAGGCGCGGACGGATATCACAACCCCATGCGACGCATACCCACGCGACATTTGGTGACTTCGCCGAGCCGCCACCGACGACGGCCCTGGATTTGCTGATCCGACTGCGGCGGGCGTTTGCTGACGCGTCGGCGGCGGGCCAGCCGTGGCAGGCGGTGATCGATGCCGCGCGGCGTGACGGCCAGGCGGTCTGGCAGGCTTTGGACAGCCGCCAGCGCCGCACCCTGCTGCGCCATCTGCGCTCCTACTGGGAGGTCCATCGCTACCGTGTGGCGCCTCAGGTGGGCGCCGTGATCGAGCGGCGCCGGCGCGAGGGCACCCTCGAGATACTTGCCGCCGACCTTGGCAACGTTGTGGGGCGGGACACGACGCTCCGCTTTGAGCTGCTGCTACGTGGTCGCGGTGTCGCGATCGGTGGTACGCGGTGGGTGGATGCCCAGGCCTTTGTCGTCACGACCGGCCCGGCCCATGGCAACATCCTCACCAGTAACCCCGCCTTGCGCAGTCTCGCCGATGCCGGGCTGGTGCAGCGGGACGAGTATGGGCTGGGCCTGCTGGTCGATCGCCAGCATCGTGCCGTCTCGCGATCTGCAACGGCAGCCGACACGCTGCTGATCGCCGGCCCATTGGCGCGCGGGACCTTTGGCGAGCTCATGGGCCTGCCCCAGGTCTCTCGCGATGCCGAGGTCGTTGCCGCCGAGATCCTCAAGCGGCTGAACGTGGCCGGCGACGCTAACCCCTTGCTGCGTGCCGCCTCATGATGAGCCGGCACCATCTCGACCCTGAACCTGAACAGCAGAAGGCGACCTTCATGCAGACGCTCTCAGTCGTCGGCATCGCCGGCAGTGTCCGGCAGCCGTCGCGGACCGCCAATCTGGTCGCCACGGTGCTGGCGGCCATCGACGAGCGGATCGGCAGCCGGAGCCAGCTCATCGAGCTGGGCGACCGGGACACGACGTTCTTCGACGCGCTTAGCCGCGACGCCATGAGCGATCGCGCCCGAGCGGTCATCGACGCCATCGAGCGCGCCGACATCCTGGTGGTGGGCACGCCGGTCTACCGCGCCTCCTACACCGGGCTGTTCAAGCACGTCTTCGACCTGGTCCATGTCGACGCCTTGATCGGTACCACGGTCGTGCTCACCGCGACGGGAGGCAGTCCGCTGCATGGTCTGGTCATGGAACACCAGCTGCGGCCCCTGTTCGGTTTCTTCCGCGCGCATACGGCGCCGAGCGCCGTGTACGCCACTGAAGCCGACTTCGACCACTACCAGCTGACCTCGTCCCTCGTCCGCGAGCGTGCCCACCGTGCCGCGGGCGAAGCGGTCCGGCTGGTCGCCGGCGGCTATACCGGTCCCGCCATCGTCCGCAACGGCATTGCAGCCGTGGCCTGATACACTTCACACGTTCTGGACGGCTGGCCTTTCGAACTCGGCGAGTTTGGCGCGGCGGAGGCGGGTCGCCCCGTCCAGCACCGCACCCGCAGCGTCCAGCTCGACGCCATAGACATCGGCCGCCCGTTCGCGGCTGACCCAGCCTTCCCGGACGTCGTGGGCCACCCGGTCCGGCTCGCGCCGCCAGGGTGGCCCGTAGCCGCCACCGCCCGAGGACACCGAGACGATGCTCTGCCCCGGCTGCAGCTCGACGCCGGCACAGGCCGGCTG
>JBATRI010000559.1:0-1858 GCA_049292515.1 Geminicoccaceae bacterium
TCATCCGACCCCATCAGGTGGCGGCCATGGGCGCCGACCCCGGACAGAAGCAAGACATCGGCGACAGGACCAAAGCTCAATGAGGGTTGACTTCCAATGGCCCGTTACAGAAGCATTTTCATGCTGACTGGAATATAATCCTTATTCACGGAACTGCCAGGATGTGATTCATACTTCTCGGTTGGCGCGGGCCGAGGAGTGGTGATGGTGTGGAAGTCTGGGCAGAGTTATTCGGGCGATCTGCGCAGCCGGGTGTTGGCGGCGATCGATGGTGGCGGAACGGCCAAGGCGGTGGCCGCCCAGTTTCGGGTGAGCGTCGTGTACATTGACAAGGCGCTGGGCCGACGTCGCGCCATCGGTGAGACCGAGGCCCGGCCACCCTGCAACCGCCAGACGCTCAAGCTCCAGGACCATCATGCCGCCATCGCCGCCGAGGTGGTGCGCCGGCCCGATGTCACGCTGGAGGAGTTGCGGGCCTGGCCTTTGGCCGCGCACGGCATAACCGCCAGTCTCGGCCTGATGCACAAGACGCTGGCCCGGCTCGGGCTGACACGTAAAAAAGTCAGGCCGGGCCGAGGAGCAGGACCGAGCGGATGTCGCCGAGCAACGCACCACCTGGCGGGCCGGGCAACGTGCCTTGAACCCGGCGCGGCTGATCTTCGTCGATGGTTGAGCGCCAGAGGCGATCGACGGCGCTGCCACCAACATGGCCCGCCGCTACGGCCACAGCCCACGCGGCCAGCGCCTGGACGGGCCAGTGCCGCACGGCGGTACCGTCAGGTTGGTGCGCGACAGCTTGCACGGAGGCGGCGAGCCGGCTACGGCGCCGGCATGACGCTGACCAAGCCCTTATACGCTGGCCACCGGTTTCCGCCCGAGGTCATCAGCCAGGCGATCTGGCTCTACTTCCGCTTCCCGCTCAGCCTTCGGATGGTGGAAGAGATGCTGGCCGCCCGTGGCATCGTCGTGAGCCACGAGACCGTGCGGCAGTGGGCGCTCAAGTTCGGCCAGGCATTTGCCAACCAGATCCGCCGGCGGCTGTCTCAGGCTGGCGACAAGTGGCACCTCGATGAGGTCGTGATCACCATCGCCGGCAAGAAGCATTGGTTGTGGCGGGCCGTTGACCAGAACGGCTTCGTGCTCGACGTGCTGGTGCAGAGCCGGCGCAACCAGCAGGCCGCCAAGCGCCTGCTCCGCAAGCTGCTGAAGAAACAGGGTCGGCCACCGCGCGTGCTGATCACGGACAAGCTGGCGAGTTATCCCGCGGCGAAGAAAGAGCTGATGCCAGGCGTCGAGCACCGTCGGCACAAGGGTTTGAACAACCGGGCGGAGAACTCGCACCAGCCGACGCGACGACGCGAACGGCAGATGAAGCGGTTCAAGTCAGCTGGCCAAGCACAGCGGTTCCTCTCGGCTCACGACCAGATCAACAACCTCTTTTATCTCCGCCGCGATCACGTCACCGCCACCCAGTACCGAACCGCCCGCGCGCAAGCCGGCGTGATCTGAGCCGAGGTCAGTGGCGCCAAGGCTGCAGCATAGCCATGGTTGCCCCGATCGGCAGCGAGCTTCTGGTGGCTTGGGCGTCAACTTGACGGTGCCCCTTGGTCATGGCCCTGCAGCATCGGCGGCCGTCGCGGGGCCTGACCCACCACAGCGATAGGGGTGTGCAGTATGCCGCTGAGCCCTACCGCCGCGTGCTGGAGCGGCACGCCATCCGGCAGTCGATGAGCCGGCGCGGCAATTGTCTCGACAACGCTCTCGCCTCCCGGGCCTGCTGGCCCGGGTTCCTACGGAAACGGATTGATCGCGTTGCGATCAATGGAGAGCTTCTTTGCCTCGCTCAAGAAGGAGCACG
>JBATRI010000560.1:0-9235 GCA_049292515.1 Geminicoccaceae bacterium
CGCTGTTCTCGGCCGTGCCGCTGCGGCAGGAGAACGCCTTCCTCGCCATCGGCGAGCGCTGCAACGCCAACGGCTCGAAGAAATTCCGCGAGCTGCAGGCGGCCGGCGACTGGGACGGCTGCGTCGCGGTCGGCCGCGAGCAGGTCCGCGAGGGCAGCAATGCGCTCGACGTCTGCACCGCCTTCGTCGGCCGCGACGAGGTGGCCGAGATGGACGCGGTCGTGAGCCGCCTGCGTGGCCAGGTCGACAGCCCGCTGGTGATCGATTCGACCGAGCTGCCGGTGCTGGAATCGGCGCTCGAGCTCTATGGCGGCAAGGCCGTGCTGAACTCGATCAACTTCGAGGACGGCGAGGCTCCGGCCACCGCGCGGATGACGCTGGCGCGCAAGTTCGGTGCGGCGGTGATCGCGTTGACCATCGACGAGGTCGGCATGGCCAAGTCGCGCGAGGACAAGCTGCGGATCACCCGCCGGCTGGTCGATTTCGCCTGTGGCCGGTTCGGCCTGCCGCAGTCGGACCTGCTGATCGACCCGCTGACCTTCACCATCTGCACCGGCAACGAGGACGACCGCAAGCTGGCCTTGTGGACGCTCGAAGCGATCGCCGACATCCGCGCCGAGTTCCCCGAGCTGCAGATCATCCTGGGCCTCTCCAACGTCTCCTTCGGTCTCAACCCCGCCGCCCGCCACGTGCTGAACTCGGTCATGCTCGACCACGCGATGCGGGCCGGGCTCACCGGGGCCATCGTCCATGCCAGCAAGATCGTGCCGCTGCACAAGATCCCGCCCGAGGAGGTGAAGGCGGCCGAGGACCTGATCTTCGACCGCCGTGCGGAGGGCTACGACCCGTTGCAGGCGTTCATGGCCCTGTTCGCCGACCGCAAGGCCACGGCCGGCGCCGCCCGGGTGCGCCCCGACACGGTCGAGGAGCAGCTCAAGCTGCGCATCGTCGACGGCGACAAGCAGGGGTTGGAGGCCGATCTCGAGACGGCGCTGCAGACCTACGCGCCGCTGGCGATCATCAACGACATCCTGCTGGGCGGGATGAAGGTCGTGGGTGAGCTGTTCGGTGCCGGCAAGATGCAGCTGCCGTTTGTGCTCCAGTCGGCCGAGACGATGAAGAAGGCGGTGGCCTATCTTGAGCCCCTCATGGAGCGCGTCGAGGGGCAGCAGAAAGGCACCATCGTGCTGGCCACGGTGAAGGGTGACGTGCACGACATCGGCAAGAACCTGGTCGATATCATCCTGACCAACAACGGCTACAAGGTCGTCAATCTCGGCATCAAGCAGCCGCTGGCCAACATCCTGGAGGCCACGGCGCAGCACAAGGCCGACGCCATCGGCATGTCCGGCCTCCTGGTCAAGTCGACCGTGATCATGCGCGAGAACCTGGAGGAGATGCAGCGCCAGGGCCTGAGCACGCCCGTGCTGCTGGGCGGCGCCGCGCTGACCCGTGCCTATGTCGAGGACGATTGCTGGAAGGCTTACGGCCAGCAGCCGGTGGCCTACGCCCGTGACGCGTTCGACGGGCTGATGCTGATGGAAAAGGCGGTCACGGGCTCGATCCAGGCCTATGTCGCCGAGCGGGTCGAGAAGGCGTCGCAGCGCAGCCAGAAGAAGCCGCGGACGCTCGAGTTCATCAACGGTGCGGCCAACCCGGCGCTGCGGCCGCTGGAGGTCGAGGAGATCCGTCTCAAGCGCCACGAGCTGAGCCGCGGCGTCGCCGTGCCGCCGCCGCCGTTCTGGGGTGCCCGGACGATCGAGGAGGTCCCAGTCAAGGCGCTGCTGCCCTACCTCAACGACCAGATGCTCTATCAATTCCACTGGGGCTACGAGAAGCAGGGCCGCAAGCTCGCGGACTTCCTGGCCTGGGCGCACAAGGAGCTGCGGCCGGTGCTGGCCAGCCTCGTGGCCGAGGCCGAGCAGGAGCGGATCTTCACGCCGCAGGCGGCCTACGGCTACTTCAAGGCGGCGGGGCAGGGCAACGACATCGTCCTGTTCGACGAATCGGGTGCCAGCGAGGTCGCCCGCTTCGCCCTGCCGCGGCAGCGCAAGGAGGACGGCCTGTGCATCGCCGACTTCCTGCGCGACATCGACGAGCCTGAGCGCGACGTGCTGGGGCTGCAGGTGGTCACCGTCGGCCAGCGCGCCTCCGAGGTCGCCCGCGAATGGTTCGCCAAGGACCGCTACCAGGACTATGTCCGCCTGCACGGGCTGGGTGTCGAGCTGGCCGAGGCGCTGGCCGAGTACGTGCACGCCAAGATCCGCGCGGAGCTGGGCTTCGGCCACGAGGATGCGCGCGACCTGCGCGAGCTGCTCAAGCAGGGCTATCGCGGCTCGCGCTACAGCTTCGGCTATCCGGCCTGCCCGAATCTCGCCGACCAGGCGTCGCTGCTCCGGCTGCTGGGGGCCGAGCAGGTCGGCATCGAGCTCGGCGAGGAGGATCAGCTCTGGCCCGAGCAGAGCACCAGTGCGATCGTCCTGCACCACCCCCAGGCGCGCTACTTCAACGTATGACTGCCACCCCGCCGGCCGGCAGGGCTGCTGGATTCTGCCGGCCACTCTTAACGGGTGGGTACTGCAGGCCGTACGATTTTTAGTCTTGCAACGCACGCGGATGCCTGACATAGCTGGTCGTCAAGCAGGAGCTTGAAGTCATCGGCGACTGGGCTCCAGCAGTACTTCCATGACATAGGAAGCACCTAGTGCTTCCAAGGCGACGAAGCCTCCCGGGTATTTCACCCGCGGGGGCTTTTTTCGTTTTTTCTTCGACCTTTCCCGACCGTCGGCGGAACTGTCGCTGCGGTGCTCAATGGATCTTTGGTCGACTACAGACGAAGAGAGGCAGAGGACCAGATGAAGCTGCAACACTACCTCGGCGGGTTGGAAAATGTCGGGCCCGTCAATGTCGAGAAGCGCGTGTTTGTCCAGCCATGGGAAGCGCAACTCTTTGGTGTCCATGCCACCATGATGGGCACTGGTATCTGGGCTTGGCCACATCTTCGGGTGTTGGCCGAAGGGATGAATCCGCTCGATTACTTCAAGTTCCGCTACTACATCAAGTGGCTGGGCGGCATGTGCGCATTCTTGATGCAGCGCGGCTACATAAACGAGCAGGAACTCGACGAGAAGACGGAGTACTATCTCAAGAATCCCGATGCACCGCTCCCCGAGAAGGGAAATGCCGCCATCACCGAGCGGGTCGTCGAGTATCTCTGGACCGGCGATAATCCCTACCGCGACCTGGTCATGAACCCGGTGTTCAAGAAGGGCGACGTCGTCACGGTGCGCGACGTGCCGTCGGCTGTCCACACCCGACTTCCGGGTTACCTGCGCGGCAGGAGCGGCATTGTCGAGGAGGTTTATCCGCGACCCGTCCTCTACACCGACAGCGTGCCGACCGACAGCGTGAGCACGCCGCAGCCTGTCTACCGGGTGAAGTTCAAGACGCGCGATCTCTGGCCGGACATCCCGGATAAGGACGACGTGCTCTACAATGATTGCTTCGAGACTTACCTCAAGAAGGCAGCCTGAACCTAGTACCGTCAAGATCTGGTTCTATCTTGGCAGCACCAGATCGGCCGATCATCAAGCAACGACGTCAGATCTTGGAAGGAAGAATCGCATGGCAGACAACCATGGCGAGGATGGCCATCACCATCACTTGCGTGAAAGCGAGACTTACTACGCGGCCCGCACCAAGGCGCTGGAATCGCTGTTTCGTGAGAAGAACCTGATCGGCATCGACACCGTCGACCGGGTGATTCGCTTCTTCGAGCACGACATGGGGCCGTTCAACGGCGCCAAGGTCGTGGCCCGCGCCTGGACCGACCCGGCCTTCAAGCAGCGCCTGCTCGCCAACACCAACGCTGCCATCGCCGAGCTCGGCCTGCGTGACGGGATCGAGGGTGAGAACCTGATGGCCGTCGAGTGCACGCCGGACGTGCATCACCTGGTGGCCTGCACCTTGTGCTCCTGCTGGCCGTGGCCACTGCTCGGCCTGCCGCCCTACTGGTTCAAAGATCCGGTGTTCCGTGCGCGGGTCGTGCGCGATCCGCGCGGCGTGCTCGGCGACTTCGGGGTCGAGCTCGAGCCGTCGGTCCGGGTCGAGATCTGGGATAGCAGCGCGCAGATCCGCTACTTCGTGGTGCCCGTCCGTCCCGCCGGCACCGAGGGTTGGAGCGAGGAGAAGCTGGCGGCGCTGATCAGCACCGAGGCCATGCAGGGCCTGGACCTGGTCAAGGCGGCCTGAGCGATGGAGGTCACCATGAACGACACGCGCAGCGAATATGTCGAGGGTCTGCGTGGCGGGGCGGCCGCACTGCCGCGCCGCTGCGACCGGCTGGCCTTCGACGAGCCCTGGCAGGGCCGGGCCTTCGGTCTGGTCCTGGCACTCGCCGAGGGCAACGCCTATCGCTTCGAGGACTTCCGCCAGAGCCTGATCTCTACCATCGGCAACTGGGAAAGCAGCCACGCGGTCGATGACCCGTCGTGGGAGTACTACGAGCAGTGGCTCTCAGCGTTCGAGCGGCTGGTGGTCGATCGCGGGATCGTCACGCCCGAAGAGCTCGATCAGCGGACGGAAGAGTTCCGGACCCGCACCCGCGAAGAGGTGATCTGAGCGGCCTCGACACTGGGGCCGCGGGTCGGCCCCGTTCACCCATCCAACTCGGCCGGGAAGTCCGGCCCACTCCAGGGGACGACAAGCATGTTCGGCAGCTTGAGCATCGGCCACACCTCTTCAGGCGTCGCCACCCGCGTCGCCGTGGCGGCACTCCTGTTCATGTTCGGCAGCTTCCTGATCTACGGCACCGGGTTCGCCGGGGCCAGTGTGCTGCACAACGCTGCTCACGACACCCGCCATGCCGTCGGCTTCCCGTGTCACTGACGGGGCAGGACCATGCTGAGGAACCTCCTGCTGACCGCGATCGTGGCCGGGTCCATCGGCGGCGTGGCCATGACCGTACTGCAGACCCAGTCGGTGGTGCCGCTCATTCTCGAGGCCGAGACCTACGAGGATGCGGCCCCAGCGGCTCCGCCGGTCGCCCATGTGCACGCCCACGACGCGCATGAGCATGTGCACGAAGCGGGTGCCTGGAAGCCGGCCGACGGCGGCGAGCGGACGGCGTTCACCGCTGCCGCGAACGTCCTGACGGCCATCGGCTTCAGCCTGATGCTGGTGGCCTGCTTCAGCCTCCGTAACCGGCCCGTAGGGCTGGTCCAGGGCATCCTGTGGGGTCTGGCCGGGTTTGCCGCGTTCTCGGCAGCACCGGCGCTGGGCTTGCCGCCGGAGCTTCCGGGCTCGGTCGCGGCCCCGCTCGCGGACCGTCAGGCATGGTGGCTGGCCACCGCGGCGGCGACGATGATCGGGCTGGCCGTGGTGGTGTTCGCCCCTCGACCCTGGGCCAAGATTGCCGGCGCCGGCCTGGTCCTGCTGCCGCATCTCGTCGGCGCGCCGCACCTCGAGGCCCACGCCGAGGGCGGCGTGCCGGCCGAGCTCGCCGCCGACTTCGTCATGGCCTCGCTGGGCTCGGCGGCCGTGCTCTGGCTCCTCCTGGGTGGGATGAGCGGCTGGCTCTACAGCCGCTGGGGCATGGCCACACGCGACGCATGACGACCGACCGCCGCTGGCCGCCCCGCGGCGGATAGCGGCGACACGCTGGCAACGCGCGGCGGCCGGCCGCGCGCACGGGAGAAGTCACCATGCAGACCATTCCAGCCCTGGCGATCAGCGTGGCGGTGCTCGGGGGCATCGCGACTTGGATGTTCCTCACCGTGGGCGGCATCCTGATTTGGGCGGCCTTCATGGCCTGGGCCTGTTTCTACCATTCCGGTGGCGACGAGGCGGCTTTGCGCTCCACGGTCGTCGCCAACGCCTTCGGGGTGCTGGTGGCCTGGTCGACCGCCCTGGTCATCGTCCTCATCCCCGGCGGCGAGCTACTCGGGCCGACGATCTGGCCGAGCCTCGTCGTGGCCATCACCATCGCCGTCTACATCCTGGCCGCCAAGGTCCCGGCCTTCGCCTCTATCCCGGGCACGACCTATGGCTACGCCTGCACCTTCGCTTTCCTACTGCAGACGCCCGACCGCTTCAACCTCGCCAACCTGACCTCGCTCAGCCTCGCCAACCCACTGATCGTGGTGCCGCTGTCGATGTGGATCGGCGCGATCTTTGCGTACGCTTCCGCCAAAGCCGCGGCCGCCATCACCGTCGCGGAATGACGTCGCTCGTGCATGCTTGACTGGGGAGGGGACGAGGTGACGGACAGCGGGCAGGGCAGGCGGTCGGTCCCGATCGGGGTGGTGTTCTCGCAGACGGGGTCGTACCGCACGATCGGCACGGAACTGCTGCACGGCGCCCTGCTGGCGATCGAGGAGGTCAATGCCTCGACCAAGTACGGCTTCGTCCTCGCGCCGCAGATCGAGGACCCGGGCGGCGACCTCAACGAGTATCGCGAGCGTTGCGACCGCCTGCTGCGCACGACCGACATCCGCCACGTGGTCGGCTGCTACACGTCATCGAGCCGCAAGGAGGTCATCCCCGTCTTCGAGAAGCGCGACGGGCTGCTCTGGTACCCGTCGCACTACGAGGGGTTCGAGAGCTGCAACAACGTCATCTATACCGGCGCCTCGCCCAACCAGCACATCGTCCCGCTGATCGTCCACATGCTGCGGGCCCACGGCAGCCGGGCCTACTGCATCGGCTCGAACTATATCTGGGCCTGGGAAAGCAACCGGACCATGCGCGAGATCGTCAGCGGCTGCGGCGGCGGCATCCTGGCCGAGCGCTACCTGCCGGTGGGGTCCGTCGACGTCGCGCACCTCGTCGACGAGATCATAGCATTGAAGCCGGACTTCATTTTCAGCTCGCTGATCGGCGTCTCCAGCCACGCCTTCATGGAGGCGTTCCACGCGGCACGCAGCCGCGAGCCGGCGCTGCGCATGCCCATGGCCAGCGTCACCCTGTCGGAGCCGGAGCTGCTGGCGATCGCACCCGAGGCTGCCGGCGGCCACATCGCCTCCAGCGTCTACTTCCAGTCCACGCGCACGGCCGCCAACGCGGTGTTCGTGGCCGCCTTCAAGCGCCGCTTCGGTGCCGACCGCGTGACCTCGGCCGACGCGGAGGCCGCCTACATTGCCGTGCGCCTGCTGGCGGCCGCGATCGAGCGGGCGCAGTCGAGCGAGATCGAGCAGGTCAAGCAGGCACTCTACGAGATCGAGCTCGAGGCGCCGCAGGGGCCGGTGCGGGTCGACCCCGGCAACAACCATTGCTGCCTGACGCCGTCCCTGGGCCGCTCCGACGCGGCCGGGCAGTTCGAGATCCTGTGGACCGCGCCGCGCCCGGTCAGGCCCGACCCCTACCTCGTGGGCTTCGACATCGCCCGCTTCCGCGCCGAGCTCGACGCCGGTGGCGACACCGCCGCCGCGACCGCCAGACGGCTGCAGGTAGTGCGATGACCGGCCTGCGGCTGCCCAACTTCCACGGCTACCGAGCGCTGATCGTCCATGTCGACGACCGCAACCGGGCGCTACTGGCCGAGCATCTGCAGAAGCTGGGCCTGCGCACCCAGGCCTGCTGGCCGGCCGAGCGGCTGGCGCCAGACGTCGCCGACCTCATCCTGTTCGACGCCGACATGGGCTTCGACGACCTGTTCGGCTGGGAGCCGGGCCACGCGCAGGTGCCGCTGATAGCCCTCCTGGGCTCGGAGGCGCCGGGGCGGATCGAGTGGGCGCTGTCGCAGGCGCCGTCGGCGTTCCTGACCAAGCCGATCCGCTCGAACGGCGTCTTCAGTGCCCTGGCCATCGCCTTCCACACCTTCGCCGCCCAGCGCGAGCAGCGGCGGCTGATCGAGAACCTGAACCTGCGTATCAAGGCGCGGCCGCTCGTGCTGCGGGCGATCTTGATGCTGATGCGGGAGCGCAAGCTCAACGACACCGACGCGTTCCACATGCTGCGGGCCGAGAGCATGAAGCGGCGGGTGTCGGTCGAGGAGCTGTGCCAGCAGCTCGTCGCCCGCGCCGGCCGCCAGGCACCCGAATACCGCACCAAGGGCTGAGCCGGGCGGCAGCATGCCGCCGCGGCACGCCCTTGACCACAAGCCCGACCCGACGGTCGGCACCGCCGCCCGAACCCTGCGCGCCGACGCGCGCCAGGGCAACCATGATGGAGAAGCCGCGATGGAGATGGAAAGCCGCGCCCACGGCAATGACTGGCTGGCCCAGTCGATCATGCACCGGCTGGGCGTCGCCAAAGGGAAGATCGGCGCCACGCACGAGCTGACCGAGGAGAGGCAGGGCAAGTTCCACTACACGATAGGCCCCTACTCCGACCCGGTCCTGCACATCCGCCCCGGCGACCGGGTGGTGGTCGAGACCCAGGACGCGTTCGAGGGCAAGATCAAGAGCGAGACCGACAAGCCCTCGGCCCTGCTGCAGATGCCGTTCCTCAACCCGCAGAACGGCCCGATCATGGTCGAGGGGGCCGAGAAGGGCGACGCGCTGGCGGTCCACATCGTCAGCATGGCGCCGCGCGGGCCGCAGCCGCGCGGGACCTGCTGCATGATCGAGGAGTTCGGGGCGCTGACCGGCACCTACTACACGGCCATGCTCAACGACCCGCTGCCGGAGAAGGTCCGCAAGATCCACGTCGACGAGGAGCACGTGCACTGGAGCGACCGGGTGGTGCTGCCCTACCGGCCGCATATCGGCACGCTCAGCTGCTCGCCCGAGATCGACTCGATCAACTCGCTGACCCCGGACAATCACGGCGGCAACATGGACCTGCCGGACATGGGGCCGGGCACGGTCACCTACCTGCCGGTGCGCACGGCGGGTGCCCGCCTGTTCATCGGCGACGGCCATGCCTGCCAGGGCGACGGCGAGGTCTGCGGCGTGGCGGTCGAGTACCCGACCACGACCGTGATCCACGTCGACCTGATCAAGGGCTGGACCATCGAGTGGCCCAGGCTCGAGGCCGACGACTTCATCATGACCATCGGCAGCGCCCGCCCGCTCGAGGACGCGACCCGGATCGCCTACCGCGAGCTGGTCCGCTGGCTGGCCAAGGATTACGGCTTCGACAAGTGGGACGCCTACATGATGCTGACCCAGTGCGGCAAGGTCAGGCTCGGCAACTTCGTCGACCCCAAATACACGGTGGGCACGGCGGTGGCGAAGAAGTACCTGACGCCCTGAGCCGCCGCGGCACTTGCCGTCGGGCCCGCGCCGCTGCACCT
>JBATRI010000561.1:0-6210 GCA_049292515.1 Geminicoccaceae bacterium
GGGCGGCACGCCGCCTGAGCCTCCGCCGTACCCCGGCGTAGGCGCCCGGGACCACCCCCGGGGGGCAGCTGCGATCTCCCGCCTGTTCGCGCCACGGCCGCCGCACGATCCCCTACGCCTGGCGCCCCAGCCAAGCTGGTCAATCCGGCAGTCCCGCTCCTTGCAAGCCATCCGCGAAGGTGGCGAGGTCTTGCGGCCGGTGGAGCAGAATCCAGTCCGGGAGATTGCCGACGCGCAGCGTGGGATCGAGCCCGCGAAGATGGCTCATGGCGCGCTGCGCCTCGTCCGTTCGACCGGTGAGCGCATGGCAGGCGGCGATGACGCCGACCGCGAGCAGGAAGTCCGGCATGTCCCCGGATGCCCGCTCCGCCCATGCCAATGCCGTGTCCAGGCGCCCGGTAAGCAGGTGCGCCAACGCCATGCCGGTCTGCATGCGCACCATCTCCGGGTCCAGCGGGCTCAGCCGCATCGCGTGCGTGAAGTGCCGAATCGCGTTGTCGTGCTCGCCCAGTGAGACGCGCTGGAAGCCACCGAGATACCAGGCGGCGGACTGGTTGGGATCAAGCACCAGCGCCCGGTCGAGCAGGGCCACGCAGCTGTGGAGATCGCCGCCGAAATGGCCGAGTGCATGACCGCCGCGCGTGAGTGCCACCGGGTCGTTCTTGCCCAGTTCCACCGCCCGGCGGGCCAGGCGGGCGCCCTCGGCGGTCCCTTGCGCGGAATCGGACATCCAACCGTTGATCTTGCGCCAGAAAAGCGACCACGCGGCCATCCCGTAGGCCGACGCAAAATCCGCGTCGAGATCGATCGCCCGATGGAACAGCGTCAGCGCCTCGCTGATCGCCTCGCTGGATCGCTGATGAAAGTGCCACATGCCGCGCAGATAGTAATCATAGGCATCGAGGCTTTCGGTGGGCTTGCGCTTCGCGCGCTCGATCTCCGCCCGCTCCAGCTGCGGCGCGATCGCGCCGACGACGCTCGCGACCACGTCGTCCTGCAGCGCGAAGATGTCATCCTGGGTGCTCTCGAACCGCTCCGCCCAGAGGTGCCCTCCCGTGGTCGCGTCGATGAGCTGGCCCGTGATCCGCACGCGTCTGGCCGCCCGGCGCACGCTGCCTTCCAGCACGTACCGCACGCCCAGCTCGCGGCCCACCTGTTTGACGTCGACGGCCCGGCCTTTGTACGTGAAGCTCGAATTGCGGGCGATGACGAACAGCCAGCGGATGCGCGACAGTGCGGAAATGATGTCCTCCACCGTGCCGTCCGCGAAGTAATCCTGATCCGCGTCGCCGCTCAGGTTCAGGAACGGCAGTACCGCGATAGACGGCTTGTCGATCGGAGCAGGCTCATGTTCCGATGCTTTATTCGGGTTCGACGTATCAGCATTCGTGCTGTCGGCTGACGGCAGCTCGATGACGTCGCCGACGAACCTGAAGCCTTTGCGGGCGACCGTCCGGACCAGATGCTGCTCGCCGCCGCTGTCCCCGATCGCCTTGCGCACTGCATTGATATGGCTGGTAAGGGTCGATTCGGACACGGTGCGCCCGGCCCACACCACGTCCAGGAGCTCGTCCTTGCTGACGACCCGCACGCGATTGCGCACCAGATGGAGCAACAGGTCGAAGACTTGCGGCCCGATGGCGATCGCCGCCGTCCCGCGCGTCAGCTCCCGCCGCTCCGGGTCGAGAACATAGGCTCCGAACCTGTACTGCACGTCGGCGCTCCGTCATCCCGTGCGCGCGTCGACCGGATAGCCAGGGTGCCGAAGCTGAGCCTGCCACCCTGGGGAGGTCATCGATAACACGGCCGACGTCATCGGGCACGGGGTCTGCGCACCTCCTGCCCTTGGCGAAGCGGGTTTCTTGGACATTCAGCCAGGATAAACGCAGGACAAATTCAAGCCCGCCGCAAGGACTTTGCGCGAAGCCACGGGCATTGTCCGGCCACTCGATCGCAACCGGTGCGATCCATCGCAGGACGAGAGAGCGCAATGAAGATCGTGGTGATCGGCGGCAGCGGCCGCATCGGCTCCAAGCTCGTGACCATTCTTCGCCGGTGGGGTCATGACGCGCTGGCGGCATCGCCTGCCTCGGGCGTCAACACCATCACCCGCGAGGGGCTGGCCGAAGCGGTCTCCGACGCCCAGGTCGTCGTCGACGTGGCGAACTCGCCGTCGTTCGAGGACAAGGTGGCCATGGAGTTCTTCGAGACCTCCGGCCGCAACCTGCTGGCCGCGGAAGCGGCCGCCGGGGTGGGCCACCATGTGGCGCTGTCGGTCGTCGGTACCGACCGCCTGCAGGCGATGGGCTACTTTCGCGCCAAGCTGGCGCAGGAACAGCTGATCAAGGTCGCCGGCATTCCGTACTCCATCGTGCGGGCCACCCAGTTCTTCGAGTTCGTGGGCGCCATCGCCCAGGAGAGCACGGTCGGGCAGACGGTCCGCCTGTCACCCGCCCTGGTGCAGCCGATGGCCGCGGACGACGTGGCGGCGGCGTTGGCCGACGTCACGGTCGCAGCCCCGCTGAACGGCATGGTCGAGGTGGCCGGTCCCGAGCGGATCCCGCTCGACGAGCTGGTCGGCCGGTTCCTGAAGGCGACCCAGGATCCCCGTGCCGTGGTCACGGACATCCACGCCCGTTACTTCGACGTGGAGCTGAACGACCGGACCCTGACGGCCGACGACGGCGCACGCCTCGGTGCCACGCACTTCCAGGACTGGCTCAGCCGCGCCGCACTTCAGCACCGGGCGGCCTGACCAGCTTGCCAGCCAAAGTCCGGCGCTCGGCCCCGGGGCTTCTCCGCGGACTGTCCGAACAGGTTGCTGGCCGGACCTGTCCCGGCTCGTCCCATCCCTCGAACCCAATCGACCGCCAACACGCCGCGACGCACCGGCGTCGATGCCGTGTGCCAAGCCGCGGTCAGCAGGAGACGAACATGAGCCTGATCGACACCTCACACCCCGGTAGGCCGGAGCCCGACGAGTTGGTTCCGTCGCGCTACGCGGTGCGGATCGGCGAGATTGACGTGCTGGTGGTCAGCGATGGCGTGCTGCCGCTCCCGACCGCGATGTTGGGACACAACGCCGACCCGGCCGTCCGGGCGGCCTGGCTGGACGACATGTTCCTGCCGCCGGACGCTTTCGACTGGTCGCTCAACGTGGTCTTGGTGCGTAGCGGCGATCAGACCATCCTCATCGACGCTGGGCTGGGGCTGGACCCGAACTTGAACTTGCCGCGGGCCGGGCAGCTGGTCAGACGACTGGCGGCTGCCGGCATCGATCTCGCCTCCGTGACCGACGTGGTGCTTACCCACATGCACATGGACCACGTTGGCGGGCTCCTCGTCGACGGGGTGAAGGACCGGCTGCGTTCGGACCTGCGGATCCATGTGGCGGCCGCCGAGGTCAAGTTTTGGGAGTCGCCCGATTTCTCCCATGTCTCCATGCCGCCGGGGTTCCCGGAGGCACTTCGGTCGGCCGCCAAACGGTTCGCGAAAGAGTACGGTAGCCAGCTGCGGCTGTTCGATGCGGACCACGAGGTGGCGCCGGGGGTGGTCGTCCGTCGCACCGGCGGCCACACTCCCGGGCACAGCGTGGTCCGCCTGGCATCCGGCGGCAACCGGCTGACGTTCGCCGGCGACGCCGTGTTCGCGGTCGGGTTCGACCACCCCGACTGGCACAACGGTTTCGAGCACGATCCCGAGGAGGCAGCTCGCGTTCGGGTCCGTCTTCTGCAGGAGCTGGCGGCGAGCGGCGAGTTTCTGGTGGCCACGCACCTGCCATTCCCATCCGTCGGCCGGGTGGCGGTCGATGGCGACGCCTTTCGTTGGGTACCGGTCTTCTGGGACTACTGACCGCTCGTTGGGTCGAGGTCGACGATCAGAGCCAAGGACAACAGAACATGAAGTCGATCGACGAGAATGGTCTCGTTGCCATGGCGATTCTCGTCATGGTGGCGTTCAACACGCTGTTTCTCTCGGCCAACGGCCTGTTCATGCTGGTGGCACCCCAGCCGTGGTACGAGTTCGTGCCCGGGGTTACCGATACTGGCTTCTTCAACCAGCACTTCATCCGCGACATCGGCCTCATCCAGCTGTTCCTCGGCGTCGCCTTCGGCGTCGGCCTGGCCGTGCCCGAGCGCCGCATCGGCCTGTGGCTGGTAGCAAGCCTGTGGCTCGCCGCGCATGCCTTCTTCCACCTGTGGGAAGTGGCCGTGGGCATCTGCGCGCCATCGGCCCTGGTGCGGGATTTTCCGGCCGTCAGCCTGCCCGCGCTCATCGGGGCGGCGCTGACGCTGTGGGCGATCCAGCGGCGGCACGCCCGCCGGGCCGCCTTCGCCTGACTCTTGGTCGCATTGAGCAAGCCATTTCGAGGTAACGTCATGTCCGCACTGAGCGCGAAGGTCGTCATCGTCACCGGGGGCAGCTCGGGCATCGGCCGGGCCGCCGCCCTGCGCTTCGCCGCGCTGGGTGCCAGGGTCCTGATCACCGGGCGGCGGGCCGCAGCGCTCGAGGCGGTCGCGGCGGGCCATTCCGACATCGTGGCCGTGGTGGCCGATGCGGCATCCCCCGAGGACGCCGGGCGGGTCGTGGGCGAGGCGGTCGAGCGCTGGGGCCGGCTGGACGTGCTGGTCAACAATGCCGGTGCGGGCGCCATCCTGCCGCTGGCCGAGGCCACGGCCGACCGGGTCCGGCAGATCCTCGCCGTGAACGTGCTCGGCCCGAGCCTGCTGGCGGCGGCAGCACTGCGCCATCTGGCGGCGGCGAAGGGCACGATCGTCAACATTTCGAGCACCTTCGGCCACCGGCCCGCGGCTGGCCTCTCGCACTACGCCGCGAGCAAGGCGGCGTTGGAGCACCTCACGCGCTGCTGGGCGCTGGAACTGGCGCCCCAGGGCATCCGCGTCAACGCGGTGGCACCGGGCCCGACCGAATCCGGGGCGCTGACGGGGATGATGGGCCTGTCGCCGGAGCAGGCGGTGGCCATCGAGGAGCAGGAGCGCCAGCGGATCCCCCTCGGGCGCCGTGGCGAGCCGGATGAGGTCGCGCGCTGGATCGTGCGCCTCGCCGATCCGGCGTCCGGTTGGGTGACGGGCCAGGTGATCGCCGTCGACGGCGGCCTGGGCCTCGCGTGAGCAGCCTCGGGCAGATCGGCCGGTCGATGGCCGCCCCGCACGTGCCAGCCATCCGCCGGCAGACGCAGCCCAGCGCGCTGGACCGGCGGATCGCCGCGGCACTGGCCGAGGAGCGCCAGGTAAGCGGGCGGTTGGGTGCTCACGCGCTGACCGTGGCGTTCGTCGCGGTCGCGGTCTGGTGCGCGCTGGTCCACCCCTGGCCCGAAGCCATCTACTATCTGGGCATCGTCGCCGCCTTCCTGGGCCTCGCCTGGGCCTGGGGGCGACGCGCCAGGCGGCCGGTGCCCTCCTGGCTGGTCATGGCGTTCGTGCTGGCCAACGCCGCCCTGCTCACCGTGACGCTCTTGGTCCCCAACCCGTTCGTCGAGCCGCTCACGCCGGTGCAGATGGCGCTGCGGCCGCCGAAGTTCCTGTTCTTCCTGCTGCTGGTCGCGTGGGCGAGCTTCACCCTGTCGCCACGGCTCGTGCTCGGCGCGGCGCTGATCGTGAGCGCGACCTGGAGCGTGGGCGTCGGCATCATCGTGTCGCTGCCCGACACCCGCCTCGGGTTCGGCCTGCCGGAGGGTGCCAGCGCGGCCGAGTCCGTGGCACGCTACCTCGATCCCTATTTCGTCGATACCGCCGCCTGGGCGTGCAGCCTGTTCACCGCCTGCCTGATCGCCGGCATCCTCGCCGTCGTGGTCGGCCGCATGCAGCGGCTGGTCTACGCGCAGGCCAGGCTCGAGCGCGCCCGGGTCAATCTCGCCCGCCACGTCTCGGCCAACCTGGTCGAGGACCTGGCGGCGGTCGACGAGCCGTTCGGCCCCGTGCGGACCCAGGAGGTGGCGGTCCTGTTCGTCGACATCGTCGGCTTCACCGCCTTGTGCGAGCGCATGGCGCCGGAGGCGGTCATGGCCATGCTGCGCGGCTTTCACGGGCGCATGGCGGATTGCGTGTTCGCGCATGGCGGCACGCTCGACAAGTTCATCGGCGACAGCGTGATGGCGACCTTCGGCACGCCGCGCCCCGGCCCGCACGACGCGGCCAGCGCGCTTGCCTGCGGCCGGGCGATGCTCATGGCACTGGGCGCGTGGAACGC
>JBATRI010000562.1:0-3616 GCA_049292515.1 Geminicoccaceae bacterium
GCGCAGCATGGTGCCCAGCGCCTTGAGGGCCACGGCCTTGGCGGCGGCGGCCTCGGCCGGGTCCTCGAGCCTGCCGGCGGCGAACAGGTCGGTCAGCACCTGGGCCTCCAGCCGATCGGCGCGCATCTCGCGCCACATGGCACGGATCGCGGCCAGCGCCGCCTCGTGCTCCAGCGCGTCGCGCGGGGCCAGGCTCGCGAGCAGCAGGGATTCGTGCTGGTGCCACTCGGCTTCGGACTCGTCGGGCAGGAGGTAGAAGGTTCTGCCGCAGAGGCCGTGGCGGGTGGCGGTCGGGGTGGAGGGGGTTGTGGCGGCGGCTGGGCCGGTAGGGCGAGAGGTGTCGGGTTGGGTGGGTGTAGGTGCGGCAGGCATAGGGATGGTCTCCGCATGCGGGTGGACCGATCAGCCTATCGCCAAATTATCACCGATTGTCAAGGAATTATAGCCTATAATGGCAACGACTAAGCGCTGACTTGCCTCAAGCCGACAAGCGGGCGCGGGCCTCGCGCTTGATCGCGGCCATGTCGAGCGGCTCCACCGGGCCGCTGGCCAGCCCCTCGTCCCAAAGGCGGCGCAGCTGCTTGGCGACACCCCGATCCACGGCGCGCCTCTGCTGCCACTCCCGCAAGGCATCACGGACGACTTTGCTAGCTGAGGCATAGTCGCCGCTGGCCACCGCCTGCCGCACGATCGACACCATGTCGGCGGTAAGGGCGGCGCTGATCCTCTTGACATTGGCCATGGGTCACCTCCACCCGTAGATCGGTAGCAAAGCTCTATACCAGCGTCGAGAGAGCCGAGCGAGATCAGGTCGAAGCTCGTGGCTGTAGCCTTCGGCAACGTAAGTCTGGTACTGCAGGCTAACGCTAACATCGCTGGGCGGTCGGGCCGGAGGCATCGTGAACTTGAGTCATCCTCGGATCATCCTCAACCCACCAATTCTCGCTGGCCAGCCGGTGGTGCGTGGCACCCGACTGGCGGTCGGGCATCTGATCGGGCTGCTGGCAGAAGGGTGGAGCGAAGGGTCGATCCTGGCGGATTGCGCAGGCTGTACCAATGAGGACTTGGCCGTGCACCTCGCCGGCATTGCTTATTATACCAAGCACGGTTTACGATTCGATTTTTATACGAGAAGGCAAGTAATTGAAGCTGCAAATTGTCGATAGAGATCGCGGCGATACTAAGCGCTATGCTTCTATCGGAAGCTGTATATACTGCACTAAAACCGACGTTAGGTTAACAGATGAACACATAGTGCCATATGGCCTATCTGGGAACGGTGTAATTTTTGAAGCCGCTAGTTGCATGGATTGCGCAAAAATTACTAGCGGTATTGAAAGAATAGTCCTAAAAAATTGTCTTGGGGATTTTCGGGCCAGAACTGATGCTCCTACTCGCAGAAGAAGAAATAGGCCACGTATTAGGTCAATTGACTTACTGCGGATTGATAAAGAAACTGGAAATCCCGTTGGCATAGCAGCCACTATCACGTTACCTGTTGAGGAATTTCCACGAAGTTTCATTATGCCGAATCTGCCTTTGCCACGGCTACTGTTTGATTTTGCTCAAACCAATACTGCCTCAACTCGAAACAGCCCTTTCTATGATCCTGAAGAAATGGATGCATTCTTTGCAAAGTATGTGCCCAAACCTTTTCCCGGTGAAGGAGTAGCTCTCAAGCTTGGTGACGTGAACCCAAATGCGTTCATGCGTATGGTAGCAAAAATTGCACATGCGTTTGCAATTGGGGAGTTGGGCCCCGATCAATTCATACCATTTCTTCCTGACTTGATATTAGGCCGCACTCAGAATTTAGATGATTTTATTGGATGTGATAGTGAGGCCATGCTTGATGTCGCCTCAATAACAGATCTCCGACTAGGATGCTATGTAGGCAAAGAAGAATACGTGGTCGTAGGTTTCAGTTTGTGGCCATCAACCAATGCACCCCATTACATTGTTGTGGTAGGTGTAAAAAACTCATCGGACATGATCGCGCCAGAGCGGCGATAGATGGAAACTGGTTCTTTGAACTTACCTGCTGTTAGGCTTGTTATCTGGGCTACCGCTCAACCGCACGGACCCTGGCCGTAATCTCCGCCTGCCGCTCTCGCGCCTTTGCCAGATTGCGGTCGGTCTGCATGGCGAGCAGCATCGCCGGCTCCAACCCGAAAGCCGCCTCCAGCTTGAGGGCCATTTCGGGCGAGAGGTCGATTCGCTCGTTGAGGAACAGCGACAGGTTGGGGCGACTGACGTCCAGCAGCTCGGCGGCGCCGGTGACGGTGAGGCCCAGCTCCTTGATCACGTCCTCACGGACCAGCGCTCCCGGGTGGGGCGGATTCTTCATCGGTGGCAGCGTGTCGACGCGCATCGGCTTCTCCCTTCAGTCATGGTCGACGAGATCGATGTCGGCCAGATAGAGCGACGGATCACGCGACACGCAGCAGGTCCGGCGCGATCCGTGCCCGCAGGGCCGGTTTGAGCGCGCCGGTCGTCACGAGATCCACCCGCCGGCCCAGTGTCTCCTCCAGCAGCAGCTTGAGGTCCATGAACGGGTCGAACCGCCCCGGCCCGTCGAACTCGACCAGCAGGTCGACATCGCTGGCGGCGCCCAACGAGCCGCGTGCCGCCGAGCCGAACAGATCCAGCGACCGCACCCCCAGCCGTGTCAGCTCGGCGCGCAGCCCGGCAATTCGCCGGCAAACCTCCTCGCGCGACCCAGCTGCGGTCTGCGGCATGACCAAAGCCCCATCAAGCCATCGTGGCGATGTTAGCAGCGGCGGGTCGCAGAGGAAAAGGGATCAGCAGTGGTACGGCGATCTCCGCCACCGCGCCGGTCACACGAGGGCTTTCTCGGGTGGCTGTAACATCGGCACCGCGCCGCCCGCACCATCGAACCGCGCCCGCGCGCCCCTGATGTCGGCGTGGTGGCGCTCGGCCCAGGCGATCAGGGTGGCCAGGGGCTCGAGCAGGGAGCGGCCCAGGGCGGACAGGCGGTAGTCGACGCTGGGCGGCTTGGTCGGGTAGACCTGCCGGGTGATCAGGCCGTCGCGCTCCAGGTCGCGCAGCGTCTGGGTCAGCATGCGCTGGGAGATGTCGGGGACGGCGCGGCGCAGGGCGCTGAATCGCTGCGGCCCGTCGGCCAGCGTGATCACCAGGAGCGTGCTCCATTTATCGCCGAGCTGGTCGAGCACGTCGCGCACCGGGCAGGCCGACGGGGTGAAGTCCTGCGCCTGCCAGGCGCGGAGGCGGCCCGTCAGCGCTTGAGCGCCAGGCATGGTTCCCTTCAGGGTACCTTCTCCCAAAAGACTGCCTCCTTCCGCTACGGATGCTGGTCTCTATTTTAGCCCAGCATCCGATGCAAGACCATGTGGAAGGAAGCGTCATGCCCGATTCGTCAGGAACCCGTCTGCTCGTCACCGGTGCGGGCGGCCAGCTCGGCCGGCGTGTCGTCGAGCTGCTGCTCGAGTCCGGGGCCAGCGGGGTGATCGCTACGACCCGCGACCCGGCCAAGCTCGCCGATCTGGCGGCACGCGGTGTCGAGGTGCGCCGCGCCGATTTCGACGACCCGACATCGCTGGCCCCGGCCTTCGGCGGCGCCGGCCGGCTGCTGCTG
>JBATRI010000563.1:0-3401 GCA_049292515.1 Geminicoccaceae bacterium
GTGAGCTGCTCGCGATGACCGCCCCGGTAGAAGAGGGCGACGACCGGTACGAAGGTCTCGCATGACCAGCCGGGGCCATCGTCGCGGCCGAGCAGGCGGGGGATGGCCAGGGGCTGGACCCTCAGCCGGCGCGCGGCGAGCAGGGTGGCGAGCTCGTTGTAGGCATCCTGGGCGGCAGCATCGTGCCGATGACGTTCGATCGTGACCCCGGCCAGGTGCTGCGTGCCGTGGTCCAGAGGCAGAAGGCAGCTGGCGATGGCGGTGCGGTGGTTGCCGTCACGGCCGACGAAAAGCGGCCCGCCAGCGTAGCCGACATAGTGCATGAGCGGCAGCTTGGGGCCATCGTCGGTGTAGTAGCCGGGGTTCTCGGCCGCACGTGCCAGGTTGTGCGGCATGCGCTCGCCGCACTCGAGCAGCTGGGTGCGGGACAGGCCGGCATGGTCGGGATGCGCGGTGCCGACGATCTCGGGCAGCTCGATGGTCGAGAAGGCCCGCCACTCGCTGGCGGTGACGAAGGGCCGGCGCCGGCTCAGCTCGTCGTGGTCCCAGGCCAGCATGGGCCGGCGGGCCCAGTCGGGGGCACTGGCGGCGAGGCGCCGAGCGAGCGGGTGGGTCACCGTCGGCTCTCCCTGATTGGCGGAGCGGCATGGCCGCGGCCTGGCGCACGGCCGGGCTCGAGAGGCGAGGACAGCGGCGGAGGCCGGCCGATCCAGAACAGCGGCGGCTCATCGGCGAGACGGGGCGGCGCGGCGACGAACGCCAGCAGGAGGAGCGTGGCGAAGACGAGCAGCCAAGCGAAGGGGGCGGCGAGGGCGCCAAGCCTGCGGCCGAGGCGGCGCGGTGAGGGGAAGGCGGTCATCGCTCGTGCTCCGCGATGGTTCGGGGCAGGGCGGTCTCGGCGACGGTGGCGGCTCGAGCGGTGGGATCGTTGCGGCGAAGGCGGTGGCGAAGGTGGGCGGTCACAAGACCGATCGCCAGGCCGGTCAGCAGTGCGGTAGAGCTGGCGAAGGCGAGTTGAGGCGGTCTCGAGCCAAGGTCGGGCAGTAGATAGGCGAAGTAGCCGAGAGCCAATCGCCAGGAAAGATAGGCAACCTCTAGGTAGAAGGTGGTTGAGAGAACTCTGTCCGGAAGATCGGACGCCAGTCGACTGCCGCAGAGAAAGCCGCAGACGAGAGTGAGGGCCGGGATCGTCCAGTAAAGTTGTGTGATCTCGTGCCGAGCGGCAGCGGCAAGCCGCAGGCTATCGCCGCCGTCGGCGCGCAACGGATCGAGGGGCAGCAGGTCGCTGCGAAGCAAGAGCTCGATCACGAGCGCACCGGCAAGAATGGCAACTGCGACCCGTGCCGAGGTGAGGAGTGTCTGGTCGCGTCCGCTGTGCAGCGTGATGGCGGCGCCGGCGAGAAAGCCGGCGGTGGGCAAGGACCAGAAAGTGATCAGGAGGTTGGATGGATCGAACCAATGACCCCAGACGCTTTGGGTGAGCCGCACCGGGATATAGGCGGCAACGAGAACGTTCAGTGCCGTGTCGACGGCGGGCACCTGCAGTTCAGTGCCGAACTGGCGACCATAGTGGAAAGTGAAGAGGGTGAGCACGAGCGGATGCAGCGCCAGGAGGTGATAGAAGGTGGCCACGGTGTGACGGGTCCATGCAGGCTCGCCGTAGCCGACGAGCAGCCAGGTTTCGAGTGTGCCGCTGGCTACGAGCAACTCGACCGGTACGAGCAGGAGGATGGGCAGAAGGTGGAGACGCCGGCACGGGCGACCTTGCGGGTCGCGATCCCAACGCCAGGCGATGGCATGGACCAGGAAGGCAAAGCCAACGATGATCAGGGCCGAGATCATGAGAAACACCCGAATTTGACGCGATAAATGGATTGCAACACATGAGTTCGCCGACAAAGTCGATTTGTTATTTATTGTCTGGGATAGTGTTGTTCTTTTTGATTATATTTACTTTTGCCATGCTTAAGTTTGATATCAGAAACTGCCCAATGGGATTTTGCGTGCGTAAGTCTAACGATATTGTTATTGTCGATGACATTGGGATATTGAGCAGCCCTCTGTACATGGCGGCTACGGTCGGGCCATGGCTGTGGAGAGAAAGCCGGGTTGTGGTGCGAATCGACAGTGCGGGCGGGCCGATGCGAAGCGCTCGACTGATGAGTTGGTGGACGGGATGGTTGACGACACGAACGGAGGTCCGTTTCGAACTCCCAGCCGGTGCGACGTGCCAGTCGTCCTGCACCTATTTCTGGTCGTCGACACGTGAGCGATCGGCGCATCCGGCAGCGCGATTCATGTTCCACGGTCCCGCCCGGGGGACGGCGAGGCGAGCAGGAGCCGGCCTGGAGGACAGCGCGAGGCTGATGGAAGACGGTATCCGCCGGGTAGATCCAGTTCTTGCTGATGTATTGACGGCGGCGGGAGCGTTCGTGCCGGCAAGCGACGGTGTCTGGAAGAATGCCGAGTCGATTGCCGAGCTTGGGGGCGATTATCTTCGGCTTGATCCGACGTTGCGGTGAATCTTCCACGAGGGCCGTGCTGAAGGCAGCGCTCGATAGGTTGGAGCTCGTCATCGGTCGTGCTCCGTGATGGTGCGGGGCAGGGCGGTCTCGGTGACGACGAGCTCGGGCCCCAGCGCCTCGATCAGGCTCGGCGTGACCTGCACGCCGAGGCGGCCCTGCAGCTGCGCGTCGAGCAGGAAGACAGGGCTCTGGAGTTGGTCCTGCAGCGCCTGCCAGGCGGCCCAGCCGCCCTCGCGGTCGGGGTTGACGGCGAGATGGATGGTGGCCCTGTTGGCAGCGCGCTGGGTTCTGGCCCAGGCGATCTCCGCCGGGTCCTGGGCGTCGAGCACCAGGATCCGGGCGGTGAGCGGTAGCGTGGCCAGGGGGTTGAGGACAGTACCGGCCGGCAGCAGCAGCCGGCCCTGGTCGTCACGCAGCTCGCTGCCGGTGCGCACTGCGGGTGCAAAGTGGCGGGTGCGGCTGGTCTCCGCTGGCGGCAGGGTCAGCGCCGGCACCTGGCGCCAGAAGCGGGCCATGGCGGCGCGGGCGCGGGCCGGCACGTCGAGGGTAGCGGCCCTGGCCTGCAGCAGCTCGGCGAGATCGGGCTCGGCAATCCCCCAGGTGGTGGCGGCGAAGCCCGGCACGTCCGCGTGCGCGAGGTCCTCGGCGTTGATGGCCCCTTCGCGCCGGCTGCCGGTGGCCGGGTCGAGCAGCGTCGGCACGACGGTGACCTGGTGCCGGCGGTAGAGGGTGGGGTCGATGACGATGGCAGGCGGCGGGTCGCGCCTGCCGATCAGCCGGGCCAGGGTCTGCATCGCGTCGTTCAAGGTCTCGCCGGGCAGGAGCCCGCGCAGGACCAGGGTCAGCCGCGGGTCGGCAGCGGCGACATCGACGGCG
>JBATRI010000564.1:0-23227 GCA_049292515.1 Geminicoccaceae bacterium
GGCCAGGGCCAGCGTCAAGATCACTGCGGCAAAGGACTTCACCGCCACATCAAAGCGCAAAAGAGCCATGGTTCTCACTCCCCCTCGGTTCAGAAATTCAGGCTGAGCCGGAACATCGCGGCGCGCTCGGGTGTGAACCGCCGATTTTGCTGCTCCGAACTGCGAAAAGTGTCGTCTTGCCAATGGAAGCTTTGGTTCAGCAGATTGTTGAACTCGAGACTGACGATACCATGTCGCTCCGGCAGACGATAGCCGATGGAGGCGTCGACCAGCCAGGCGTCGCCCGTCTCGTCCGTTTCGTCGCCATTGCCGTCCTTGCGGTTCACCATCTGGTTCACGTATTCGACGCCGGCGACGGCGAAGAAGCCGTTGGGGGCGAAGTAGCGCACCGACAACGGTGCCAGCAGGGTGTTGATGCTCTGCGGCCTGCTGTCGGGGCCGTTCTGGTGCTGGCGGAACCAATCGCCGTGTAGTTCGAGGCTGACCGAGATGCGGTCCGTGGCCGTCCAGTAGAAGTACCCTTGCGCCATGGTCTCGCTGGCGTCGCCCAGGAGGACGTCGGTGTCATCCGTACCGATGTCGAGGCGCGGGGGCGAGAGCCGCCGATAAATGCCCTCGACGCCGACCGAGACGTCCGGGCCGAGGCGCAGGTCCAGGCCGGCGCCTGCCTGGTCGGCTTTGGTCCCGTTGAAGTCGTCGAACAGCTGGTTGAAGCCGGCAACCATGGTGGGCTCGATGGTCTGCTGCGCGACCAGCTGGCTCTTGACGGTACGGAACGCGGCCGCGCGTAGGGACATCCAATCGGTCGCTCGATACTCGACGCCGAGCTTGGGCGTCGGCTCGCTCTCGCGACGGCCTGGCGCGTCGGTGCTTTCCAGGCCCACGCCCGCCGTCCAGATCACCGGCTCGGGCCAGCGTGTGTACGAGTAGGCGTAGAGCTTGCGGGCGTCGACATTGAGATTCGGATCGTCGAACAGATCCGACTGGGAGGTCTCGCCAGCGAACGTGTCGGTTTCCTCGCTCTGCAAGTATGCGTCGACCCGGTAGACGCCACCGCCAGCCACGATCTTGGTCGGTCCGGTGCTGGTGAGCAACTGGCTCTCGAGCTGCTTGCCGGTCGAGTTGGCCTTGTCGCGGAATTCAGCTTCGAACAGCTGGCCGCCGATGTCGAGACTCGTATTTGAGTGATCGCGCTGGTTGCGATTGCTGTACGCCGCGGAGACGACGGCCTTGGTCGCCGGCGTGATCGCCCACGTGCCACCGAGGCGGGCAATATCCTGGTCGACACTCTGGTCAAGAGTCGGATCGAAAGATTCGAGGTCGAAGTTCATGCTCCGGTCGCCGAGATTGCTCTCCCGGCGGCGGAACTCGGCCTGAACACTCACGTCGTCGGTGAGCTGGATCTGACCGAAAGCGGTGTAGATCTTGTGCTGCAGGTGATCGTTCTGCCGGAAGCCGTCCGTGTCATAGAAATACTGGCCAATGCTGAGTGACGTCCGGCCCTGAAGTGTCGTGGCCGTCGACTCGACGGCACGGGTGTCCTGCGTGCCGACCATCCCCGTGCCGGCGAACTGCCAGCCATCCTTTTGGAACAGCGGGGTGAACTCGTTGAAACCTACCTGGGCCGGGCCGGCATTGCCGATCACGTTCAGATCGGAAAAGGCGAGGCTGGGTTGCACCGGGTTCAGGCCGACCGGTTGCAGAATCTGGGCCTGCAGCAGCTCGCTGACGCGGGCCACCTCGAGCCGCGGTTGGCCCTGATAGACGTCGGACAGGAACCGGTGCGCCGCTGAGCTGGCAGGGTCCAGCATCAGAGACCGACCGGCGGCGTTGATGCCGAGCTGCGTGAAACCTAGGTCCTGGTAGATCTGGGCAAGGCTGGCACCCCGCACCGCCTGGTCCCGGTCGAGCAGCAGCGCGGAACGGAACGGCGCCCTGCCATCGTTCAGCGTCATCGACCGCTCCAGCTCGCGCAGGGCCGATACGGGCTGATTGCTCAACTGCTGCAGGATGGCGTTGTAGAACCAGGGGGTCGGATCGGTCGGGTCCAGCTCCTTGGCGATGGCGTATTGCTTGGCTGCCGACTTGTCGTTGCGCTCGGTGAAGAAGGCCTTGCCAAGATAGGATCGCAGCAGCGAGCTGCTGGGATCGGCCACCACCGCATTCTCCAGCTGCACGGTGCCCGCCCGCATGTCGCCCTGCCGGATCAGGGCGAGGCCCAGCCCCAGCAGGGCCGCGGGGTCCTGGCTCTGCCGCTCCAGCGCCCGGCGGAACGCCGCTTCGGCGCTGCTGGCACGGTAGGTCGCGAGATCCGCGTAGCCCAGCACGATATCGCTCAGCGGCGTGTCGCCGAGACGGGCGGCTTCTTCCGCTGCCCGCCGCGCCGCGCCGGTATCGCCGCGCATCAAAAAGAGCTCGCTCAGGCGCGCCGGAACCAAAGGCTCTTCGGGCGCCCGCACTGCCGCCTGCTCGGCCGCCTGGACGGCGCCGTCGAGGTCCTGGGCGAGCTGCCGTGCGTAGGACAGTGCCAGCTGCGGTGCTGCTGCCGTCGGGGCAAGGCTCGCCGCTTGGTTGGCGAGGCGTAGCGCCTCGGGCGCGTCCTTGCGGGCTACGGCCACCATCGCCAGCAGGCTGTTCTTCAGGCCGGCCTCAGTACCGGCGTCAGGCACTGCCGCCAGCATGGTCTCGGCAGCCGTTCTTTGCCCGGCGGCGAGCAGTCGGGCTGCCGCGGTGATGCGCGGGTAGGGGCCGGCCTCAGTGGCCACCATGACGTCGGGGTAGAACAGGGTCCAGGACAGCTGGCCCACCGTCACCTGGCGGAGTGGACTGTAGACGGCTCCATTGCCGGGGATGGCGGTTACGTCAGGGTTGCCACTTTCCGCCACCACGAGCCGCTCACCGGTCGTGACCTTGCCGGTCGGGAACCCATTGATGCGGCGCTCGCCCGGCGTGACCGCGACCTTGCCCTCGAGCACGATTAATTCGGCGCTCGGGGCCACGGGCTCACCCGGTCTGCCGACCCGTAGATAGACTTCCGTCCCCTCGATGCCGGCATTGACGTAGGGGGTACGGATGGACAGCGTGCGCCGGACCTCGCTCAGGAAGTAGACCGCGCCCTGCAGCAGGTCGATGACGCCGCTGCCCGGCTCGGGCGGCGGCTCGAACCGGCTGACCGTGTTCTCATCCAGCCGCAGCGGGGTATCGGCGCCGATGAGGTAGACCGCAGCGCGGCTGTTGGGGCCGACGGTGACGGCCTCGCCTGGGCAGATGACGGCGTTCGGCAACCCGCCTGCGGGTGGGCGCCCATCCACTTTAACATCGCCGATCATCGAGACGAGATGAGCGACGGCTGGGGCCGGCTTGCCGTCGCTGCCGAGGCAGGGCTCCTCGGCCCGAGATTCAAGCGGCTTCCAGGTGAAGAGAGCGAGCGTGACCAAGGTCAGCCGCCGCAGGTATCGCGATTTCAGCTCAGCCATGGCCCGGCACGAGGTGGCGCCTCGGGTCGCTCGGCATGGGGGCGGTTTGGGCTGACGTGACGTCGAGGCGAAAGATCTGAACCCACTCCTCACGCCCCCTGACGGCGTGCGACCCTGCATTGGCGAACCGGAAGCCCGGGCCCGACTGGGCTTGGGTCTGTTCGCTCACCAGCACCGCCACCGTCGGCTGGTCCGTACAGACGATTTTGGCCAGCTGCTCGATACGCTGTGTGGTATTCACGGTATCGCCGACGATTCCATAGTTGCTGCGACCCGGTGCTCCGACATTTCCGGCCGTGACCGGCCCCGTATTGATGCCGATGCGCAGCTGTATGGGCGGTTGGCCCTGCGAGTGCCGGTTGGCATTTTCTGTCTCGATGGCGGCCGCGATGGCAAGGGCGGTGCGACAGGCGCGCGCAGCGTGGTCGGGTTGCGGGTCCGGCGCACCCCAGAACGACATCATGCTGTCGCCGATGAATTGCGCCACCGTCCCGCCTTCGGCTTCGACGCAGCGGGTGAGCATGGTGAAGTGCCGATTCACGAAGGCCGTGACCATTTCGGGCGGGTTGCGCTCGGCCAGCGCCGTGAAGCCTACGATGTCCGTCAGCATGATAGTCACTTCGCGCCGCTGCGCGGCGCCGGAGCCGAGATCACCGTCGCGCAGCAACTCCCGGCTGACCTGGCGGGGAGCATAGACACCCAGCCATCTGGCCGCACCCAGATAGCGCATCACTTGACTGAGCACGACAGCTACCGGCACCAGGCCCAGCAAGGGAATGACCCATGGCAGCCAGAAATTCCCGACCAGGAACGCGGTGACGACGGCGATGGCGTAGGTGGCAGACAGGGCGGCCGTTGCGGCGAGACCACGCCACACGGTGCCGATGCAGCTGCTCAGCGTGAGCCCGATGCCGATCATGACAACCAGGACGATCCTCGCCCCTTCGGGTAGGGCTTTTAGGGTCTCGCCATGCAGGAGGTTGCCAAAGGCCGTGGCAGCGATCTCCACACCCGCGAGGTCGACACCGTTGGTGCTGCGAAATGCCGTAGGGAAGCTGTCGGTGGCTTCGGTGATGCCAAGCTCCTGGTAGCCCACGAACACGGCGCGGCCGCGAAGGTCGGGGATAGCTCGCGCCGTCGGCGCTGCGGCTAGATCGGGTATCAACAGGTCGGCCATGGACACCGACCGGATCGAGCCGGGGGGGCCGTAGAAATTGAGGTAGTAGCTGCTGGGTCCCCGATAGACACGCTGCAGGGCGGACAGACGCTGTGCGTCGACCGCCCCGAGCCTTTCGATCTCGGCACTGCTGATCCCACCATCGTCAGCAGCGGTCTGTGCTCGAAACCATCCAGTCTGACGCTTCAGCAGTTCGGAGGTGCCGCTGCCGTGGGGCATTGGTTCGCCCGTGCTTACGGCCAAGCGGACGAGAGCTGGCAGGGTTAGGAGCTCCAGCGCGCGAGTCGGCAGCTGCGTTGGTGTCGGCAGAGCGGGATTGACGGCCCAGAACTGGTGTACCTCCTCGGAGCCCCGCGGCAGCAGGAAGGGGGCGGTGGCGGCGGCGGCATCGGCCAGTGCCGCATCCGGCCCCTCGAGGAGATCCGCCTGCAACTGCCCACCGGTGGAGGCGCGGCTCGAACTCGCCGGCAGCCATACGCGGACTGCCTGCTCGAGCAGCACGACACCTCCATGCGCACGGATGGCCGCAGCCAGCGCCGGCGTCGCCGCTGCACGCGAAGGGTCGTGGCGGAGCGCGATGTCGAACGCGATCACGGCGGCACCTCGCCGGTCGAGTTCCTCGATCAGGCATGTCTGTACAGTGCGCGGCAGCCGGTCCATGGCGACGGCGTCACCGAGTCGCTCGAGGTCGCCGTGCCGGGCAGCACAGCTTGCCATGGGCTCGGGCCAAGTCTTGGGGTCGGCCGGTAGGCTGCGCAAGCGCGAGAGGGCGTCACGGTCGTAGCGTACGACGATCGCTTCGTCCGGAGGTGGGCGCGGTCCGCGCAGCCGAAACAACTCGCGCAGCCCGACATTTTCCTCGAGGCCGAATCCGGTCTGGTCGCAGGATGCCACTCCACCCAGCGCACCGACAATGCCTGCCAGCACGAGAACGCGCGAGCCCAGACGCAACGGCGTTGCTTCCCCAACCTTACAACCAACGAGTCGATGGCTAATCTAGCGGAATAGGATAGTTGAGGCTCGCGGCAATTGCATGCAGTCGGCAAGGCTCGCCTAGGGAGCGGTGCCGGCACGCAACCCCGCCAGCAGCAGCGCCACGACGCGACCTGCCTCCAATTCGACGCTGCGGCCCGCATGCTCACGGACATGCTGCGGATGGTGGAAGCGGATGGTGGCGTCGAAGATGGCGGCCGCCGTGGCATCGGGGTCCGCAGCCGCGAACTCGCCATTCGCCATCCCGTCCCGCAGAATTTGGGCGAGTTGTGCCCGAAGTGTTACCATATGCTCGGTGATGACGTCGCGGGCCTGATCCGCTACGGCGTGGTAGGTGGCGAACAGTTCCGGATCGTCGTGGATCTTGCGCCGCTTAGCCTCGGCCAGCGCCAGCACCCAGGCCCGTAGCCGGTCGGCTGCCGAGCCCGGCCCGGCAGCAATGGGCGCCAGCGGTGTGGATATGGAATGAAGCCAACGCTCGGCGACTGCGTCCCGCAGCGCGGCTTTGCTCGCAAAATGCCGGTAGACATTGGCATGGCTCATGCCCAGCGCGCGTGCCACGTCCGTTACCGTGGTCTTGGCCGGGCCGTGCCGGCGCAGAAGTTCGGCTGCCGCTACGAGGATGCGCTCACGGGTCGGGTTGATCGGCTCCATGCGCTCGTCATGCGCCGGGGCGCCCCTCACTGTCGAGCATCCGCATGCCGTGCGCGTCATATCGCTCACCGGCGACGCCGGTAGCCGGCACGGCTGCCTCCAGCCGCTCAATGGCTGCCGTACCCAGCCGTATGGTCAAGGCGCCGAGCGCCTCCGCCAGCCGCTCCGGCCGACGCGCGCCGACCAGGGGCACGATGTCGACGCCGCGCTGCAGCGCCCAGGCCACGGCCACCCGCGCCGGCGTGGCATCCAGCTTCCGCGCGAGGTCCGCCACAGCCGCCACCACGGCGAGGTTCCGCAGCGAGTACTCGATCTGCAGGTCCACCACCGGCTGGATCGCATGCGCCCGGCGGATGGTCTCCACCCCTGCTTCCGACAGGCCGAGCTGGCGCACATATCCCGCCCGAATGAGATCGGCGATGGCGCCTACGGTCTCCTCGATCGGCACTGTGGGGTCGACCCGGGCCGGTCGGTAGATATCAACGTAATCCGTACCCAGCCGACGTAGCGTATAGGTCAGGAAGCTCTTCACCGACGCCGGTCGCGCGTCGAAGACGATCAGCGCACCACCCGGCTCTTGCAGGGCGCCAAACTTGACGGAAAGCACCGCTAGCTCCCGCCGATCACGGATCGCAGTGCCGATCAACTCCTCATTGTGTCCGCTACCGTAGAAATCACCCGTATCAAGCAGGTTCGCCCCGGCCTCGAGCGCGGCCTGAATGGTGGCCACGCTCTGGCCCTCGTCCGCCGGCCCGTAGGCCTACGACATGCCCATGCACCCCAAGCCGAGGGCGCCGACCTCCGGTCCGCTGCTGCCCAACGTCTGCGTTCCACCACCACTCTCCTTGATGCGACCAGGGTAGATCACATGACGAATTACAAAATTTAATATATGTCATTCATCAGGATGAGTTTTCGATTATTCAATCTCGGCCGTCGCGCATGTCGGCTATGCGACAGGTGTGGTTGCTATCTTTTGCTGATCGACGAAAGTTCTGTTGCGTTGCAGCACCCCTCCAATTCGGACCTGCGGGGGTCTGCGCTCTCGTTGTGGCCCGGTCGCCGACAAGGCACCGGGCCACGCTGCCCCGAATCAGCACCACCGGTCACTGCCCGGTAACCAGTTGTTAACCATCATGTCCCATGCTGCGTCCGGCTGCCGAGTACTTCGCGGCGGCAACAGCAAAGGGATGGTCCATGCGCGTCGCGCACTATCACGTTCTGTTCGGTGTGGCGGTCGCCGCTGCCCCAATTCTGTCCGCCTGGGCGTCCCCGGCACATGCAGACGACGCGACGCGGCCGCGAGTGCCGGCGTTGATGGCCGCCCTCGACGTCAACAAAGACGGTCGCCTGACGCTGGAGGAACTCGATGCCGACCGAGCGCAGCAGTTTGCCAAGTTCGACCGGGACAGCGACGGCCGGCTATCGGCGGAAGAGTATCAGGCGCTATGGCTGGATATGGCGCGGGAGCGGTTGGCACGTCAATTTCGGGCCGACGACCGTGATCACGACGGCAGCGTCACCGTGGCCGAGCTGAAGCAGCGTTCGGCCGATCTGGTCCGCCGCCGCGACCTCGACAAGGACGGTGCGCTGACCGCGGACGAGCTGCGTCCGCGCCGCACTGCCGCCAAGTCGGGCTGAAGCGCGGGCCACGGCGCGTTGCGCTCAAGCTACCGCCTTGGCCTCGGCCCGCGGCAGCATCACCGTGACCTGCAGCCCGCCCTCGATCCGATTATGCAGCCGGATATCGCCACCGTGATTGCGGACGATCGAGCGGGCGATCGCCAGTCCCAGGCCAATCCCACCGGTCTCGGGCGAGCGTGAATCCTCCAGCCGCACGAACGGTTCGAACACGCGCCCGAACATGTCCTGAGGAATGCCGGGGCCGTCATCGTCGATCATGATGCGCACCTCGTCCGTGCCTGTGATCATGGTCAGCCGTGCCCGATGTCCGTAACGGACGGCATTCTCGATCAGGTTGCGCAGTGCTCGCCGCAGGGCCAGAGGCCGGCAGGCATAGGCGAACTTACTCGGGCTGGCGAACTCCGCGTCGGCGCCGAGATCGGCCAGGTCCTGGACGGTGCTGTCGATCAGTGCGGCCAAGTCGACGACACGGGTCGTTTCACTGGCCGCCTCCTCGCGGGCGAAGGCCAGCGTCCCCTCGACCATCTTCTGCATCTCGTCGAGCGTCGTCAGCATGCGTTCCCGCGTCTCCTCGTCGTCGACGAACTCTGCCCGCAGGCGCAGGGAAGTGATCGGCGTTCGCAGGTCATGGCTGATCGCCGCCAGCATGCGGGTGCGGTCGTCGACGAATCGGCGCAGCCGGGCCTGCATCCGGTTGAACGCCTGAACGGTGCGGCGGATGTCGGCCGGGCCGGTCTCGTCGAGCGGTGTTGGCGCCTCACCGCGTCCCAGGGCCTCGGCGGCCGCGGCCAGCCGCGTCAGCGGCCGCGTCAGCCGCCGCACCGCAAACACAACGCCGATGCCGACCAGCACCGCGGTGAAGGTCAGGGTGACGAGGTTGGGCAGGGCCCATGCCGGCGGTGGCCCACCGGCCATCGTCGCGTTGAGCCAGCGCCCGTCTGCCAGCTGGACCGCCAGCTCCAGCGTCCCCGGCCCCGGCGGTGGCCGCCAGTAGCGTGGTCGGCCCGTCCTCCTGTCGATCGGCTCGAAGCCGACAACGTTGGCCAAATGCTTGCCGTCGCTGAATTCTGCCAGCACGGGCCTCCCACCATTGCCGTCGAGCAGCTGGTCGAGCTGTCGAGCCAGGCGGTTGTGCGCATGCCAGCGCTCCGTGTCGGCGACCGATCCGCGATCATCGGTCCGAAAACGGACCATGCCGCCGCTGCTCGCCGCCAGGATGCGCTCGTGCAGGTCGGGAGGCGTTTCATCCAGCAGCCGCACCAGCCCCGCCGTCCGGGCCAGCATCTGTTCGCGGCCGGCCGCGCGCAGCGCCGCACGGCGCTCGTCGGCGAAGATCAGCAGGCTCAGACCCTGCCCGACGACCAGCGCCAACAGGACGATCAGCACGACTTGGCCGGCCAGGCTCGCGGGCCAGACGCGCCTCAAGCTTCCGTCACCTCGGCGGCGAAGCTGTACCCGCCGCCCCAATGCGTCTTGATCAGCTGCGGTCGGCGTGGATCCAGCTCGATCTTCCTGCGCAGCCGGCTGACCTGATTGTCGATGCTGCGGTCGAACACGACAGCCTCGCGGCCACGGGTAAGGTCGAGCAGCTGGTCACGGGTCAGCACCATCCCCGGACGCCGGATGAACACGCTCAACAGCAGGAACTCGCCGGTGCTGAGCGGCACCGCGACGCCGTCCTCGGCCATCAGCTCGCGCCGGGCCACGTCGAAGGTCCAGCGGTCGAAACGGAGCTGCCGTGCCGTCGGCTGCTCGGGCTGGGGCGGCAGGCTGTGGGCGCGGCGCAGGACCGCCTTGATGCGTGCCAGAAGCTCACGCGGGTTGAATGGCTTGGTGACATAGTCGTCGGCGCCGAGCTCGAGCCCGACCACGCGATCGGTCTCTTCGGCCATCGCCGTCAGCATGATGATCGGCACCTCGCTTTTGGCCCGTACGTGGCGGCACAGCGACAGGCCGTCCTCGCCGGGCATCATGACGTCCAGCACGACGAGGTCGATCCGGCTATTGTCGAGGATGCGCCGGGCCGCAACCGCACTTTCGGCGCTGCTGACGCGATAGTCGTGCTTGGTCAGATACTTGGCCAATGCATCGCGGATCTCGCGATGATCGTCCACGACCAGGAGGTGGGGAGGTTCGCCCATGCTGCCGTCAGTTCCATGCCATGGCCCCAGTATGCGGCGGCAAAGCCGGGCATGCAGCGGGGATTTGTAACGGATTGTCGCAGATCGGGGGCGGCGGTGCAGTTGGCGACAAACCGGGCGTGGGGGTGGCATATTCCTGGCAGAATTGCCGGCTCTTCTGAGGCCGTCAGCAAACGAAAGGTCGATCATGTATCCGACACGCAAGACGCTCGTCGTGGCCGCCACCCTCTGCGCCGTAACGATCCTCGGCGCAACCGTGGCCATGGCCGGCGGTGGCTGGGGGCCGCACGGCCCCGGTGGACCGCGCGGGATGGGGCCGATGAACCTCATCGACACCTTCGACACCGACAAGGACGGCAAGGTCACCCAGGCCGAGATCGACGCTGCGCGAAAGGCCCAGGTCGCGAAGTACGACACCAATGGCGACGGCATGCTCAGCCTGGAGGAGTATCAGGTGCTGTGGATGGACGCGATGCGGCCGATGATGGTGCGCCAGTTCCAGTTCAACGATGCCGACGGCAACGGCAGCATCACGGTCGAGGAATTCACGGTCCGCTTCGAGAACATTGTCCGCGACCGTGACCGGAACGGCGACGGGGCGCTCACGGCCGACGAACTGCGGCGGCCGCACCGTGGTCACGGCCGTGGGCCAGGTCCCGGGCCCGGGCCGGGTCCCGACGACAACGACGACAACTGAGTCGCGGCAATCCGACAGCACCCTGGCGGTCTGGTTTTGACCGCCAGGACTCGTGGGCCGCTGACCGGCCTGCCTCTCGGTGCTAGACCGGCTGTGCGCCAGCGGCTGGAGGAACGGGATGCGGTTTCAGGGCAGGACGGTCATCGTCACCGGTGGAGCGAGCGGGATCGGCCGCGCCTGCGCACTGGCCTTCGCGGCCGAAGGCGGGGCCGTGGTCGTCGCCGACATTGCCGAGGAAGCGGGCGAGGCGCTGGCGGCCGAGATATCGGGCGCCGGCGGCAAGGCACGGTTCGTGCGCACCGACGTCGGCGACGCCCGCGACGCCGGGGCGCTGATCGACGCCACTTTGGAGTGGGCTTGCGGCCTGGACGTGCTGGTCAACAATGCCGGCGTCATCAAGGCTGCGGACTTTCTCGATCTGACCGAGGCCGAGTTCGACGCGGTGCTGCGCGTCAATCTCAAGGGTGCCTTTCTGGTCGGTCAGGCCGCTGCCCGGGCGATGGTGGCGGGCGGCGGCGGGTCGATCGTCAATATGTCGTCGTGCAACGCGGTGGTGGCGATCCCCAACCAGGTCCCGTACGCCGTCAGCAAGGGAGGCCTCAACCAGCTGACCAAGGTCATGGCTGTGGGCCTGGCCGACCGCAACATCCGGGTCAACGCCGTGGGGCCGGGTTCGATCATGACCGACATCCTCAAGGTGGTGATGGACAGCGACGAGGCTCGCCGCCGCATTCTCTCCCGCACGCCGCTAGGCCGCACGGGCGAACCAGACGAGGTCGCGAGGCTGGTCCTCTTCCTCGCCAGCGACGAGGCCAGCTACATCACCGGACAGACCGTCTATATCGATGGCGGCAGGCTGGCGCTGAACTACACTGTGCCGGTAAAGGAGTAGATTGCCGATCCCGGGGCTCGGTCAACGTCAGGGTCGCACGCCAAGGGCGTGCAGCTCATCGCTGCACGCCCGCTGACCGGCAAGAATAGCACGTGGTTGACTAAATCAGAGAGGGGAGACGATGAAACTGTATGGAGCCCCAGGCGCGCCGCCGTAGGCGTAAAAATTCATGAAGTAATTCCCGGTGTAAGCGGCCGTGAAGTCGACTACCCTTGAGTCGCCGGCCTGATACGTGCCGACATTTGTCATCACGTCGATATAGCGATCGCTCATAGCCGCGTTCAGTGTGACGCGGTAACGTTGCCCGACCTTGACAGGGATTTTCCACCAGTCCCGATCCTCATGCCAAGCAAAGCTGCTTTGCTTGGTCTCGTTCACGTTTGCGGTGCAATTCGTCTTGACGGTATTGTCGCATTCCTTGGTTGCGATGAGCCGGTAGGATACGGGCAGTGTTGCGCCATCGTAGAGGCGTTCCAACTTGACGCCGATATAGCGATCTGCGCTCACACCGGCGGTAAATTCGAAGCCAGAAGGATAATTCGCGCTGTAGCCGTAGGCTGTGATGCGTGTCTTGCCCAGATCATCGATGAGAGTCTGCTTGAATCGTCCATCGATACTTGGGATCATCACTATGGCATAATGATCCCCTTTCTTGATCGGAAACTTATGCCAATCTGCGTCAAGCAGGGTCTCAAACTGGCCGATCAGCCCGCTTGTACCCATTGGCAGCACGGATTTAGTGTTCTTATTGGCGGGAACATCCGCCGCATTAGCACCGGTTGCGCATAACAGAAGTGCCGCTCCAAACATATTTGGGATTATTTTGAACATTTACTTTCTCCGTTGCTCGATATGACACGCAGCTAACGAGTGTATCGCAACGGCTCAAGTTTATTTTTCCATCCAGCAGGTCAATTAAAGGTTGATAAATGCCGCTGGCAGAGGTTTCATCGTCAGCATTTCTGCGGGTTCTGGCGCCGATTACCCTCCGTTCGGCGACGTGTCCGCCCACACACTCGCACATACCCGGATACGAGTAGGGGCGATGCTCGGCGCAACTCCCGACACCAGGACCTGGCGACGCCGGTAGCACAGGAGCTCAGATATGGTGCCCGAGTCCGCCAGAAGGGCAGGCCGATACGTGACAGTGCCCGGCTGCCCGTGCCCAAACCCGGGCACTGCCGGCTCCGTGGCTTGACGGCACCGGCCGCCAAGCCTAACTGCGGGGGCTCATATTAGCTGCCTGCGTCGCGTCGACTTTCCGGGAGTATCGCATGGACCGCCCCTTGATGCCGAAGGCCACGGCCGTCTGGCTGGTCGAGAACACTAGCCTGACGTTCGACCAGATCGCCGATTTCTGCGGCCTGCATGCGCTCGAGGTGAAGGGGATTGCCGACGGGGAGGTGGCGACCGGGGTCCGTGGGCTCGATCCGGTCGGGGCGGGCATGCTGACCCGCACCGAGATCCAGCGCGCCGAGGCGGACACCAAGGCGCGGCTGAAGCTGCTCCGCTCGATCGCCTCGGACGTCAAGCCGCCCAAGCGCAAGGAGCCGCGCTACACGCCGCTGTCCAAGCGCCAGGATCGGCCCGACGCCATTGCCTGGCTGCTGCGCCACCATCCGGAGCTGAACGACCAGCAGGTCTGCAAGCTGTTGGGGACCACCAAGGCCACGGTGCAGGCTGTGCGTGACCGGACCCATTGGAAGAGTCAGGAGATCCGGCCGCGCGATCCAGTGCTGCTAGGCCTGTGCGGGCAGATCGAGCTCGATGACGCCGTGCTCAGGGCCAAGATCGATCAGGGCAAGGACGGGAGCGGGACGCAGCCGGCCCAGCCGCCAATGCCGGCCTACGACGACGATTTCGGGGCCTGAGGCGGCTCCTCTTCCTCGGCCCTGGCACCGCGCTGGTGCCAGTAATGTTCGGACAGCAGGCGCCGGTCGCGCTCGATCATGGCAGCGATCCGGCGCAGGTCGCCTGCCGCGGAGCGTGGCAGCGTGCCTGGGCTCACCATGACCCGCACAGGACTGGCCGGCAGCAGCTCGTGGGTCAGTGAAACGCTGGCCGTACGGTCAGGGACCGCGTCGCCTGCACTTTCGAACGAGATGAACGGAACTGGAGTGCGCTGGCTGTAGCGTTCGAGCAGCTGGTGTGCGGCAGGCCGGCTCTCGGCGCCGGCACGCACGACGCAGGCAGTCGATAGCTCGCGCCGCTGCTCTCGCGGCAGATGGTTGAAGATCGTTCGTGCATGCCGGAGATGGTCGAGATCGCCGCTGCGCAGGGCGCGACGGATGGCGTAGGCCAGGATAGATTCCGCCCCGCATACCCGCGCCGCCGCCGGCCGAAGATCCTCGAGGAAGAGGCTGAGGCCGCGCCGCTCACCGGGATAACGCTCTCTCGCCATGTCGACCGCCGTCCTGCCAAGACGCTGCTTAAGGCGATCTTAACGCCTTCGGCATGCAGGTAAACCGCGGATCTTCAGCCGTCTGCATCCCGGGGGGTGATGAGAGGCGGGCAGTATCCGCGTCACGGTTAATTTGTCGGCTTGGAGGGCGGCTCGCGCGATGGCCGCCGTCGCGTCGGCACCGGGCCCCCGTCGAACAGCGAGGTCTGGTTGCCCAGTCGGTCCCAGCCCGGCTGACCGGCGCGCGCGAACAGCTCCAGGTAGGGGCCGCCCACCAGGCGCTCGATCCGATCGTACGCGGCCTCCGGCTTGCGCGAGTGCTCGCGGCGTGATGCCAGCAGAAGCTTCTGGACATCGTTGTGGCGCCGTTTGGGATGGCCGCGGGTGCCGAGAAGGCACATCTCCGGATTGGCACGTGTCCAAAAGCCCATGCCGGTGAAGAAGTCCTTGGGGGTCAGGAACATGCCGTTCCGGCCCTTGTTCAGCTTGACCCAATAGAAGGCCACCGTCTTGTACTTGAATCCCCAGGCTGCCATCACCTCCATGGCATGCTGCAGCATCGGGTCGGTGGCCCACAGGAACAAAGCAGCATCGGGGGCTGCCCAGCTGCCGACCGGCATGGCCTTGATCTCGGGCAGGCTCATGCAGTCGTAATGCGCTTCGGCACTCCGGCCCTTGCCCTTGTCCGAGTAGGTCGAAAAGCGCCACGGCGGGTCGGCATAGATGGCGCCGTAGGATCCCGCCTGCGGCGGCGTCGGCGGTTCCGTCATGCGGCCTTGGGCAGCAGGCGCTCGACCAGCCGGACCCAGTAGCTGACGCCGTAGGGCAGGGCCTCGTCGTTGAAGTCGTAATGGGGACTGTGCAACTGCCGGTCGGGACCATCGGCACCGGTGCCCATCCAGATGTAACTGCCCGGGCGATGCTGCAGCATGAAGGCGAAATCCTCCGAGCCCATGCAGGGCGGCGGATCGCGCTCGACCTGAGCCTCGCCCACGATCTCGGCTGCAGCATCGGCGCCCAGCAGCGCCTCGCGAGGGGTGTTCACCGTGGCGGGGTAGCCCTCGACCATCCGGACGAGCCCTTCGAGGTCGTGTGCCGCGGCGACGCCTTCTGCGACCTGCGCCACCCGACGCACGAGCCGGGCGCGCGTCTCCTCGCGGAATGTCCGGATGGTGCCCCAAAGCTCAACCCGTTCCGGCACAATGTTGTAGGCTTCGCCACCGGCAATTCGGGTCACGGAGATCACGGCGTTGTCGACCGGGTCGACCTCGCGCGACACGAGCGCCTGCAGTGACTGCACCAGTGCCGCTGCCGCGACGACGGGGTCGCGGCCGAGATGTGGCCAGGCGGCATGGCAGCCGGTGCCGACAAGCTCGATCGTGAACTCGTCGGAGGACGCCATCGCCGGCCCCTTGCACATCGCAAAGCTGCCGGTCGGGGCATAGGGCCAGTTGTGCAGACCGAACACCTGCTCGGCCGGAAAGCGCTCGAACAGGCCGTCGCCGACCATCACGCGGCCGCCGCCGCCGCCTTCCTCCGCCGGCTGGAAGATCAGATAGACCGTGCCGGCGAAGTTGCGCGTCTCGGCTAGATAGCGCGCGGCCCCGAGCAGCATCGTGGTATGCCCGTCATGACCGCAGGCGTGCATCCTGCCGGCCGCTTTCGAGGCCCAGGGCAGGCTCGTCTCCTCCTGGATCGGGAGCGCGTCCATGTCCGCCCGCAGCCCGATCTGTCGGCCTTCGGCGCTGCCGTGGATCACCGCCACGACCCCGGTACGGCCAACGCCCGTGTGCACCTCGTCGACGCCGAAGGCGCGCAGCTTGTCGGCCACGAACGCCGCCGTCACCACCTCCTCGAAACCGAGTTCCGGGTGCTCGTGCAGGTGGCGCCGCCACGCCGTCAGCTCATCCTGGTACTCGGCAATCCGATTGACGATCGGCACGTCAGACCTCCCGGCCGCTCGATACACGGCACGGTTACGGGTATGGCGGAAATTCGGGTGCTTGCCCAGCCGAGGCCGCCCGATGATCGTGTTCTGCAGCGCCGCAAAACGAGAATCGGGCCCGAAGGCCCGATTCCCCGTCGCTGCGTTTGCCTTTGCGGCTCAGAGCTCGCCGTAATTGCCGTCCTTCCAGACGTACATCACGTACTTGGGCTCCTTGACGTCGCCCTTCTCGTTGAAGGCCAAGCTGCCCAGCACCGTCTCGTAGCTGCCGTCGCGCAGGGCATCGGCAACCGCCTCGACATCCGTCGAGCCGGCCTTGGTGACCGCGTCGGCATAGGCCTGAATGGCAGCGTAGGTGTAGAGCGTGTAGCCCTCGGGATCGTAGCCGCTGCTCTTGAACTCAGCCACGACGCTCGAGGCGGCCGGCGACTTGCGCGGGTCCGGGGCGAACGTCATGAGAGTGCCCTCGCCGGTCGGGCCCGTGATCTCCCAGTACTGCTTGTCGACCAGCGCATCGCCGGACATCATCTTGGCGCTCAGGCCCTGCTCATGCGCCTGGCGCGTGATCAGACCGGCCTCGGTGTGGTAGCCGCCGAGATAGATCAGCTCGACGCCGGCTTCCTTGAGCTTGGTGATCAGCGCCGTGAAGTCCTTGTCGCCGGCGGTGATGGCCTCGTACATCACCTCCTCGACGCCACGGGCGTTGAGCTCCTTCTTGAACTCGTCGGCCAGACCCTTGCCGTAGGCGGTCTTGTCATGAAGGATGGCGATCTTCGTCGCGACCTTGTTGTCGATGACATAGTTGGCGGCATACTGGCCCTGAATGTCGTCACGGCCGCAGGTGCGGAAGACGTTGTCGAAGCCCTGCTCGGTCAGGGTGGGGTTGGTCGAGGCAGGCGAGATCTGCAGGATGCCTTCCTCGTTGTAGACCTGCGAGGCCGGGATCGACGAGCCCGAGCAGAAATGCCCGGCCACGAACTTGACCCCCTTGTTGACGAACTGGTTGGCCACCGCCACCGCCTGCTTCGGGTCGCAGGCGTCGTCACCGACCTCGAGCACCAGCATCTCGCCGTTGATGCCGCCCTTGGCGTTGATGTCCTTCACCGCCATCTCGGCGCCGTGCTTCATCTGCTCGCCGAAAACCGCATACTGCCCGGTCATCGGGCCGGCGGTCGCGATAGTGATGTCGGCCCAGGCGGCACTGCCGCCGAGCACTGCCAGTGCCGATGCGCCCAAGAGCGCTGTGGTCATACGACGCATGGATCGTTCCTTAGCGTTGCTTCGTTTCGGCCGACGGCCCGCGCACCCGGCGCCCGCCTTCGCCCCTCATGCCCGATTATCCGTGCTGGACCAGCATATTGACAAGCTGCATTCCACGCCGCCGGGCAACCTTTGCGACGCGTCAATCCTTCCGCAACTCGGTGAACGCGAAAGGTGAGGTCCGCTCGTAAAGCCACGGGTACTGGCCCACCATCTTGCTGACGCGGGCGATTTGCCACGAGGCCAGGCCCATAGCCACGAGCACGACATAGTGGACGAGGATACCCCAAAAGTTCACCAGCGTGCCCTGGAACAGGGCGTAGATCAAAAACCGATCGATCAGTGCCAAGCCGAAGCAGGCGGCGATCACTTGGCTCGCGGGCTTCCAGTTGCCGCCGATCGCACGGCCGGTGAGGATCGCGGCACCACCCACCAGGATCACGGTCAAGCCGATGAAGATGGCCGGTGTGGTGCCCAACAGCGCCGTCAGCGTGTCCATGCTCAGTGGCCGCCCTCGAGATAGGCCGTGCGGATTTCCGGGTTGGCCAGCAACTCCTGGCCCGTGCCCGACATCACCATGCGGCCGGTGGCCAGAACATAGCCGCGATGGGCAATCTTCAGCGCCTGATACGCATTCTGCTCGACGAGCAGTATGGTCAGGCCCTGCGTGCGGTTGATCTCGACGATGGCCTTGAAGATCTGCTGGACGAGGATCGGCGCGATACCCAACGATGGCTCGTCGAGCAGCAGCATCTTGGGGCGGGCGAGCAGGGCGCGGCCGATGGCCAGCATCTGCTGCTCGCCGCCCGAGAGGGTGCCGCCGCGCTGATGCAGGCGCTCCTTCAGCCGCGGGAACAGCGTGAACACCTTCTCGACGTCCTCGTCGAACCAGCGCCCCTTGCTGGGCACGGCCCCCATCTGCAGATTCTCGAGCACGGACATCCGTGAGAAGATCCGCCGGCCTTCCGGGGCCTGGCTGATGCCGAGATTGACGATGTCGTAGGTCGCCAGCCGCGTGATGTCGCGGCCCTCGTAGACGACCCGCCCCTTGGACGCTTTGGGGCTGCCGCAGATGGTCATCAGCAGCGTCGACTTGCCGGCACCGTTGGAGCCGATGATGGTGACGATCTGGCCCTGCTCGACGTCGACGGTGACACCCTTCAGGGCCTCGATGTTGCCATAATAGGTGTGGACGTCCTCCAGCCGGAGCATCATGCGATTCCCTCGGCGGCAAGGTCGGCGGCCACCTCGGGCGGCAGCGCCTCGTCGTCAGGCTCGCCGAGATAGGCCTTGATCACGGCGGCATCGCTGCGGATCGCCTCGGGCGGCCCGTCGGCGATCTTGCGGCCGTAATCCAGCACCACGATATGGTCCGAGATCCGCATCACCATGCCCATGTCGTGCTCGATCAGCATGATGGCCAAACCCTGCTCCTCGCGGATACCCAGCAGGAGTTGGGACAGGTCGGCGGTCTCGCGCGGGTTGAGGCCTGCGGCCGGCTCGTCGAGGCACAGGAGCAGCGGCTGAGTACACATCGCGCGCGCGATCTCGAGCTTGCGCTGGTCGCCGTAGGGCAGCGAGCCTGCGTTCCAGTCGGCCTTGGCGGTGAGCCCGGTGCGGTCGAGCCAGAACTTGGCGAGATCGATGGCCTCCCGCTCGGCCTGGCGGTAGAGGCCCAGGCCCAACAGTCCCATGATGCTGTAGCCGGATGCCTTCATCAGACGGTTGTGCTGCGCCACGATCAGGTTCTCGAGCGCGGTCATGGCGGCGAACAGGCGGATGTTCTGGAAGGTGCGGGCGAGGCCCTCGCGCGGGATGCGAAAGCCGTCGATCCGCTCGAGCAGGGCAGGGCCGTTCTTGCCATGAAAGGTCAGCTGCCCGACCGTGGGTCGATAGAAGCCCGTAAGGCAGTTGAAGACCGTCGTCTTGCCGGCACCGTTGGGGCCGATGATCGCGGTGATCTCGCGTTGGGCGGCGACGAAGTTTAGGTCGTTGACTGCGACCAGACCACCGAACCGCATCGTGAGATGCTCGACTTCGAGCATGGGCGCGACGCTCATGCGGCCTTCCCCCCGCTCCCGGACCCGTGCAGCAGGATGGTCGGGTCGCGCCGGCCGAGCAGGCCCCCCGGGCGCCATACCATGATCGCCACCATGGCGGCGCCGAATGCCAGCATCCGATACTCCGCGAAGCCGCGGGCCATCTCCGGCAGCACCACGAGCAGGGTGGCAGCGAGCACGACGCCGATCTGGCTTCCCATCCCACCGAGCACGACGATGGCCAGGATAGTGGCACTCTCGATGAAGGTGAAGCTCTCGGGGCTGATGAAGCCCTGGCGGGTAGCGAAGAATGAGCCGGCGAAGCCACCGAACATGGCGCCCAGGGCGAAGGCGGTGAGCTTGGTGTTGGTCGGGTTGATGCCCAGCGCTTTGCAGGCGATCTCATCCTCGCGCAGAGCCTCCCAGGCCCGCCCGATCGGCAGGCGGCGCAGCCGCAGGACCACGAAGTTCGTCAGCAGCGCCAGCAGCAGGATCAGGAAGTAGAGAAAGATGATCCGATGCTGGCTCGAGAAGCTGATGTTGAAGAACTGGTGGAAGGCCACCTCGCCCTCGGGCGGCGAGCGGTCGAAGGCCATGCCGAAAAAGCTCGGGCGCGGGATATTGGAGATGCCGTTGGGGCCGCCGGTAACCTCATACCAGTTCAGCAGCACAATGCGGATGATCTCGCCGAAGCCCAGCGTCACGATCGCCAGATAGTCGCCGCGCAGCCGCAGGACCGGAAAGCCCAACATCACGCCGAAGCTCGCCGCCAGCAGACCGGCGAGCGGCAGGCAGGTCCAAAAGCCCAGACCGAAAGTCTGTGCGAACAATGCGTAGGAATAGGCGCCGACCGCATAGAACGCGACATAGCCGAGATCGAGCAGGCCGGCCAAGCCCACGACAATGTTGAGGCCCCAGCCGAGCATGACGTAGATCAGCACGGTGGTGGCGATGTCGACCACGTATCGGTTCGAGAACGGCAGGAACGGTAGGGCGAACGCGAAGATCAGGCCGAAGGCACCCAGCCACCAAGAGCGCGCCGCGACGAACGCCCCGATGCGGGCGAGCCCGACGGATGGTGCGGCCAGCGCGCCCGGGCGTGCACCCCAGGCGATCATCAGCAATCGACCGAAGAAGACGACGGCGGTTGCGAGAAAGACGAAGCCGAAGTGAAACTCCAGCGTCATGCCGTCGGGGCCACTCGCGGTCCGCATGCCGATGAGTGGTGCCAGCATGACGAACGTCACCATGGCGGCGAGCAGCGCTTCCTTCAGCGCCGGCGCGTAGGCGTCGGTGCGGCCGGCGGCGACCGTGGCGGTGTTGGCCATCGCTCAGACCTTCTCGATCTCGGGCCGCCCGAGCAGGCCCGTGGGAAGGAAGATCAGGACGACGACCAGAATGCCGAAGGCGGCTACGTCCTTGTACTGGATGCTGAAGTAACCGGACCAGAACGCCTCGACCAAACCCAGCACCATACCCCCCAGCATGGCGCCAGGGATCGAGCCGATGCCACCCAGAACGGCCGCGGTGAAGGCTTTGGTGCCGGCGAGGAAGCCGATGAAGAAATCGACCACCCCATAGTAGAGTGCGGCCATCATGCCGGCGACGGCGGCCAGCGCCGCCCCCATGACGAAGGTCAGCGAGATCGTTCGATCGACATTGACACCGCACAGGCCAGCCATCTTGAGGTCCTGCTCGCAGGCGCGCTGCGAGCGGCCGAGCGGCGTGCGTGCAATCAGGAGCGAGAAGCCGGTCATGAGCACCAGTGTCAGCGCGATCACGAAGATCTGCGTGTAGCCGATCTGGACCGTGAAGCCGCTGCCCTCGCCGAAGACGAAGCCGCCCGAGATCTTGGGCGGCAGAGGCTTGACGTTGGCGCCTTGCACGATCTGGACGAAATTCTGCAGGAAGATCGACATGCCGATGGCGGAGATCAGCGGTGCCAGCCGGAACGAGCCGCGCAAGGGCCGGTAAGCCAGGCGCTCGATCGCCCAGCCATAGGTGGCGGTGACCAGCATGGCGACGATCAGCACGGTGAGCAGCGCCAACGGCACCCACGTCAGGCCGATCATGCCCAGCAGCGTGAAGACGATGATCGTGAGAAACGCACCGATCATGTAGACTTCGCCGTGAGCGAAGTTGATCATGCCGATAATGCCGTAAACCATGCTGTAGCCGATGGCGATCAGCCCATACATGGAACCCAGCGTCACCCCGTTGACTAGTTGCTGCAAGAAATAGTTCATTGCTGGTTGTTCTCGCAGGTGAGACTGGTGGCGCGGTATCCAGCTACTCAAGCATCGCTTCTGCCGCACAGTTATTGTGGCAAAAGCAGAAATCATGCCAAGCTGTCGCATTGCGACTACCCATTAAGGAACTGCGCCAAGAGTGCCGGCTTGTCAATCGGCCAACCGTCTGGCCATCACGCGACCATCACAGCGTTGTGGGTTGGGTCGGCGAAAGCAGTCTGCGAGCCTCGGATCGCGCACAAGCAGGGCGGAGGGCGTCGATGCAGATCACAGATCCCCGTGGCGAACCGATGACGGCGGCAGACGTCGGCTCGACCGATCGACTCGAGGCGGCGCTCACCGATGTGCTGGGATATAGTGGCGACCCGGTTGGAAAGATCGAGGCCGCCCTTGCGCTCGATCCGCAGCTGATGCTGGGTCACCTGCTCCGCGCCTATGTCTTTCTGTTCGCCCTGCAGCCGGGCTTCGGCGCCAAGGCCGCGGTCAGCCTAGCAGCGGCGGAATCGCTGGCAGCACAGGCCAACGAGCGCGAGCGCCTGCATCTGGTTGCTGCCAGGGCGTGGGCCCAAGGGGATTTGGTCCGCTCCAGCCGGGCGTTCGATGCGATCCTTCTCGCCCATCCGCGCGATCTTCTGGCCCTGATGTTCGCCCATCAGGCCGATTTCTTCAGTGGTGCCGGAGCCGCCCTCGAAGCCCGGCCGGCGCTGGCCATGCGTCACTGGAGCCGCGACCTGCCAGGGTTCGGCTTCGTCCAGTCGATGCTGGCGTTCGGCCTCGAGGAGGCGGGTGCCTATGCGGAGGCCGAAGCGCTGGCCCGCGCCGCGGTGGGGCGCAATCCCAAGGACGTGTGGGGTATCCACGCGGTCGGCCACGTGCTGGAGATGCAAGGCCGTGATGCGGAAGGCATTGCTTGGTATGAGGAGCGCGAGGGCGACTGGGGGGGGGGCGATTGCTACTTCGCTGTGCACAACGCCTGGCACCTGACGCTCTATCATGTCGATCGGGACGACCCGGCTGCCGCTCTTGCGGTCTATGACCGCCTGCTCCGACCCGGGCGGCGCAGCATCATGCTCAATCTGTGCGATGCCGCGGCGTTGCTCTGGCGCCTGCATCTGGCCGGCGTGGCTGTGGGCGAGCGTTGGGACGAGCTTGCCGACCGCATGGTGGCGCATACCCTGACCCGCGTGCATGTCTTCGACGACGTGCACTTGGCGGTGGCGTTGGCGGCGGCGGGACGAGATTTCGCGCTCCGGGAGCTGCTGCGCTCGCTTGAGGAGCAGGCGGCCGGTGCCGGGGATCGCGCCACGATGGCACGCCTCGTTGGCCTGCCGGCGGCACGGGCGATGACGGCCTTTGCCCACCGTGCCTACGGTGCCGCGGTCGACCTTCTCCTGGCCATGCGGCCGCACCAGCGACTGATGACAGGCAGTGCTGCCCAGCGTGACCTGCTCGATCTGACGCTGATCGAGGCGGCCATCCGCGACCGCCAATGGTCCCTGGCTCGGGGCCTGCTGGCACCGCGGCTGAAGGCCAAGCCGTCCAGCCCAAAGATCCAGCGCGACCTCGGTCGCTGCACGGCCCGGGATGTCAGTGTACGGTCGGAGCCGCTGGTGGTTGCCTGAGCGGCGGCGCCAGACGGTGGCCGGCGCGGGTCAGCGC
>JBATRI010000565.1:0-1745 GCA_049292515.1 Geminicoccaceae bacterium
CCCCAGCAGTGTCCCGAAGGCGGCGCCGACCGCGCCAAAGTGCACCACCAGCAGCGCCGTGAGCCCGACCTGCACCGGCACCAGAGCCAGTGCCAGCGTCGCCGCGGCGCCGGTGCGGCCGCCGCCGAAGAGCACGTTGCACAAGGTCAGCAGCACCGTCATGAACAGGCCCTGGCCGAAGACCAGGACCGCCAGGATGGGCCCGCCGCCGGCATAGTCGCTGGAGAACAAAAGGACCATGACCGCGTCGGCGTTGGCCGCGATCGGGGCGCACAGGCCCAGCAGCACCACCAGCATGAAGCGCATCGCACCCTGCATGGTGCGCCGGGCGGAATCCATGTCGCCGGCCGCCAGCGCAGCCGCGATCGACGGCACCAGGACCGAGGTCATGGCGTTGGCGAGGAAGCCCGGGATGCGGGCGGCGTTGAGCGCCGCCATGTAGGTCCCCCGGACGGCCGCCGGCAGGTGCCCGCCGACCGCACTCAGGACCCAGAGGTCGAGCGAAGGCAGGATCTGTGTGCCGGCAGTGAGCAGGGCCACGGGAACGGCCAGGCGCAGGATCGGCCGGCGCTCGGCCAGGGTCGGCCGGAAGGCCGCCGGCCCCACCGCCGCGGCCGCGATCAGCGCCGAGGCCACCGAGACCACGATGTTGACGATCAGCGCGCCCTCAATCGAAGGCCCGATCCAGACCAGCCCCAGCACCGCCAGGGTGCGGGCGATGCCGTAGAAGGCGAACACCGAGCTTTCGCGCATGAAGGCGCGCCGGCCGTTGAGGATGCTGAGCAGGCTGGCGAAGACGCCGTAGAACGGGATGTCCAGTGCCGCGATGCGGAACAGCCGGGTGCCGTCGGGGACGTCCAGCACGTGCGCCAGTACCGGTGCCGCGGCGAAGACCGCGGCGAACAGGCATAAGTAGGCGCCACAGCCCAGCGTCAGCGCCGTGGCCTCGAGACTGAGCGCCGGGCCGAGCCGCTCGGCGGCGAGACGGATCGCCGCCTGCGGAATGCCCAGCTTGCCGGTCAGCTCGAGCACCACCAGCAGGCTGTAGACGACCCCGTAGACACCGTAGGCCGCAGGCCCCAGCGCGCGCGCCAGCACCACCGCCACGATATAACCGCAGATACTGAGGCACAACCAGGCCGCGACATGAGCCACGGTCCCGAGCGCCGCCTTCCGGGTCACATCCGACACGTCCGGCTCGCGCCTCCGCCACGGCTTTGAGGAACAGCGTCCGAAACCGGACCCCGCAGTTTGTGCGGCCAATCCTCTAGCGCGTGGCCATGTTGCACTGCAAGCCCGGCCGTACATCGGCCGGGACGGTGGACGGTACGGCTAGGCCAGCGGGCTCAGCTCACGCTGGCGACGCGCATCGCATCGCCGTCGAGATGCACGATCGGGTCGATCGGCTCCTTGTTGTCGCGCAGCTCGAAGTGCAGCTGCGGCGTGGCGACGTCGCCGGTCCGCCCGACCGTCGCCACGGGCTGCCCACGACGCACCTTGGTGCCCACGGCAACCAGAAGTTCCTCATTGTGCGCGTAGGCGGTCATGAAACCGTCCGCATGGCCGATCAGCAGCATGCGGCCATAGCCCGGGATCTCGTCCCCGGCATAGAGCACGACGCCGTTCTCCGCCGCCAGCACCGGCGTGCCCTCGGGCGCCTGGATGTTGATCCCGTCGTTGCGGGCGCCGTTGGGCTTGGGCCCGAAGGCGCTGGCGATGGTGCCGCGGACCGGCCACAGGAAGCC
>JBATRI010000566.1:0-5081 GCA_049292515.1 Geminicoccaceae bacterium
GCGCTCGCGCCGCCAGCACCACTTGTTCGGCCGCGGCCGTTGCCGCCTCGCGCTCCACCAAGCCGGCCGCGAGTGCCGTCGCCTCGTCGCGGGCCGTATGCAGCCGCAGATGATGGCGGACCCTGGCAGCGGCCGCATCCTCGCTGCCGGGCGCCCGGACGAAGCCGTCCCAGCGCCACAGGCCACCGTCGATGCTTACCAGCCGTTGCCCGGGATGAAGCAGCAGTTGAGCCGTCGCGGCAAGCGCAGGATCGACCAGGCCGATTTGGCGCAATCTGCGGTGGAGGACGGCTGGCGCTCGAATGCGATCCAGCAGTGTCTCCAGTCCCGTCGGCAGCGCCGGCAGGTCACCATGTCCTGCCAGTGGGGTATCGAATTCCCGCCAGTATCGCGCTGCTTCGCTATCCGTGCCGGCAAGGAGGTCGTCGCCCAACACGGCGGCAATGGCCGTGGCCAGCTCGTCCGGCACCTCGAGCAGGTCGAGCAGGCCCGCCATCTCGGTCTCTGGGGCAAGGCTCTCCAGGACCCGGACCTCGGCGGCAACGGCGTCGGCGGACCGGCGCAGATCTCGCCATGTGGCGGTCGTGTCGCTGCGCTCCTGCTCGGCCGCTGCCAGAGCCTCGCGAGCCTCGTCGAGCACGGAATCGGCAGCAGCGAGCTCCGATTCGGCAGCAGCGAGCTCCGCCTGACGCGTCGTGACGTCGGCGTCCGACGCCGTGCGCGCGAAGGTCTGGGTGCGTGTTTGAAGCGACGCGCGACGCTCTGCCAATCGCTCCTCGCTTCGCTGCAGGGCCGCGCGCTGCTCGGCCAGTCGAGCTGCGGCGGCGCGGGTCTCCCGTAGCCGCAGCTCCTCGGCCGCAAGGCGCTGGCGCGCTTGGGCGAGATCCTGCTCTGCTGCCAGGGAGACCGCACGCTGCCCCTCGCGCTGCGGCTCGATCGCCTGAAGCTCGGCCTCGGCTGTGGCCAGCTGCGCCCGCGCCTCGCCCAGCGCCTTCAGCTGCAGGGCGAGATTCGCCTCGGCCCGCTGTTGCGTGGCGCGTGCGTCGGCAATATCGGGCAGGGCCGCCTTCTCGCCTTCGATCGCGTCCCGGCGGGCGCGCAGCGTCGCCAGTCGCTCGTCCGCCGCAGCCATCTGCGCCCGAGCGTCGGCAGCCAGCGCCACGTTCGCATGGAGACCGCTCTGGGCCTTGCCGAGCTCGTCCGCTGCCGCGGCGTCGGCACGCTCCAGTTCATCGAGGTGGAGTGCCGCCTGTTCGTGGCTGGCGGCGAGCGAGGCCAGCTCGTTTTGCAGGCCATTCGCGGTCTCGTGCAGTTCGGTCGCCGCGCGTGTAGCCTTGAGATGATCGGCCTCGACGTCGTCGCGTTGGCGGACGAGTGCGCTCAGATGAGCGGCATCGCGATCCGTCGTGGCGCGCAGACTGGTCAGGCGTTCGCGCAGGCCGGCCGTCGTAGCCTGCAGCTCGGCCGCGGTCTCCCGCAAGGTGGGCAGCCGTGCCGCCGCCTCGGCCCGAGCGCGGCGAAGCGTCGTCGCCGCTTCGAGCCCCTGTTACTGCGCTGCTGCGGCGGCGCTCACCGCGGCGACGGCGGCGTCGGCAAGACAGGCGGCGAGCCGATGCCGAGCCAGCAGCAGCAGCGCCTCGCCGCCCCGTAACTCGGCCGCGAGCTTGCGATAGCGCTGTGCTTGGCGGCTCTGCTTGCCGAGTTCCGTCAGGCGCGATTCCTGGGTGGCCAGGAGATCCAGCACGCGCTGCAGATTGGCCTGGGTGGCTTCCAGCCGCAGTTCGGCCTCGCGGCGGCGCGACTGCAGCCCACCGATGCCGGCCGCGTCCTCGAGCAGGCGGCGCCGGTCGGTGGCCTTGGAGTCGACGATGAAGCCGATCTGGCCCTGGCCGATGATCGCCGGGCTCCTGGCACCGGCTCCGGCGTCCGCGAACAGCAGCTGGATGTCGCGGGCCCGCGCCTCGCGGCCATTGATCCGATAGGCGGAGCCGACGCCGCGGCTGATCTTGCGCGAGACCTCGAGCTCGTCGGAATCCTCGATCCCCGGCAGCCCATTCGCGTGCCCGCGCAGCTTGAGGCGAACCTCGGCCACGTCATGCGCCGGCCGCGTCGTCGAGCCGTTGAAGATCACGTCGTCCATCTCGTCGCCGCGCAGACCCTTGGCCGAGCTTTCGCCCATGGCCCAGCGCAACGCTTCGACGATGTTGGACTTGCCGCAGCCGTTCGGGCCGACAATCCCCGTCAGGCCTGCCTCAAGCAGCAGCTCGACCGGATCGGAGAAGGACTTGAAGCCGCTAACGCGAAGTCTGGTAATTTCCAATGGCGGGCGCGCAATATGTTGTGAAGCTAGCCGACCATATCAGGGTCGGCTGCCCCGCAAAAGCCCAGCCGCGGCGCTACTTCGGCAGCAGCGGATCGATCATCGCGGCGAACGCATCCACGCTCTGCTCGCCGGACACCGTCTTGCCGTCGATGATGAAGCTCGGCGTCGAGTTGATCTTGTATTTCTGCTCGCCGTCGAGGCGCGCCTGCAGGATGGCGCTCTCGAGCTCTTTATCGGCGAGACAGGCGTCGATCTGGGCCTCTCCCAGACCACCGAGCTTGGCCAGCTGCTTGAGCGCCTGGACCGGGTCGGCGGCCCGAGCCCAGTTCTGCTGCTGGGCAAAGAACACCTCGACGAACTGCGGCTGGCGCTCCGGGCCGGCGCAGTGCGCCACGATCGCCGCCTTGAGCGCGGTCTCGTCGAGCGGAAAATCGCGCAGCACGAGCCGTACCTTGCCCGTATCGATGTAGCGCTGCTTTAGCTCCGGCAGCGTCTTCGCATGGAACGCCGCACAGTGAGGGCAGGTGAGGGACGAATACTCGATGATGGTGACCGGTGCCGCCGGATCGCCGATGGCGGGGTCACCCAAATCGACGGCGAACGCACGTTCGGCGCCGAATGAAAGAGCCCCTAGAATGCACAACACAGCGAACCGCAGCCGCAGACGCATCGGTGATCAACCTCCTGAACCAGCCAAAGGTGCTATAGGGGCGGTGATGCGGTGGAGCAAGGCCTCGGGCGTCAGTGCCGCCGGCGGACGGCGCGGCCCAGCGCCAGCAGAGCGTCCCGCAGCTCGCCATCGTCGATCTCGCTGACGCCGGCCGCAATCGCGGCCTCGTCCTCCGGCCGCAAGGGCGCCGGCGGGGGAACCGGCGGTGCCACCGGCGGCAGCGGCATTTGCAGCAGCCGCAGCTGGCGTATGGCGCGATGCCCGAAATAGGTGTTGATTCGCTCGATGAGCTGGGGCGCTGCGTGTTGCACCTCGATGGCCGCGGCGCCGCTCGTCTGCAGCACGAGGATGCCGCCTCGCCGGCGCCCCGGCGCATGCTCGACCCGCAACGGCTGGCAGCGCCGTGCCAACACCGGCCCGATGATCGTCGACCAGTCGGCGAGCAGGCTGGCCTCGGTGAATCCCCGCCGCCGGGCAGCCGGGTCGAGAATGGCACCGAGCAGACGTGCCACCTGTCGGCCCGCCTGACCGCTCCGCCCTTGCCGCGACCCCTGGTCCGCCGCCACCTTGTGTTCACCATCATCCATTAGGATCGACTTTAAGCTAGCATGCCCGCTCCGAGACGGCCAGCCGACGCCCCACACGACCTCCCGACCGCGGCGCTGCGCTCCAGCCTGCTGGCTTGGTATGATGGCGCCCGCCGTGCCCTGCCGTGGCGCGCGCTTCCCGGTGCGCGGCCCGACCCCTGGCGTGTCCTGGTCAGCGAGCTGATGCTGCAGCAGACGACCGTGGCAACCGTGCGGGGGCGTTTCGAGCCTTTCATGGCGCGCTTTCCCGACCTGCCCTCACTGGCTGCGGCACCGCTCGACGACGTGCTGCATGCTTGGCAGGGCCTGGGCTACTATAGGCGTGCGCGATCGCTGCACGCGTGCGCCAAAGCCGTCGTGGAGCATCATGGCGGCGTGCTCCCGCTGCGATATGACGAGCTGCTGACGCTGCCGGGGGTGGGACCCTACACGGCAACCGCCGTTGCGGCGATAGCTGGCGGCCAGGCGATGGTCGCCGTGGACGCCAACGTCGAACGGGTGCTGAGCCGGCTCCTGGCTATCGAGGCTCCCCTGCCTGGATCCCGCCCGCAGCTGCGGATGGCTGCCGAACGGCTTGCCGCCGCGGACCGGCCGGCAGATTTCGCGCAGGCGATGATGGAGCTCGGCGCCCTGGTGTGCACCCCGCGCCGTCCGGGGTGCATCGTCTGCCCCTGGCAGCCCACCTGCCGCGCTGCGTCGCGGGGTGACCCGGAGACCTTCCCGCGCAAGCTGGCGAGGGCTGCCCGGGCCACGCGCTTCGCCACGGCCTTCCTGCTCGAGCGGGCCGACGGAGCTTTCCTTTTCCGCCGCCGTCCACCGGAAGGTCTGCTTGGCGGGATGATCGAGCTGCCCGCAACACCGTGGCTCGCCGATCCGGCGGCTGCCGTCGCAGCCCGGTCGGCGGCACCCCAGCCCACCACGTGGGTAGCCGTTCCCGGGACCGTGAAGCACGTCTTCACCCACATCGAGTTGACGGTTGACCTGTGGCGCGGCCGGGCCGCGTCGACATCCGACGGTCTATGGATGCCACCTGCTCGCTTCAACGAGCTGGCTCTGCCGACACTGACCAAGAAACTGTTGCGGCACGCTGGCCTGCGCTGGTGAGCTCAGGCGCGCCAGACATCCCGTACATGGCGTGGCAGTCGCCAAGGCACGATGGCGATGAGATCAAAACGCATCGCACAGTCGGCGAGCTGCGGCCGTTGCTGCAGGTAGGCCGCAGCCGCACGCGCGATGCGCGCCTGTTGCCTGGGCAGCAGAGCGGCCAGCGCATCGATCGTGCGCGACCGCTGCTTGACCTCGACGAAGACGACGAGATCGCCACGCCTGGCCACGAGATCGATCTCGCCTACGGGCGAGCTGTATCGGCGAGCGAGAATGGTGTAGCCGCGAAACCGAAGCAGCCAGGCGGCAATGGTTTCGGCCAGCCGTCCCGCCCGCTCACGCTGCTGTCGGCTCACCCGCGCTCCGGCGGCAGGGACAGGGCGCGGCGGTACAGCTC
>JBATRI010000567.1:0-1708 GCA_049292515.1 Geminicoccaceae bacterium
GGGGATACCGGCAGCCTGGGTCGTGCCGGCGGTGGCGGGCTCGTCCCCGTGCCGCTGCCAGGGAGCTGCCTGAAGGCCGTGGAGGGTCGGCTTGGCCACCCTAGGGGTAGGAGACATGCTGCCCGAAGATCGGCTCGCCTGCATCGTGCCTACGGACGGCACCCTCGGCGGCGAGGCCCCTGCTCTTCGGATCGACGACCACTTCGCCACCCTCGTCTAATCGGTCGAGGACAGCGACAGCGGCAGCCCACCTTTCGCCATCAGCCTCGTGCTGGGCAAAATCGAGCACGGCGGTGGTCCTGGCTGGGCAGCCGGGAGAGAGGCTTTGCTCGCCTTCTCGGGTGGCCTCAATGGTTCGATCGGCACTCAGCACGGTGAGGTATCGTGCGCTGCTCCCGACCGGGGCAGCCGTCCCTGCCGTGGGTTCTCTCGCCGGTCTCGCCGGCGCAGGCAGGATGACGGGAACGGGTCGCTGCAGATTCCATCTGCCGGCAGGCCTGGCCGCAAGGTCGGGCGCCCTTCGTCGCGTCACCCGCAAGCCCGCCGCACCCCGCACCCTGGCGCTGCCCACAGAGTGCACCGGCAACAGCTACGGGCGCCCGTCATCGTCCCAGCGGCCGGTGGCCGAACTCCCAGCCGCAGCGCTCGAGGTGGGCCAGGAGTCGCTCGGCCACCAGCTTCTCGGCCCGATCGTCCGCCGGCTGGCGACGCTTGGCGAGGTCGCGCCAGATCGCCGGCGGCACCGTGCGCAGGGCACCGCACGGGTCCGCCAACATTGCGTTGTGGTCGTCCGGCGTCGTCGTGAGCATCTCCACCCCCGCAGCTGCCGTCACTACGCTGGTGATCGTTCTCGAGCCCCTGCAAGGCTTCGGCCAGACAGTCGATCCGTCATTGAACGGCGCGGCAGGGATGCAAGGTTCGTTGACGTAGTCAGCGTTCCACTATGCCACCCAGACCGATCCGTGCAACACAGCCCTCGAAGCCCAAGGCATCACGGGGCCGGCGATGGCCAACCAAATGCTCGGTCATATGCAGGACCTGCAGCGGATCTACGACAGCTAGAGCATTGCCAGGGGCGACACACCGATGACCCGCTCGTGCGCTAGTAGGAGCGCCGTGTAGATCAGGATCGAGACGGCCACCCGGAAAAGGTCCGCCGCCCGCCAGCCGGTGACGCTCCGCACGGCCAGCCGCCGCCGGGAGCGCCGGTCTAGTGCCGCCATGCCGGCCATCGCCATCGCCAGCAAGCCACCGAACAGCAGCAGGTGGGCGAGGTCGCCGTTGGCCACCAGGTGCGCCCCGGACCACAGGGCCAGCGCCCACAGCAGCGGATGGCGGGTGACGCCGACGATCCGAGGCCGACCCGGATCGAACTGTGCCGCGTCGCCACCACCGAAGGAGAACGGGTTGGGCACGCCAAGCCCGAGCGCCGTCAACAGGCAGACCGGCACCATGGCCAGGGCGACAACCCAGGCGTGCCAGGGCTCGAACGTCCACAAGGGGACGTAGGGTGCCCGCCCGGCGGAGCCGATCAGCCATGCCAGCAGGATGAGCGACACCAGGGCGTAGACCGCCAAGTAGGCGCGCTCGCCCATCAGGCCGACGAGGCGAGGCCTGAACCCGGGGCGAGCCGGGATCAGGTGGGCAATGAGGAACATGGCGAAGGCGAGCCCGAACTCCGCCCAGCCGCTCATGCCGCCCGGCGCGC
>JBATRI010000568.1:0-17608 GCA_049292515.1 Geminicoccaceae bacterium
GGACACGGCGGACGCGGGCGGGGCAGGGCGTATCGACGCCGCGCGCGAGGAGAGGATCGAGGCCGTCCGCCGCCGTGAAGCCTCCCGCCGCGGCTCCGGCCCGGACAGGGACCGCGAGCCCGACCACGAACCTTGAAGCTAGCTACGTTTTTCGACAATACACTATTGGCAGGTGCGGGGGCATAATATTAATTGGCTTGGCGGTCATGTTCTCTGTAGAATTTATTGTCGCCGCTGTTCCTGGAATTTTAATAGGCGTTTCTATAGATTTTAAATCACCGGCAGCCGAGTGAGTCTTGCGTTGCGTCGTAAGAGCATTAAGTTGATTTGTGTCTGGTGTGCCTGGCTGATATGCTTGCGTATATAAAATAATCTCTGTTGATACAGTTTGCCCGCTTAAAGTAAATTTCGGAAGATTCTCTTCACTGAGTGTTATTTCTGGTTTACCTCCGGGCTCGCCCGCTGATGAATCCGCGCCGAGCAGAAACTTGCCATTAGCTCTACCATATGGCTCCCACCCGTCCTTTGGACATGCTGTATCAAATGCTACTATTGCGTTCGTGGGCACCGTTGCGCCAAGTCGGCTTTTGATATCCGCCACCCAGATGCCGACGCCAACGGCGGCCGTCAGACCTGCCACACCAACATAATCTTTCAGCTCCATTTTTTTCCCCGCTTCGCAAATTTCCTGTCCGAGGCTGGAGCTGCCGGTCGGATTTCACCGGTGATCCTTCAGTGGTTTGACGGTGCCTCTTGAAAGGCCGTACGTCAACCGATCCCGCCGGGCTGACCATGGGTAGGAGACCCATTGCAACTTCTCAAGCCGTTGCTCGTCTCTTTCTAAAAGCTGGGGATAGAGCGGCGGCTAGCCCCTAAATCCGGTAGGGGCGCTTTCGCGGCGCTGTTACAATCCGCGCCATGCCAAACGAAGCGCAATCCGAACTGCCGGGGTTTGTCCAGATCGGGCAGGCGGTGCCCTCGGTCCCGCGCCCGTCGCGCCAGCAGAGAAAGGTGATCGAGGCCGCCTGCGATATCATGGACAGGCCGGACCCCGGCGAGGACGAGAAGGCCTTTCTCACGAAGTATCTGGTGCAGGTCACCCTGCCGCATTCCGACCCCGGCCATGCGCCCGCCTTCCGCCGCACCAACGGCAACATCACCCTGACCATCCAGCCCGCGCTGGATGAGAAAATGCGCCCGCTCTACCCCTACGGCACCATGCCGCGCCTGCTGCTCTACTGGCTGACCCGCGAGGCCATCCGCCAGAAGAGCCGCCGCCTTGAGCTTTCGGGCAGCATCAACAGCTTCCTGAAGGAGCTCGGCCTCAATCCCGCCACCGGCGGCGGCAAGCGCGGCGACGCGCACCGACTGCGCGAGCATATGCAGCGGCTCTTCCGGGCGCGCATCAGCCTTGACGCAACCCTGCAGGACGGGACCCGCACCGGGTCCGCCTGGAACGACATGCAGGTCGCACCGCGCGGCGTGACCTGGTGGGACTACAAGCACCCCGATCAGGGCAGCCTGTTCGAAAGCTGGGTTGAGCTGGGCGAGGAGTTTTACTCCGCCATCCTGCACGACCCGATTCCGGTCGATATGCGCGCGCTCGCCGCCCTCAAGGGGTCGGCCATGGCGCTCGACCTCTATGCCTGGGCGACCTACCAGACCTTTCTGGTCACGCGCAAAGGGCAGGGCCGCTTCGTGCCGTGGCGCGGCCTCATGCGCCAGGTCGGGGCCGACTACGACGACATGCGCGACTTCCGCAGGAAGGCGAAGGGCGCGCTGCAGAAGATCCAGCATGTCTTTCCGGGCCTGCGGCTCGAAGACGCTCCCGGCGGATTCCACATCCTGCCGGGCAGGCCCGCCGTCCTCCCGAAATTCTGAAAATCGCCGCCGTGGCCCGGTGGATGAAGCTGTGATTTTCGCGGCTTATCCACGGTGAAATGGTCCCCCCTGCCGGTTTGGGGCCTGTTTCTAATGTTTTCAATCGCTTAGAGTACGGTGAAATGGTCCCCCCCTACGGTGAAATGGTCCCCCCAGGTACGGTGAAATGGTCCCCCCTACCTATAGAGGATCCTATAGAGCTTCCTGTAGTTGAACGCCGACCGTCGTGTATAACTGCCGCCTGACAGGTTCACGGCCACTTTGGTACGGGCCAACAAGCCGCCTCACAGCGGCAAAAAGGACAGCCGCTCACGCGGCTGATCTTGTCGGTTTAGAAGGTGCTGGGGGCTCCGCCCGCCAACGCCGCGCCAAAGGGTGGGTCCGGTATTTTTCGCGAGCGAAAAATCTTCCGGTCCCGGCTTCGCCGCCTTTGACGCTCTGCCCCCCGCGTTCGCCACGTGGCAGGGGTGCAGGCTTTCGCCTGTCACCCTTTTTCAATTCATCCAGCTGCCGGAGAGGCCGGATTTGCTTTCAGGGAAAGCAAGCGGTTTGGGCCGGGGCGGCACTCCGGCACCGGAGCTGCCGCGCGGGCTGGACTTGAAGGCCGGGCACCTTGCATGATATTTACAAAATATAAAGGTAATATTTGCATGGGGCGGGAAGTCAGAAGAACAGCGCCGGACTGGCAACACCCGGCCGACAAACACGGGCATTTCGTGCCGCTCCTGGCTGACGACATGCCGCCCTGGACGCCCCGGCAGGCAACCCACTTCCAGATGTACGAAACCTGCACCGAGGGAACGCCGCTCTCGCCGGTGATGGACAGCCCCGAGGCCCTGGCGCGTTGGCTGGCCGACAACGGTGCAAGCGCCTTTGGCTCCCTGCCCGCCAGCTACGAGGGATGGCTCAGGGTCTGCCGGGGCGAGCCCGCCTATAGCTGCGCCACGGGCCCCGACGGGCTCACAAGCGGCGTCGATGCGTAATAAGACGTGCAAAGCGTGTAATTTTTGCTTGACGGATGTTGTCATTTTTGACAACATAGCTATATGATAAGAAACACCCGGCAGATTTCATGGCTGAAGGGCGCGCGGAAGGATTTCGAGACGTTCCCGGTCGAGGCCCAGATCGAAATCGGGCGGGCGCTCAGCATCGTCGCCGAGGGCCGCTATCCCGATACCGCTAAACCCTTCAAGGGGGCCGGACCCGGCGTGTTCGAGCTGGCCCTGCGCCACCGGGGCGAGGCTTACCGCGTCGTCTATGCCGTGCAGATCGGCCCGGATATCTGGGTGCTCCATGCCTTCCAGAAGAAATCGAAGTCAGGGATCAAAACGCCAAAAATGGAAGTGGATTTGATTCACGAACGCCTGAAACGCTTAAAGGAGATGCTATCATGACCGACGATATGGAACTCATTCGGGGCAGCGGGAACGTCTTCCGCGACTTCGGACATGCCAACCCGGAGCTTGAACAGCTAAGGGCGATCCTTGCCGCCCAGATCATCGGCGTCCTGGACGACCGCAGCCTGACCGTGCGCAAGGCCGGAGAGATCACCGGCATCGCCGCCGCCGACTTCTCCCGCATCCGGCGCGCCAATCTCGGGCGGTTCACCATCGACCGGCTGATGACCATTCTGGACCGCCTCGACCAGGAGGTTGACGTGACCGTCAGCGTCCGGCCCCGCCATGCTGCGCCAGGCGCAGCGGCCTTGCGTCCATGAGCTGGAGTTATCGCATTCTCCGGCACCCGGACGGCACGGTTGCCTTGCACGAAGTCTACTTCCATGAGGATGGACAGCCCCACTCCTACGCTGAACCGCCCGCCAGTTTCGTTCTTGATGGCGATGAAGGGCCGCAGGGCATCATCGCCTCTCTGGAGCTGGCCTTGCGTGACGCGAAAGAAAGACCGGTTCTCGATGCCGCGACTATCGGGAAGGGGAAGGTGCCGAACGCCGTTACTCTTGCCGCCATGGCAGAGGCCGACCGGGGCGAGGGCGTCAGATTCGATAGTGTGACCGACCTCATGCGTGACCTGAACGCGGATTGATCTGGATTTTTTGCAGGAGAGATGCCTATGTCGGAAGATCAGGCGAAGGCCACTCTGGAGCAAAGGTTTCTTAGTTTTTTAAACGAATACGAATACGCAGAGAATATTGATCTTCTGCCAAATATAAGTAAACAGTCTGAGCGGGCAGATTATCTGTTATTCAAACGAAAAGCTGTCGTTGAAGTAAAATCTCTTCTTTCTGATGTTTCTGAACACATAGACAGTGTTTTGTCTGAACATAAAAAAAGGCCGGAATACCCTGTGTTTTATGGGTCAATGCATATCGAAAACATACTAAGGAAGTTTCCGGATCGTGCAGCCATTCGCTTAAAGATAATTCAGCGTTTAACAAGAAGTTTGGAAAAGTCTATCAGCAAGGCCAATCGTCAATTAAGAAGCACAAAAGCCGCATTAAATCTGCCAGATGCATGGGGGCTGATTATAATACTTAATGAGTCTATAGGAGTTCTGTCCCCATCTCTCATTGTTCGGACTATAAACGAAATGATGTTTAAAAAAAGCGGTGACGATACCCGGTATCAGGAAATTTCTTGGGCGCTCATTGTTAATGAAAGTCATGTAACGACACATCAATCCGGAGTGATGACGCAGCCGGTTATCTCACTTGAAGGACCAATGGCAGTTAGATTTCCTGGATCGTCAGACTATATGACAGCTCTTACAAAGAGCTGGATAGAGTCGACCGGCTCGCTATGCATCGAAGATGTTCAACTTGACCTCGGCCGTAGTGATGATATCGAAGTTTTAAAGAGTTTTGTGCCACTTGCGGAGGAAATTAAGCAGAGAAATCCCATCAAACAGACACATGAGCATTGGCGAAATCATTATCGTGCCAATCGTTTTCTGCAGACGATGACGGACAAAGAGTTTGCTGGTCAGGTTGCACTCGTGATCCGGCAGCTGGAGAATAGCTTTGTAGTAGGCAGAACAAGACCGCCGAGAGCAGAAACAGAAGATAATATGAAGTTATGGACATATTGCCTTGAGGAAGCTTCTCTACGCGGCTTCGACATGAGAATGGTGCAGCAACTTCTGAAAAGAAAATGAGAGTGCTTTGAGCAATCTTCGGCCCTTGAGGGCGTAAGGCAAATACGGGGTGATCCTTCATGCGCCGATGCGGCGATAGCCGCGCCGGCTCTTGCGCTGCGCCAGGGCCTCGCACGCCGCCCGTGCATCCTTTTCGCTTCCGAACCAGTCGGCCCGCACGGTGCCGGCGCTGCCGATCCTGCCCCACTCTCGCACGAGAGCCCATTCGCCAAACAGCGTCGGTGCGAGGCTCACGGTGTAGAACCGGGCCATACCGCGCGCGGGATCGTGCCGTTCGAGATACGTGCCGGTCATCCCCGCCCCACCCTGAGCGCCCTTCTCAGCGTCTTCTCATCGACCCCGAGCAGCGCCGCCGCCCCGGCGCGCGTCTCCTGCCCCTTCTCGACCAGCTCGCGCGCGTGCTCGACCTGGTGCGCGGTGAGCTTGCGCGGACGGCCGACATGCTTGCCCCGCCGCCGCGCCGCCTGCATCCCGGCGCGCGTGCGCTCCGCGATCAGCGCGCGCTCGAACTCCGCCATGGCCCCGATCATGTGGAAGGCGAGACGGCCCCCGGCCGTCGTGGTGTCGATGGATTCCGACAGCGAGGCGAAGCCCGCGCCCGCCTTGCCGAGCCCATCCAGAAACTGGATCAGGCCCGAGAGCGAGCGGCCGAGGCGATCCAGCTTCCAGACCACCAGCACGTCGCCGCTGCCGATCCGCCCGAGCGCCTGCGCGAGGCCGGGGCGGGCATTCTCCGCGCCCGAGATTCCCTGATCCTCATAGATGGCCTCGCACCCGGCCGCCTGGAGCGCATGGCGCTGCAGGTCGAGGTTTTGCTCATCGGTGGAGACGCGGGCATATCCGATCTTCACGGCTCGCCCAGCTCTGCATAGGCCAGCTCGAAGGCCCGGCGCACGAGGGCGTGCCGCCGCCCGTCGTCGGCGATCCCGGCAAGCGCGGTGAAGGTGGCATCGAGCATGGCCTCGGCCATCGGCGCGGCGTCCGGGTTCTCAAGATAGAGCTTCCTGGCATGATCGAAGATCATTGCCGCCCCCTCGCTCCGGGACGGGGGCGACGGCGGACCCCGCCGGGTGGTTCTGCGCTTTTTGCCGTAGGTTCTCACCCGCACATTTTGCCCGGCCCTTTTGACCGTTGCCAGCCCCTTGCGTTTCAACGGGTTAGAAAGCGGTGGATAACCGGGCGAAAGGGGTCCCTTTTGACTAAGTGCGTGAGCCTCGCCGCGAACCCGCTATAATCCGGAGCGACAGCCTATCAGCAAAGGAAACCGGCCCATGGCCGACCAGCTGGCCGAGGAAGTGCCCGGCCTGATCGAACCCCTCGCCGATCTTGAGGAAGCGGAGGACTATGCCGAGAGCCGTGTGCGCGAGCTGGCGCACCTGCAGCGCATCATGACGGACGAGATGCGGGAAACCGGCTACGACGATGTGTGCCGGGAAAGGCTGAGGATCTACCGCAGGCTGGCCTGGGCCGTGCGGATGGCCAGACGGAATCAGAAACTTCGGCCCTTGAGGGCGTAAGGCGAATACGGGGTGATCCTGGATGTCCGGGTGCGGCGATCCTTACAGCAGCTTGCTCGGGAGCAGCCACGCCCATGGCAGGTGGTCCGACCGCCTTAACATAAGCTTCTAACGACCTGAATCTCGTAACGGCACCGGCCAGCTAGTGGTGAAACTCCGACACTCGAGTCCCTTGGCGCCGGCCAACACCCCGGCGTCTCAGCGGCTTGCCGCGGCTCTGGCACGTGATCGGCGAAGGGAATCGTTCGTATGATTTACACCACTAGATGCGAAAATCTCTCCCGCCGAACTTGCGATTAAGACTGTCCCTGATCCCGCGAAGCTCAAGGGTAATAAGCCCTGTGGTTGCTTCACAGATCTCATCTGCTTTGCTCCCATATGGACGTCTATCGCCAAGAGCCTCTCTGAACGCATGCGTTGCTCTGTTGAAATATTCCAGTGCATGCTTCTTATCGACGACATCACAAGCCAGAGAGATCGATAACAATGGCCCCGGATTATCAAGTTCTTCCTTCCGCATTTATAATTCTCCTGTCTCGATTAAGTTCTTCTATGATATTATGAGAAACCTCAGAGATTTGCAATATGTTGCATTTAACAGGCGCATCATCCTTGGAATGAGTTATGTATACTGGAGAATGAAAGTAGCCATGGCCATCGTCGTATGACCCTTTCATCATATAGCCGCGCATCCACGATATGGTTTTACCTTCGTATTGAACTTTGAAGATAACGTAGAATTTAGGTGTTTCTCGTGGAGATTCCTGCAAAACCATATAAAACTGCGGACCCTTAGAGAACAGATATCCTTTATACGTGGCATTGGATTCGTTTAGGCCGAGGTGACCATCATACGATTGCTGCTCTTGCACTGTTAGCACGGATGGATCTGAGCTGACATTGATATCGAGTTGTCCAATTAGGATGGCGCTTGGTATTGAAGGAGAATAATTATTAAATAGTTCGGAATAATGATGAATTGCATAACGGCCGGGCCAATAGCGGAGAGCACGATCTTCTCTATGCTTGTTAATATCAAAGAAAGCTGCGAAGGAGTAATAAAAATCGTGCTCATCGCGAGCTTTGGATAACAGAGAAACTTCTTCATCTTTAAAAACGTAATCCCATATATAGCGAGCAACGTCGTCATTCTGGAATTTTTTTGTTTCGCCATTTCGGAACTTGTCTATTGTCGCATAGTGGGGAATGTGCGTCTTAGCCGACGGGAAGCAAGCGACAAGGTTGGCAAGGAGACGCTTTGAAGTCTCGCCAGACCCGTTATCATACAGCTCGATCAGGCGAGCCCGCAATTTGCTGTAGTCATCTAGCTTTCCGGTGAATTTAGTCATTAGGAAACATCCGTGTCAGCGATTGTGAGCGGATCTAAGCGCAGGCGGAGCGCTGACGCAACGATTGACATTCTGGTTCCGCTCAACCCCAGGGCGTATTTGTTGCCTGTCGGATGGTCCGGCATGGGGATAGGACGATGGCTAACGAGGCAGTCTGGAAGGCAGGACGCGATTGGGGCCAGAAGAACCCGACCGCTACGGTGCCTGCGAACGCGTCGCAAGATTTCGGGAACGGTGCGCGCGCCGGTCGGGGCGGCAAGTAGGCCCTTGGAGCCCGGGCTCTCCCGAAAGCCCGGGCTCATTTTCACGCAGCAATCGCCCCAGGGTCGCAGTACGCCTGGGCAGATCGGAGTTCGCGAGGATGTGCCGGTTGGGCTGTATCTGCTCATTCTGTGGCCGTATCGTCAGGGAATGGCCTCGGGGAGGCCTGGTTTCGCTGCGCGGGACGCATCATGCTTGTCCGTTCTGCGGCGGTCCTGTCCAGCGCTATCTGTGGACGCTCGGCCCATCCCTGCCTTCACAGGTTTCTGCTCAGCGCGCGCGTTGCGCGTGAACGCCCTGTAACCTATGGTCGCGCGATAGCAGGGCAGCCAACCGCTGCCGATCGGATTTCGCCTGATCTGCATGAGAGCATGAATGATGTTCGCCTTGTCAGATAGTCTCTCTCCCGCGCCTTCGTTTCCCGCCCCCTGGCATGGCTCGATCCGGCTGCTGTTCGCACGCGCGGCACGCGCCCTGCGGATGGTCGCCGTCGCCGGTGGCGCGATAGCGGCCGCCGAGGTGAGCGAACCCGAAGCCGCGACCTACAATCTCATCCTCGATCCGGTTGTCTCGGGCATCCCGCCATATCAGCTGTACCCTGGCGCACGCGGCACCTTCGAGATCCCGGCTGCGCTCCTCGGGCCTGCAAACGCAGGCAAGCTTATCCCGCTCAGCCGATTCACGCGCTTCGACATCACCGTAGCCCGACACCGCTTCAATCTCCCCGGCGACCTCGTGCTGACAACCAATTCTGGCCTTCTCCTCGATGCGAACGGCCAACCTCTTGTGTTTGGCAGCAAGCGCGATCCGATCGCTCCCGAAGCCATCATTCTAGATCAGGACCCTGATCCCCCATACCCTCGTTCGTATGCTAAATTACAGTTTACTAATATCACTTCTGGTACCGGGCGCGCTTGGGATTATCTCGATCCCTCGTTGCGTGGCCCATATGCATCTCTTAAAGATGGAAGATATAGAATTGAAGGCGTTCCTGCCATTAATCCAGCCGCGCCTAACATCGTTATAATAACCCATGGCCTTGCGCCCGGCGGTGATTTTGATCACCCAGGCTATCTTCACCACCTCGCTGTCGCGATCAACGACCGCTTGAGGTCTGAAAGGATCGCCACGACCGATACAAACATCATGGAGTACGAATGGCCGGAGGCTGTTGTTTCACCGGCAAGCCTCTCTCAGATAGTACTAACATATAAAGCCGAATACACGCGTGCATTTAATGCCACAGAATTTGCCGGGAATCGTTTAGCTTTAAAGGTTAAAACATATATTGATAACGGTGCAAAAATCAAACCTGGATACAACCCAAATATACATTTCATCGGGCATAGCTTAGGCTCGATGGTCAATGCGTTCGCCGTGCGGCATCTAAATAAGATTAGAAAATCTACTGTCATAAAACAATTTACAATATTGGATGATCCGCTTGGTGTCGGATACAATGACCCAACCTTGCGCGACATCTGCATTTCGGATCACTATATTCCTTTTTATCCAGAGAACGAGAAATTTTTCTACGATGTACTAAGCACAACAAATGTAAAATATGTCGAAAACTTCTATGCAACTGATACTTGCCGCAAAACCAAGGATATTCGCTTCGGTGGTCCCTTGCCTGGGGCCGGTCCAATAGACACAATTAAGAGAAAAACTCGTTATCAAGGTGTTCGTGTTCAAAACACAGATCATAATACAATTCATTCGACATTTTATACGAGCCTCATCCGCTCAGGTGTGAAGATCCCCGGTCGCCCGACCGCGCGTTTTCTTAGATGGAAGTCGCCGGTGTTGCCAGGCTGGAAGCCGGATATTGTCTGGGCTCCGGCGACGGCAAGTAATATTGACCCGGTAATTCCTTAAAATCGCATAGAGAACTGACCGATAGGATCACAACTGGTAAATGATGAACCTCTATGCTAGCATAATATTATGTGTTTCTACAGCTACCTTTTATACTGCGCGACAGGCGGGTATGCATTGGCGTGGTTATTGAATGTCTGGCTCCGCCAGAGAATTGTGACAGTGTATGTAATGTCGGTACTGTTGGCGCTAGGGGTGAATCATACTACTATAAAAATGCAGGCGGTTGCTGATTTTGTGTTATGTGGCAGTGAGCCCAGCGACTTTGGTGACGCCATTCTCAGCCTTTTCGTTGTATTGTATGTACCGTTGATCGTGTTATTTATTATGGTTGCAGAGCGTTTAACTTATCGGGCAGTGAGAACGCGGGACTCCAAGTAGGCAGTGCTGAGAGCCATTCCGGCGGGGACAAGACTAGTGCCGACGCTTTGCCGCCGATGATTTCGGTTCGCTACAGGTAGCCTGGATTTGGGCAAGCAGACCTGCTGATCCTGTGGTGTACCGACTCGGCCGGACCGCTTGCTTTCCGGGAAAGCAAATTCGGTCCCTCGGCCAGCTGGCCGGTCGGCTGGATCTGATATAGACACCCTGCCCTTCCCTGCCGACACTGCCGCCCGCGCATCACTCGCGGGAGCAGCCCGGCATGGCCGATCCCACCGACCCGACCGATTGGGAGAAAGCCAATCGCGGAAAGGCTCAGGACGCCTACACCCGCGCCGGGCAGGCGGCCGAGCCGCTTGAGGGCAAGGCGCGCGAGCCGCCGCCCGAGAAGACCGCCGTGCAGTCCCACGGGCCGCGTCACACCATGGAGCCCGCCGCGATGCGCAAGCTCGACGCCGAAAGCCATATCGGCAGGGACAAGGCGGCCGCCGATGCGCGGCTGCAGGAACGGCGCGATATGATGCGGGCGGTTCAGGCCCGCGAGCAGAAGGAAAAGGAGCTGGAGAAAAGCGGCCCCGAGAAATGATGCCCGGTGCCGTCTCGCGCGCGGGAGTGGAGGTCAGCGGCATGTGAAACTGTTGCCGGTCGCGGTGACGACCGGCGCGGGCCGCAGATGATCGGCGCGCACGACAGCCTCCCCTCCCTCCTGGACCGGGATGACGTGCCACTCCCACCCGTTCGCGCCGCGCACCGAGCGGTTGATCGCGAATGTGGTGTTCGGCGGTATGGTGAAGGCAAGCAGCTCCGGGCGCGGGGCGTCCGGCAGCGTCGTCATGATTTGCGTGATCTCCGGCCTGTAGGCCCGCGTGTCGCCGTAGAGCTCGCTGCGATACGCCTTTGCGCAGCGCCCGCCGGGCTGCGCGGCGATCTTGGTGCTTGAGACCAGATCGGCCCGCACATATCCCGAAACCTGCCGCCCCTCCCCGTCCCGGCCCCGCAGCCAGATCCATTCCCATCCGTTCGCGTCGCGCTCGCGCCTGCCGGGCTCGACCAGGGTATCGCGTGGCAGCGTGCCGTTCGCCTGCCCCGCGCCGCCCGGCGCGGACCAGACCGACACCCCGAGCGCCAAGATCCGGGGCTCCGCGAAGCCCGCGCGCATCTTCTCGGCAAGGTCGTCCCAACCGTCCTTGGGCGCGGCTGGAGCCGTCTCAATTCCTATCTCCCTGTTTGTCGCCGCGATCTGCGCCTGTAACCTGGCAAGCTCATCTGCCTGCGTCGTCGGGGGCGGCGTTCCGGGTGCCTGATCGCGAGTGCCGAGATATTGCACGGCCGTCACTGCTGCCACCATCGCCGCGAACCAGTACCATGGCCGCCACCGGCTCTTTTCGCGCGGCGCGGGCGCGTCCGGGGCCTTCGTGCGAATCTCGATGCGATGCTGGGCGGCGCGGCGCGCCGCTTCCGCAGCCAGGCGTGCCGCTTCCTTCTCCGCGTCGCGCCGCGCCCATTCGGCCAGGGTTGGCGGCGGCGGATGGTCCGGGTGCGGATCGAAGCAGCGCTCGAACCACGCGGAGTCGAAATACCGCACCCGGCGCAGCTCCGCCGGGAACTGTCCCGGCATCAGCACCACCATCATGCCGGGATAGGTCGGGCTCGCGCGGTCATCGACCCGTGCGAGGAATCGCCCGATTTCGTCCGGCGTCATGAGCAGGCGCTTGTGGATGCCCTCGCTCCACCCGCTCGTGCTGCCGAGCGTTTCCGACTCCGAGCTGGATTGCGAGCGCGAGGTTGACGTGGAGGCGCTTTCGCCGTCCGAGACCGACGAGCTTTCCGAGGCCGAGCTTGAGACGTTCCGCGAGTCCGAATGAGAGACCGAGTCAGTCGAGGATTGCGAGAAGTTGCTGCCCTTCTGGCGGCTCCAGTGGCGGCCATGCCCCTGGAAGCGCTGGAACAGGAAAAAATCCGTCCCTCCCGAGCGCCCTTCGCTGAAGGAGTCGCCGGAGCTGGTGCCCTCGCTCCGCCCGCGCGTGTCCGAGGTCGATTGCCCTTCCGACGTCGATTGCGAGCGCCCCTGCGTCGCCGAGCGCGAGCGCCCTTCCGTGGCCGAGTCCGACGTGCCGGTGGTGGTTGACGACGAGGTGGAGTGCGAGCGGTTGCCCGATTGGGTCTGCCGCGTGATCTCGCGCTCGCCGAGCTGGCGGCTGAGGTAGGAGCGCGTGAAATCGTCCTCGATGTCGAAAAAGATCTTGGTGCCCGCGTTGCCGAGGAACGTCTCCCAGGCGTCCTTGTAGATTTCCTTCAGCTGCACGAGCGTCTGCACCACGAACAGCAGCTTGACGCCGAAGCCCGCGATCTGCGCCGCGGCGTTCTCGATCACCTCCATGCGCTTGAGCCCCGCGAACTCATCGAGCATGAACAGGATCGGGTGCCCGGTCGCCGGGCGGCCGGGGACCTTCTCCATTTCGGTCACGAGCAGCGCGATCATCATGCGCAGCCACCGGTAATGGGTGTTCATGTAGCGCTGCGGCAGGCTGAGATAGAGCGAGACGCCCTTCGGGTCGGTCTTGAGCGCCGCAATCTCGAAATCCGACGCCTCGAGCATGCGCTGCATCGCCGGGCTGTCGAGGAACTCCGTGTTGTTGAGCGCCACGCGCAGCACGCTGCTGCGCGTCTTGTCCGACATGCTGCGGAACTGCTCGCCCACCCCGGCCACCACGCCGGCGAACGCCTGGTTGCGCGCCATGCCCTCCCACAGCAGGCCGTGCGCGCTCGGGATCTCCGTCTCGCCGCTCTGGCGCAAGAGATCGACCGTGATCCAGTCGCCCTGATTGAGCAGGCGGCGCACGGTCACGAGGTTGCGCATCCCCTCGAAATCGCGCTCGGTCAGGACGTAAAGGATGAGGCCCTTGAGCAGCGCGCGGGCCGATTCCTCCCAGAACGGATCGTTGCTGTTCTGGGTGACGACGAGGGTTTCCGCGATCCGCGCGACCTCATCGACGGTTTCCTCGCCGCTGGGATCGAGCGCGTCGAGCGGGTTGAAGCGCGACTTGAGGGACGCATCGAGCTTCACCGCGCCGAACGGGTCGAGGATGTGGACCTTCTGGCCGAGGCCGCGCGCGTAATCCGATCCCGCGCCGCGCCGCCGCGCCGTGACGGTGGCGTTCTCGCCCTTGGGATCGACCACGACGCACGAGCCCGGCCAGATCAGCAGATTGGGGATGAGAACCGTCGTCCCCTTCCCGCCCCGCGCGCCGCTGACGAGGCAGATATGGCGGTCGTCCTTGTAGCCGACCGGTTCGGCTTCCGCGTCCGGCAACTCGCCCAGCCAGACCTGGCCCGTGCCGAGCGTGTCGGCAAAGCCGAGCCGCGCCCGCGCCTCTTCCAGGTCGAGCCAGCTGGCCGTGCCGAGCGGAACGCCCGGCGGCGCGCTTCCCCCGCCTGCCGGTTCGAGAGCGGAACGCATGAGCAATCGCCTTCACCGGAAATCCCGCCGAGCTTGGGGATGGCCGGCGCGCCGGTCAATCTGGGCGTTCGTCCCTGTGGATAATGGCGCTTGCGTCCTTGGTCGCCGCGCGTAACCCCTGTTACTGTTCCGGAGAACAGGCAACGCAACGATACGCAACCCCCTCAGGTACTCATGGTTTACACCCTCGGACAGGCCGCCAAGGCGACCGGCAAAAGCAAGACGACCATTCTCCGCGCCCTCGAAAAAGGCAAGATTTCCGGGGAAAAGAACGACCATGGGGAATGGGCGATACAGCCTGTCGAACTCCATCGCCTCTACCCGCTCGCGGAACAGGGGAACGGTAGCGTAACCGTTCCTGAGGTAACTGGTGAGGAACAGGGGGCTAACACCCAGATCCTGCTCGAAAACCGGGAATTGCGGGCGCGGCTCGAAACCACCGAGGCCCGCCTCGGCGACGCGCAGGACCAGATCGGCGATTTGCGCCGCCGTCTCGATACCGAGGCCGAGGAGCGCCGCCGCCTGACCCTCCTCCTCACCGATCAGCGGACCGCAGCGCCGCTGACACACGTGGAACGTGCGCCCCCGGAAGCCCCGACAAAGCCCAGGGGTGGCTTCTGGGGCTGGCTGACCGGTTCCACCACCCGGAACGGCTAGGCCCCTCTCTCCGGCCATCCTTGGAGCAGGGCGGCGGCATTCCGTGGCTGTCCTGGCCCGTTCCTTCGCCCGCGCCGGTTTCCCCGCGCGCTCTCCAGCCCTGCCTGGCCCACCCATCACCAGCCGTTCCCGATCCTGCCGGACGCGCGGGCGAGCGGGTGCAAGGCATCCCAACGTATCCCCGCGAAGGACGGGGCCCGACGTCGGGAGCCCACCTTGACCCTGCCCGAGCTGCCCGGCGGGCGGACGGTCATCGGCTGGCAATGGAGCCAGCCGGGCAACAAGGAGAGACGAGCATGAAAACCAGCTACCGCAACAACACCGGGCAGGCGGAACCCCCGAAAGGCCCGAAGCCGACGCACCGCCTCTGGATGGTGATCGACCCGGGGCAGGAGGGGAAACGCGCGGAGTGGAAGGAGATCACCGCCCTCTGGCCCACGTCGCAGGGCGAGGGCCTCAGCGGGGCGATCAGGGCCGGGTTCTTCATCCCGCCAGGTGCCCGCGTCGTGGTCCAGAAGGTGAAGGAGGAGGAGGCTTGACGGCCCGCCTCACCGATCATCTCGACTGGGAGGGCATCGCCCTCTCAGTCACCTTCTGCCCGGACTGGTCCCCGGCGTTCCGGCAAGCCTATGGCCGACCGCTCGCCCATCTGACGGTTACGAGCGTGGCTCCGAAGGGAGCGCCGCTTCCAATCACCGAAACCGGCTATCTCTCGCGCTTCCTGTCCCCGGATGACGTCGCCGCCCATGGAGGCCCGGCAGGGTATGTGCGGGCCTGGCTGGACCATGCGGCGGACGATCCGGCATGGCGGGAGCTTCGGGCGAAATCGGCCCAGCTTTCCCTGTTCTGAGCCCCGTTGCTAGCATCCTCAAAGCGGCGGCGGGCAGGCGTTGCGTACCCGTTCCGCCGGTGTTCCGTGCCGTTACCTGAACAGCTCGCTGTGCGATCCGAGCCGCACGAGGCGCAGCACGTCCGGCGTGGGTTTGTCGTAGATCAGCAGGAGGTCGGGCCGGACATGGCATTCCCGGTACCCGATCCAGTTGCCTGTCAGCCCATGGTCGCGATTGGCGGGCGGTAAGGGCTCGTCCTCGGCTAGCAGCTCCAGGATGGCGGTTAGCCATTCGTCGAGATTGCGGTGGCGGGGTGAGGCTTTGATCCGGCGGTAATCGCGCTTGAAGGCGTTGGAGCGCTCAATCGTCCGCATTCAGATCGGCCATGAGGTCGGCCACACTGGCGAACCTCACCCCCTTGCCTTGCTCGATCTCCTGCATGGCCGCGACGGTTTCGGCGTTCGGCACCCTGACCTCGAACGGCAGGGCTTTCTCGGCGGCGACACGCACAAGCATCATGCGGATGGCGTCCGAGACGGACAGGCCCATCTCGTCCAGCACCTTCGCGGCCGTCTCCTTCACCTTCCCGTCGATCCGGGCACGCACAACGGCGTCTGTGGTCATGATCTCCTCCATGTGGTCAGAGTTATGTAGCTACATCGTAGCACATATCCAAAGGGTTTGTCACGCTCACAGCCTGGCAGGGCAGCGACCCGTCAGGGGGTTGCGCGTACCGTTAACCCTCCGTTCCGCTGCCGGTCCATCGCAGTGTCATTGACCCGTTCCCCGGTTAACCATATCGTAAGCGTGCCGGGCTTATGCTGAATGCCCCCCCCCCCCCAAGATGTGCGGGGTAATACCCGCCCTCTTGGCAAGGGGACCCGCTGCGCGTCCCCGTTGCATCCCCCCGGCAGTCCGGCCTCGCGTTCGGCCACGTCTGCCGCCCACAGGCCGAAGCAGGGGCCTGCGACCCCAGAGCCGGGACGCCTCCCCGGCAGGAGGAGCGAGCATGGCACGGCGCGAGCGCCCGCCCCCGTTGTCCATCCGGCTGCCGCCGGAGGAACGGGCCGAGCTTGAGCGCCGCGCGGACAGGGCAGGCCTGTCCGTGGGCGGCTATTTTCGCGCCGCCGTGCTCGGTGCCCCGCTGCCCCGCGTTGCCCGCCGCGCGCCCGTGGACCGGCGCGAGCTGGCCATGCTGCTCGGCGCGGTCGGGCGGATCGGCTCCAACGTCAACCAGCTCGCCCGCGTCGCCAATGCCGGGGGCTGGCCGGACGCCGCCATGATCGAGGAGAGCCGCGAGGACATCCGGTGGATGCGCGCCGCCCTCATGCGCGCGCTCGGCTACCGCGCCGACCCGGACGCGCGGGACCTGGCGCAGCCCGGCGCGCCGTGACCGCCCCATGCTGACCAAGGGCAATCAGCGCGGCGGCGGCCGGAACCTTGCCCGGCATCTGACCAACGCCCGCGACAACGATCATGTCGAGATCCACGACATTCGCGGCGTCGCGTCCGAGGACGTGCTCGGCGCCTTTCTCGAAATCGAGGCGGGCGCCGCCGCCGCGCGTTCGCGCTGCACGCAGCCGTTCTTCTCCGTCTCGTTCAATCCGCCGCCCGGCCTGTCCGTCGGCGTGGACCGCTTCGAGCAGGCCCTCGCCGCCGTCGAGAAGAAATTCGGGCTGGAGGCGCAGCCCCGCATCGTGATCTTCCACGAGAAGGAGGGCAGGCGGCACGCGCACGCGGTCTGGTCGCGGATCGACACCGAGACCGGCAAGGCGATCCAGCTTTCGCATTCCCGCCTCAAGCTCCGGGACGTGAGCCGGGACCTCTACCGCATGCTGGGGGTCGAGTCGCCCGAGGGCCTCAAGGATCGCGGCAAGGCCGACCCGCTCAACTACGACCGCAAGACCTGGCAGCAGGCCAAGCGCCTCGAGGAGGACCCGCGCGACCTCAAGGCGCTGATCCGGGACGCCTTCACGTCCTCGGACAGCAGGCCCGCATTCGAGGCCGCCCTTGAGCGCCACGCGCTCACCCTCGCGCGCGGCGACCGGCGGGGCTTCGTCGTCGTCCATCACACCGGCGAGCCGCTTTCGCTCACCCGCTATGCCGGATTCAAGACCAAGGAGCTGACGGCCCGGCTCGGGGATCCGGCGCATCTGCCGACGCTCGTTCAGGTGCGCTCGATGCTGCGGGACCGGATGACGGCGGCGGCCGAGCGGCGCATCGAGGAGGCGAGGGCGCGCCACCGGGCGGAGCTGCGGCCCCTGCAGGCGCGCGTGCAGGCCG
>JBATRI010000569.1:0-1765 GCA_049292515.1 Geminicoccaceae bacterium
TGCTCGCCGGCCAGCTCGGCGCGCTTGCGGATCAGGGCGGAGACAGCAAGGTCGGTCATGCCGCCATGGTAGAAAGCCGACGGACGAGCGGCGACCTAGCGGAAGGTGCGTTTGCTCCATAATGCCGTACCGGCCGCCTGGGTCGCGCCGGCGGTGGCGGGCTCGTCCCCTCGCCGCTGCCAGGGAGCTGCCTGAAGGCCGCGGCAGGGTCGGCCTGGCCACCCGAGGGGTAGGAGACAGGCTGCCCGAAGATCGGCTCGCCTGCATCGCTGCAACGGACGGCATCCTCGGCGGCGAGGCCCCTGCCCTTCGGGTCGACGACCACGCCGCCGCCCTCGTCCAACCGGTTGGGGACAGCGGCGGTAGCAGCCCACCTTTCGCCATCAGCCTCGTGCCGGGCAAGATCGAGCACGGCGGGCGGTCCTGACTGGGCAGCCGGGAGAGAGGCTTGACGCGTCGTCTCGGGCGCCTTGATGGTTCGATCGGCACCCCAACGCGGTGAAGGGTCGTGCGCTGCTCCCGACCGGGGCCGGCGATTGATGCCCTGGGTTCTCTCGCCGGTTTCGCCCGCACAGGCAGGATGACGGGAACGGGTCGCTGCAGATTCCACCTGCAGGCAGGCTTGGCCGCAAGGTCGGGCACCCTTCGCTGCGTCACCGTCCCACCTGCCGCCACCCGGATGCTACCGGCTGAGTGTACGGGCAAGGGGTAACGGCGCCCATCATCGTCCCGGCGGCCGGTGGCCGAACTCCCAGCCGCAGCGCTCGAGGTGAGCCAGGAGCCGCTCGGCCGCCAGCTTCTCGGCCTGGTCGTCCGCCGGCACACGGCGCCTGGCGAGGTCGCGCCAGATCGCCGGCGGCACCGTGCGCAGGGCACCGCGCAGGTCCACGAGCATCGCGTTGCGGTCGTCCGCCGTCGCCCTTGAACATCCCCACCCCCGTAGCTGCCGCCACCATACTTGCAGTTGTTTTCGAGACCCTGCAAAGCTCCGGTCAGACGATCGAGCTACTGGCGTCGGCCGGATAGACGGCGGCAAGGTGCCATGGAACGGCCGTGGGGCTGTCAGCCGACAAGCCATCAGTTCCTGGCGAACGGTCGACGTTCTCGCCCGTCAGCACGGACCGAGGAGCATGGACAGCAACACCACAGCACCCGCCCGCTCCGCGCAACCGGGCCGGCAAGCCGAAGAGGTCGATCGCCACATCGGCCGGCGGATACGCCACCGCCGCCAGATGCTCGGTCTGTCCCAGCAGGAGCTGGGCGATTGCGTGGGCGTGACCTACCAGCAGGTCCTCAAGTACGAGACGGGTCAGAACCGGGTTGCCGCGGCACAACTCCATGCTCTCGCCACCGTGCTCGAGGTCGAGATCGGTTATTTCTACGAAGGCTACGGCGAGGCGAGCCGCCGACCGTCGCCACCGTCGCATAACCGCCTGCTCATGGAGCTGGTGCGCAGCTTCCTCGCCATCCCGGATCATCACCTGCAGGTGACGCTCTGCCAGCTGACACGAGCGTTGGCCGAGCAGGATGCCGCCGGCACGGCCGAAGCCGATGACGGCGCAGCGTGAGCGACAGCCACACCGCGCCGCCCGTGGCTCAGCTGAAAACGACGCTGGGCCGCGCCCGCATCAGGCGGCCATCGGCTCCTGCTCCTCCCCGTCGACGCCGTCTGCGGCTTCACGAACCGCGCTGTCGGTCATCGCGCCGTCTGCGGCTTCGTCGCTGCCGTCGTCGCCTGCCGCTGTCTCGTCCTCCAGCTCGGACG
>JBATRI010000570.1:0-1720 GCA_049292515.1 Geminicoccaceae bacterium
GGCCTCGCCGCCGCCGGCGCGGGCGAAGGCGTGCGCCAGCTCCTCCGGCCCCTGCACGCTGGCGGTGACGCCGATGCCCTTGTGCCCGGCCAGCGGCTTGACCGCCACCGGATAGCCGATCTCCAGCGCCGCCGCCTCGGCCTCGGCGAGGTCGGTGACGACATCGCCCTGCGGCACCGGGAAGCCCAGCCGGTTGAGGAACGCCTTGCAGTCGTCCTTGCGGGTGGTGAAGTCGGAATCGAGCTGGCTGTCGGTCGAGAACGTCGTCGACACGCCGCGGACCTGGTGCCGGCCGTAGCCGTACTGCATCAGGCCCTCGTCGCGCAGGTAGAAGGTCGGGATGTCCCGGGCCTCGGCGGCGCTGAGCAGGGCGTAGGTGGTGGGCCCGCCATAGGGCGAGCGCTTGAACTCCTGCTGCAGGTCCGCCATGCGCCGGTCATAGGCGAACGGCTCGCCCTGCCCGATCGCCTCGAGCCAGTCCCAGACGAAGTAAACTACCCGATGCTGGGTCCGCCGGTCGATGGCCTGCACGGCGATGCGGCTGTAGCGCTCGCGCGGATGGACCGCGAAGCGGTGCACGTCGAGGCCCATGTCGAGCCGGCCGGCCTCGGCCACGAGGCGGGCGAACAGCTGGGCATAGTCGGCAAAGCCCATGCCGGTCAGATGCGGATAGCGCGCCGCCACCGCCTCGACATAGCGCCCGATCGGCGTCGGCCGTGGCCGGCCGGTCAGCGCCAGGTCGAAGACCACCGCCGCCCGCTCGAGCCAGATGCTGGGGCCCGGATGGTAGTGGCAGTTGAAGATGTCGAACGCGTCCGTGTCGCGTGCATTCAGCCGCACCACCGGGGTCAGATCGTCGTCGTCCTGCATGGTCCTGCCTCTCCTGGCCCGCTGGCCAGCGCCGGCCTTCAGCCGTCGAAGCGGTTGCTTTCGATGTCGAGGCGGCCCGACAGATCGGCCCCGACGGCGAGCTGAATTCGGATCGGCCCGCCGTCCCGGCCGTTCCCGGCGCCGGCCTTGACCTGCCGGCGCAGGCCCTGCACCAGCCGCTCGACGGTCAGGCCGTTCGGCTCGACGCCCTCGGGATGGGCTACCCGGTGGTCAGCCTCGATCCACCCCTGCGGCGGGATCAGCTGGACCCGGACGCCGCGTACCGCGAACACGTCGTCGTCGAAGCTGAGCCCCTTGGGGTCGACCGCCACCAGGATGACGCCCTGGCCGCCGATCACCCGCATCCGGCGATCCGGCTCGACGACCAGCCCGGCCTCCTCGCACAGGCCGAACCCGAACGGCACGGCCTCCTCGGCACAGGCGACGATCAGGCGGCCGAGGCGGTGCGCGCCCAGCATGTTCTGATCGAGAATGCCGGCGTCGAACAGGCCGAGCCCCGGCTCGACCAGCAGGCCGGGATGGGACTCGTCGGAGGCCACGCCGTAGCGCAGCGCCTCCTCGCTGGTGCCACCGGCGATCATCAGCGGCGACAGGGCCGAGGCCCCGCCGCTGACCGCGACGATCGTGGCCCCGCGCTTCCAGGCGTCGGTGAGCGCCCGCAGCACCTCGGTCTCCTCGCCCCGGAACAGCAGACCCTCGATCAGCCGCCGCTGGTTGCCGCCGGTGATCAGGAAGCTGCCCAGGCCGCCGATGCGCTCGACCAGGGCACGCCGGGCCTGTCCGCTGCGCAGCCGGTCGCGGCTCGCGTCCAGTGCCACCGCCGGAATGC
>JBATRI010000571.1:0-42631 GCA_049292515.1 Geminicoccaceae bacterium
GCGGCAGCAGCTCCAGCGAGAACGCGACCACGCCGGCGCCGGCATAGGCCTGGACCTGATCCTTGTTGTTGTAGGGGTCGAGCGCCCCGATCAGGACCTGACCCGGCTTCAGCCGGGCCATCTCGGCTTCGGTCGGGCGCTGCACCTTGAGGACGATGTCGCTGTCCCAGACCGCCGCCTCGTCGCCAAGCGTGGCGCCCGCGGCCACCAGGGCCTCGTCGCGGATCGCGGCCCCGGCCCCGGCGCCACTCTCGACCACCGGTTCCAGACCCAAGCCCTTGTAGCGCTTGATCGTATCCGCGGTCGCGGCGGCACGCAGCTCGCCGTCCTGCCGCTCCTTGGGTATCCCGATCTTCATGTTCTGTGCGTCCCCCCGAGCGTCGGTGCGGCCGTACCACCCGTCCGAGCGCCGGAACTACTGCGCTCCCGGGGCCAACGGGCTCCTGTACGGGGTGAATAGGTTAAACGGGGCGCCAGTGGCAATCGGCCATTTCGCCCAGGCGCCACGCAGCTGCTCTGACGTCTGTCCCATTGCCGTCGCCACCACGCCAGCTAGACCTTGGTAGGAGCGATACACGTTCGGGGCCAGGGTCTTCAGCTCGCGACATCCCCGCACCGGAGGGAGCCCTCGATGGATCGGACCGCGATCGACACCTCGGCGAAGCTCTATCTCGATGACCTGCAGGTGGGGCAACGCTTCCTCAGTGGAACGCACGCGCTCGACGAGAGCCAGATCAAGGAGTTCGCGGGCCAGTTCGATCCGCAGCCGTTTCATCTCGACGAATCGGCCGCGGCGGATTCGCTCTTCAAGGGCTTGGCTGCCAGCGGGTGGCATACGGCGGCCGTCACCATGCGGCTCCTCGTCGACGGTGGCACGCCGATCGCCGGCGGCGTAATCGGCGCCGGAGCGGAAGTGGTGTGGCCGCAACCCACCCGTCCAGGTGACGTGCTCCAGGTCGAGAGCGAGGTGCTGGACATCGTCCCCTCGCGCTCACGTCCCGATCGGGGGATGGTCACGATCCGCAGCGAGACCCGCAATCAGCACGGCGAGGTGTTGCAGATCCTCACCGCGAAGCTCGTGGTGCCACGCCGTCCGTCGTCGGCTGATGCCGCCGCTCAGTGGGTGGCTACGAAGAACAGCCGCTTGAACGGGAACACGGTCACTCCGGCCGCATCGGTCGGATAGGCAGCGCGCAGACGCTCGGCGAGGCTGCGTTCGAAGGCCTCGGTGGCCTCGCTGCCGGCACCGTCCAGGGCCGCGTGCACGCGAAGCAGCGTGGTGCCGCGCAGCCAGTCCAGCACCGGATCGGCGCCGGTCATCAGCTGGTAATAGGTGGTCTCCCACAGGTCGACAGAGGCGCCGGCCACCTGCAGCAAGGAGAGGTAATCGCCGGGCGCCAGCACATTCTCGCCAAGCTGCAGATCGCCCAGGCGATCGCGCCACGGGGGTTCCTTGGCCAGCTCGAGCACCAGCTGCTGCGACGGTGAGGCGAAATTGTTGGGGACCTGGACCGCCAGGGTGCGGCAGCAGCCGAACAGATCGGGCAGCAGCTGTCGATGCCCGGGAATCCACTGCAGGACGGCGTTGGAGTAGATGAGGTCGACCGGCCGGTCGGGCCGCCAGATGGCCGCATCGGCCTCCACCAGCTCGGCGCCGCCATCCGTGTCGGCGGCCTCGGCCAGCATGGCTGCCGACTGATCAACGCCGACCAGCCGGGCGTTGGGGAATCGCTCCCGGAGTGCCGGGAGCACGACGCCGGTGCCGCACCCCAGATCGACCACCGATGCGGCGTTGGCGAGGTCGACCCGTGCCAGCAGGTCAAGCGCCGGGCGCAACCGTGGGGCGGCATGGGTGGCGTACTGGACCGGTGACCAGGTGAGCTGCGTCATGCTTCAGCTCGGCAGGGGCAGCTCGTGCCGGTGCAGTGCCTCGGCCTGGCGCTGCTCCAGCTGTTTCACGTCGAAGTCGGCGATCAGCTCCATGAACTGCTGGTACCAGTTGACCTGGGCCCCGAGGTGCAGAAACACGGCCCCCAGGCCGATGGCGGCACGGTCCATGAAGACGAACTCGCGGGGTGGGGTGACACCGCCGACCTCACGCAGCTTCTGGTGGACACGCTGTGCCACCCGGCGGCCCTGCTGGCTGCTGTTGGTCTCCTCGATCAGACGCGCCCGGTCCTCCATCAGCGGGCCGTAGAGATAGCCGGCCCATTCGTTGAGGACGTCGATGGTGGCGTTGTCGAGCTTCTCGAAGCCCCAGCTTCGATAGGCGGCGACGGCGAGATCGCGATCACCGCGCGAGAGCGCCCAGTAGAGGTCGATAACGCCGTTGACGAAGGCAGGGCGGAAGACACGGATGCAACCGAAATCGAGCAGGTTGAGGTCGAGATCGTCGCGTACCGTGTAGTTGCCCAGATGCGGGTCGCCGTGAATCACGCCGTAGCCGTAGAATGGCACGTACCATGCCCGGAACATCCGCATCGCCAAGCGATTGCGCTCCTCCTGCGAAGCGGCCTTGAAGTCGAGCAGCGGCTTGCCCTGCAGCCAATCCATCGTCAGCAGGCGACGGGTCGACAGCTCCGGGACCACCGCCGGCACATGGATATGGTCCTCGCCGGCCAGCATCTCGCGGTACAGCGCCAGATGCCTGGCCTCCTGCTGGTAGTCGAGCTCTTCGCGCAGCCGGGCCGCTATCTCCTCGTAGATCCGGCTGGTGTCGATGGTCGGATCGTAGCGGCCGTGCAGGTTGAAGATCAGCCGCAGCTGCGACAGGTCGGCGTCGACCGCCGCTTCCATGTTCGGATACTGCAGCTTGCACGCGACGGTGCGGCCGTCGTGGAGCTGCACCTTGTGGACCTGGCCCAGCGAGGCGGCGGCGGCGGCGTCCAGCGGAAACGACGCAAAGTGCTTCTGCCAGTCCGGCCCGAGCTCCGCCATCATGCGACGGCGGACGAACGGCTTGCCCATCGGCGGCGCGTTGCTCTGCAGCTGCGCCAGTTCGGCAGCGTATTCGGCGGGCAGGGCGTCAGGGATCGTCGCGATCAGCTGCGCCACCTTCATCAGCGGTCCCTTGAGACCACCCAACGCCTCGCGCAGATCGGACGCGTTGGTCGCGTCCAATTTGCGCCCCATCATGCGTGCCCCGGCGATCCGCGCCGCCTGCACGCCGACCGTGCCGCTGACCTGCGCGTAGCGCTTCACCCGCGACCCGAAGCTGTTCTCGCTGGCGATCTTGCGGGCGGGCACTCTGGGTTCGTTCATGTCTGCTCCGGCATCGTGGCCTCGAGCTGGTCGATCAGCCCTTCCAGCAGGCCGAGGCCCTTGGCCCAAAAGCCGGGGTCGGTGGCGTCCAGACCGAACGGTGCCAGCAGCTCCTTGTGCCGGAGCGTGCCGCCGGCACGGAGCATGTCGAGATAGCGCGGCTCGAAGCCTTCCGGCTGTTCCTCGTAGACCGCGTAGAGCGAGCTGACGAGACAGTCGCCGAACGCGTAGGCATAGACATAGAATGGCACGTGAATGAAGTGCGGGATGTAGGTCCAGTAGAAGCGGTAGTCCTCGCGGAAGTGGAAGGCGGGCCCGAGGCTTTCGGTCTGCACTTCCATCCAGATCCGGCACAGATCGTCCGGCGTCAGCTCGGCAGCGCGACGAGCCTCGTGCACCCGCCACTCGAACTCGCAGAATGCGATCTGCCGCACCACCGTGTTGATCTTGTCCTCGATCTTGGCAGCCAGCAGCATCCGCCGCCGCACCGGATCGGTCTCCTGGGCCAGCAGCGCCTGGAAGGTGAGCTGCTCGCCGAACACCGATGCCGTCTCCGCCAGCGTCAACGGGGTGCCGGCCATCAGCGGCCCGTGCTGTGCCGCCAGCACTTGGTGCACGCCATGGCCCAACTCGTGCGCCAGGGTCATCACGTCGCGATTGCGGCCCTGATAATTCATCAGCACGTACGGATGCGCACTGGGCACCGTCGGGTGGCAGAACGCACCGCTATCTTTCCCCGGCCGAAGCTGGGCGTCGATCCAGGCGCCATCGAAGAACCTGGTCAGAATGTCGGCCAGGGTCGGCGAGAAGGTGCGATAGGCATCCAGCACCACCACCTTGGCGTCCGCCCACGGTCGGCGGGTGTCGACCTCCTCGGGCAACGGGGCGTTGCGGTCCCAGAACTCGAGCTTCTCTAGCCCGAGCCAGCGGGCCTTCAGCGCGTAGTAGCGATGCGAGATCCGCGGATAGGCCTCGCGGGCAGCGGCGATCAGTGCCGCCACGACCTCGTCCTCGACCTGATTGGCGAGATTGCGCGAGGAGATCGGGCGCTCGAAATGCCGCCACTCGTCCTCGATGTGCTTGTCCTTGACCAGCGTGTTCATGATCCGTGCGAACAGCCGGACGTTCTTGTCCAGCACGCCGCTGATCGCCGTCGCCGCCCGCTCGCGCAGCGCCCGATCCTTGGAGGACAGCAGGTCGAAGATCTCGGCGCTGGTCAGCTCCTTCCCGTCCAGCGGGAAGCGAAGTGCCGCCATCGTCTCGTCGAACAGCCGCACCCAGGCACTGCGGCCGGTGACGTACTTCTCATGCAGGGTGTGCTCGACCTCGTCCGCCAGCTGATGCGGCCGGTAGCTTCGCACGCTGTCGAGCCAGGGCTGGAAATGCCGGAGCGGGGGTGAGGTCTCAACGAGTGCCGCCAACGGCGCGTCTTCGAGCTTGTTGAGCTCGAGGGTAACGAACAGCAGCTTGGTGCCGATCCCGTTGATGCGCTCTTGAATGCCCTGGTAGAAACGCCCGATCAGCGGGTCGTCGCGATTGGCTGCGAACAACAGCTGCGCGAAGGAATAAATGCGGCCGGTGGTATCCTCGATCGCCTCGTAACGCTCGATCATCGTGGCAAGGCTATCGCCATCGAGTTCAGGGAGGTGGCCTTTGTACTCGGCCTCCAGCTCGGTGGCCGCGTGATCGCCCGAAGCCAAGTCGGCCTCGATGCGCGGATCGTCGATGCCCGAATACAGGTCGCCCAGGTTCCATACCGGCCCCTGTTCGCTGGGCGTCAAACTTGCCGTGGCCTCGGCCGCCGACGCGATCCACCCGCGCTCGCTGGTCGCCATGTCGTCCCCTTTGTCCGCTGAACTTCCCAGATATAAGGCATCGCCGCGGGCCTTCCAGCGGCGATCCTGGTGCGTGTCAATCGTCTGCCCGGTTGCGCCGTGGCGTCGCTCGTGCTCACTGCCGGCTCGGTACGGTCGGGCCCGTCGTGGCCTTCCAGGACCTTCTGGCCCTTGGCGCGACCTCGGGGAGCACGTTCGACCGATGGCAATGCCCGATCTCGGCACAAATCTCGTCACCATGTTCCGGCGATCCGCCCAGGCGGGCGGCGACCGGCCATTTCTGTGGGCGAAATCGCAGGGCGTCTATCAGGCCTGGAGCTGGCGCCGGGTGGAGGAGGAAGTTCGGCTGATCGCCGGCTGCCTCGCCCAACTTGGCATCGCCCCCGGCGACCGCGTGCTGATCGTGTCGGAGAACCGCCCGGAATGGTGTGTGGCCGATCTGGCGATCCTCACGGCCGGCGCGATCACCGTCCCTGCCTACACGACCAGCACCACGGACGATCTCGCCTATCTTCTCGGCCACGCCGAGGCCAAGGCCGTGATCTGCTCTGGTCACCATATTGCCAAGCGATTATTGCCGGCGGTGGCCCAGAGCCCCAGTGTCCGGTTGATCCTGTTCATGGAGCCGCTCGACGATGTGGGCGCTCTGCCCGTCTCGGCCCTGAGTTGGGCCGACGCGCTGGTACTCGGCAGCAAGGCGCCGCCGGTCGATCATGCGGAGACGCTGACGGCCCACGATCTCGCCTGCTTCATCTACACGTCCGGCACGGGTGGGCGGCCCAAGGGCGTGATGTTGAGCCATAACAACATCATGGCCAACCTGCGTGGTGCCTGGGGTCTGCTCGAGCGGATCGGGCTGGGTCATGAGACGTTCCTGTCGTTCCTGCCGCTGTCGCATGCCTACGAACATACGGCCGGGCAGTTCCTCCCGATCGCGATGGGGGCGGAGATCTACTATGCGGAAGGGGCGGACACGCTTTCGACCAATCTGGTAGAAGCCCGGCCGACCATCCTCACCTGCGTGCCCCGACTCTATGAGGTACTGCGGCAGCGGATCGTGACCGCGGTCTCGCGGCAGGGCCGTATCAGCCGGTCGCTGTTCGAGCTGACACTGGAGCTCGGGCGGCGCCGCTATCACCAGGGTTGTTTGCCGCTCCATCTGGCTCTCGTCGATCGTCTGCTCGACCCGCTCGTCCGGCGCAAGGCGCAGGCTCGCTTCGGTGGCCGCCTGAAAGCCATGGTTTCCGGCGGGGCACCGCTGAACACCGATGTCGGGCTGTTCTTTCATGCCCTGGGGCTGCCGGTCCTCCAGGGCTACGGGCAGACCGAAGCGGCGCCAGTGATCAGCGCCAACGTGCCCGGCCACGCGAGACTGGATACGGTGGGGCCACCACTCACCGGCGTCGAGGTCAAGATCGCCGGCGACGGTGAGATCCTGGTCAAAGGCGACCTCGTGATGCGCGGCTACTGGAAAGACGAGCCCGGCACGGCGCAGGTGCTGCAGGGTGGATGGCTGCATACCGGCGATATCGGCGAGATCGACGCGGACGGGTGCATCCGGATCACCGACCGCAAGAAGGACATTATCGTCAACTCCGGCGGCGACAACGTGGCGCCGGCCCGGGTCGAGGGCATCATGCTGCTTGAGCCGGAGATCGGCCAGACCCTGATCTACGGCGACAAGCGGCCATACCTCGTGGCCCTCATCGTGCCGCATCAGGACTTCATCCGCAGCTTTGCGCGGGCTCACAAATGCTCGGCCCAATTGAGCGATCTGGCCGAAGATGCACGCTTCAAGGCGGCTATCGGCGCCGCCGTAACCCGTGCCAACTCACGGTTGTCCGCTATCGAGCGGGTTCGTAAATTTCACGTCATGCCGGAGGCATTCAGCGTCGACAATGGGCTGATGACACCGACACTTAAGCTGCGCCGTCACTTGATCGTCGCAGCCTATCGCGATTTGCTCGAAGGCCTGTACGGCGCCGGAAAATAGAACGCGGTTTGACCCCGCTTCCACGAAACTGACAACGCCGCCCCGGGGCAGGGGCGGCGTCGCATCGTCGTCCATGTCTCATGCGGCGGGGCGGTAACGCCTCTCTTTCCGCTTTACGCAGGTCGGGCAACGGGATTGTGATCCTGACATGACGGTAGGAATTGGTGACCGAAAAGGTCCCGCAGCCAGTCTCATGGCAGAAACCACATCTTTTCTTGTATCTCCAGTCACAGTATAGAATCGCAACATGTGGTCCAAGTCAATACTTCCGACACAATAGGTAGGACTTATCCACTGAAAGTTCTAGATCCCGCAAGCGCCTGCCAAAATTTCACCATCCACGGGAGCCGGGACGGTCGTGGCCAATCCTTAATCAAGCCAGCGTAAACGCCGCCACAATCGCGGCATAGGATTAACGGTCTGAGCACAAGCGGCCTGCGACACGCGAAATTCCCTCGTAAGATCCTGGCTGCACGAGGTGCGGAGATTATCGATGCGTGCCGGTCTCATGACCCTATCTACAGTCGGAGTTGTGATTTTGACAGCTACCGCTGCCGAGCTTCGCGCGCAATCGCGAGCAACATCGCCAGGATATCGTCTGGCCGTCATTGATCGCGGGCCGGTGACAAGCGTGGTCCGTGCGTCCGGGACGCTCAGTCCCGAACAGCAGGTAGCTGTCAGCCCGGCGGCTGTCGGCATGCTGCAGACTTTGCTGGTGGAGGACAACTCGGAGGTGAATGCGGGTGCAGTTCTCGGCCGCCTCGATTCGACGCTGGCCAACGCACACTTGGCATCGGCCCAGTCGGAGTTCACCGTGGCACAGCGAGGTGTCGACATCGTGCGGAGCCAGCTCGATCGAGCTCGGTTGGGTGTCGCCAGTGCCGAAGCCGGCCGTGCAGCCGCCCTCGCCGACCTTGCCCACGCGAACGACGTGCGTACCAGTGCGGGGCGGGACCTTCAGCGGCAAAGGTCGCTGGCGCGAACCGGGGACACGGCGCGCGTCGAGCTGGAGCGCGCCCAAGCAGCTGACGAACAGGCTGATACCGAGGTCCGGGCTGCACAGGCTCGGCTGACCGCGGCGGAGACCGGCGTCGCCACCGCCCAGAGTGACGTTCGGGTCGCCGACGCACAGTTGCAAAACGCCATCGCCGGCGTCACCGCCCACGAAGCTGCGGTTCGCGATGCCGCGCTCGAGGTCGATCACACGTCGATTCGGGCCCCGATCGCTGGCGTCATCCTCGATCACACGGCGGTCGTGGGCCAAGTGGTCTCCGGTGCACCAGGGCTTTTCACGATTGCCAGTGACCTGCGCCGGATGCGGCTGCACACCAGCGTCGACGAAGCCGACATCGGCAATGTCGGAGTAGGGCAGCCTGCGACGTTCACGGTCGACAGCTTTCCGGGTGAGCAGTTCCACGGCGAGGTGATGCTGGTGAAGCGTTCGCCGCAGGCATCGCAGAACGTGGTGACCTATGACGTCAACATTGCTGCCGCCAATCCCGACCGGAGGCTCCTGCCGGGAATGACGGCAACGGTCGAGATCGTCACCGGCGAGGAGCGAGACACTCTACGGGTCCCCAGTGCGGCATTGCGGTTCAGCCCTGCCAGAGAGAATGAAGCGAAGGGGGCGACGGTCTGGACCGTCGCCGCCGACGACCAACTGGTAGCCCATCATGTCGACGCGGGCCGGAGCAACGGCGCGCTGACGGCGATCCGTGCCGCGGACCTGGCAGCGGGCGACGGTGTCGTAATAGCCCTGGCGGCGCCTACGGGTTCATCCGCACGCTCGCATTCGCTGTTCGGCCTCTGAGCGATGCTCAGCATGCTTGTCGATGCCGTCGGCATCACCCGCCTTCATCGGGTCGCGGGGGAGACGGTGGCGGCCCTGGCGGGGATCGATCTGCGCATCGAGCGCGGCGAGTTCGTCGCCGTGATGGGAGCATCTGGATCGGGCAAGTCCACGCTGCTGAACATTCTGGGCTTCCTCGACCGGCCCACTGGTGGCAGCTATCGCCTGGCGGGCGAAGATACGGCGCGGCTCGACGCGGGCGCACTCGCGCGGCTGCGCAACCGTCGCATCGGCTTCTGCTTTCAGTCGTTCAATCTCCTGCCGCGGGCGACGGCGGTGCAGAACGTGGCCCTACCCTTGGTCTATGCAGGTGTCCCGCATCGCCGCCGCGATGAGCTGGCTCGAGCTAAACTCGCCGAGGTTGGTCTGGCAGACCGATTGAATCACCGCTCGACCCAGCTCTCCGGCGGCCAGCAACAGCGTGTCGCGATTGCCCGGGCGCTGGTGACCGATCCCGATATCCTGCTCGCCGATGAACCAACCGGAACCCTCGACACCCGCACTGGCGAGGAAGTGATGGCGCTGCTGGGCGCCCTGCACGCCGCCGGGCGAACCATCATTCTCGTCACCCACGATAAAAATATTGCCGCCCATGCGCAGCGGATCGTCCGGCTCTCCGACGGGCGGGTCGAGAGTGATCGGACGCTTCGTCGGGGACGGGAGGCGGCATGACCTATCTCGATGCGTTGCGCAGCGCTGTCGATGCGCTGCGTGCCAATCCGATGCGCAGCATCCTCACCACCTTGGGGGTGATCATCGGCGTGGCGGCGGTGATCCTGGTGGTAGCGATCGGTTCCGGCGCCCGCGACCTCGTCGTGTCCCGGATCAAGAGCCTCGGCTCGAATCTCCTGGTGCTTGAGCCCGGTGCCGTCACCGCGGGCGGCGTGCACATGCCCGCTGCCGGGGCGCACCTCACCGAGGACGATGTCCTGGCCCTTGCTCATGAGGTCCCGGGCGTGCAGCTGGCTGTGCCCATCATTCGCGGCGGCGTTCAGGCCGTGCATGGCGCGAGCAACTGGCCGACGGCACTCTACGGTGTCGGGCCGGGCTTTCTTGCCGCCCGTGACTGGCAGCTCGCCGAAGGCCGAGGATTCGAGGACGAGGACGAAGAGGCCGGCCGCAACGTGGCGCTGCTGGGCCAGACGGTGGCCGCCCGGCTGTTTGGTGCCGAAAGCCCGATCGGCCATTCCATTCGGGTGCAAGGCGCCGTCCTCACGGTGCTGGGCGTGCTGTCCCCGAAAGGTCAGACAACCTCCGGCAAGGATCAGGACGACACCATCGTGGTGCCGCTCCGAACCGCAAAGGCGCGCATCCTGGGCCGTGGAGGCAACCGCTGGGCGGCGGTGGATACCTCCTTGGTGAAGATCGAGGAAGGCTACGATCTGCATGCGACCGAACAGCAGGTTCGGCTTCTGCTGCGTGACCGGCACCGCCTGACACCGGGGCAGGAGGACGATTTCTCGGTCGAGAACCTGGCGGACGTGCTGCAGATCAAGGAAGCCTCGACCCGTGCCTTCGCGACGCTCGTGACGGCCATAGCCTCCGTATCCCTGTTGGTCGGCGGGATCGGCATCATGAACATCATGCTGGTCTCGGTCCTGGAGCGGGTACGGGAGATCGGCATCCGCATGGCCGTCGGCGCACGGCAGGCGGACATCCTGACCCAGTTCCTGATCGAGGCCGCGGCACTGTCCCTGACCGGTGGAGCCATCGGGATCGCGATCGGCGTGTCGGGAGCGGTGGTGACGGCCTGGCTCGCCGACTGGCCGGTGGTGATCAGCCCCGAGTCCATCGCCATGGCGATCGGCTGCTGCCTCGCCGTGGGACTGGGGTTCGGATTTTACCCGGCGCGCCGAGCAGCGGCCCTCGACCCAATTGAAGCGCTGCGGCGCGACTGAAACCCGTTTCCGGGACCGGTCCCATGACCTTATCCAGCATGCTGCGCGGCGGCCTACCGCTCGTTGTGGTCCTTGGCACACTTATGCCGGTCGCCCGCCCCCAGGCGATGACGATGAATGACGCGCTGAGCAGCGCCTATGAGACCAATCCGCAGCTTGCCGCGGCGCGGGCTCAGCTGCGCAAGACCGACGAGGGCATACCACAGGCCTTGGCCGCCGGCCGCCCGACCTTGGAGGCCGAAGGCGGGGTGGCCGCGAACAATGGCGCCGCGGCAGCGAATTCGCATGGATCTACCAACACTGCCAATGCCAAGGCCACGGCCGGACCCGTGGCCGCCATCGCCGCCAAGGTACCTATCTGGACGGGCGGCCGTGTCGCCGCCGCGGTCGCGGCTGCCCACAGCCAAGTGGATGCCGGCCGAGCCGCCTTGCGCTCGACCGAGGAAGACACGCTCTTGCGGGCGGCTACCGCCTATGTCGACGTGCTACGCGCCCAAAACACGCTCGAGGACGACCAGCGACACGAGCAGCACCTGCGCAAAGAGCTGGCGTCCGCACAGCGACGGCGGACGGCCGGCGAGCTCCGGGACACGGACGTGTCACAGACCCAGGCGCAACTGGCGCAGGCTCAGGCACGCCGCATCCAGGCCGAGGGTGATCTCGACGACGCACGCGAGGTGTTTCGGGGCCTCGTGGGTGCCGAGCCCGAGAGCCTGCGGCCGGCGACGATGCCACCCGGGCTTCCGGGCTCACGAGACGAGGTCATCGCTGCTTCGGCCGACAACCCAGCCCTGGTTGAGGCGGCCGACACGGTCGACGCCGCACGGTCGGGCGTTGATGTGGCCCAGGCACAGCTACGGCCGAGCATAGGTGCGACGGCGAGCCTGGGCACGCCCTATTACTCGGGCGAGGTCCTGCTCACCATTCCGCTGTTCGACGGCGGTCTGGCGGCGTCCCAGTCGCGCAGCGCCAAGCAGGAGCTCGAGCAGCGCCGGTTGGAATTGGACGGCACTCGGCAGAGTGTGCGCCAGGACGCATTGACCGCATGGCAGGCCTTGGTGAGCGCACGCAGCAGCAGCAAGGCTTTTCAGGCGCAGGTCGACGCGGCGCAGGCGGCGACCGACGGCCTCAGACGCGAGCAGCGGCTGGGTTTGCGGACGCAGATCGACGTCCTGACGTCGGCGCAGCAGCTGCTGGATGCGCAGCTCGGCCTGGAGAACGCGAAGCGCGACAGCATCGTCGCAGCCTACCGTGTATTGGCCGCGATCGGTCAGCTCTCTGCCGAGGCGCTGAATCTGCCGGTGACCCCCTACGATGCCAAGGAGCATGCCACGGCGGTGGCCGGCAGAATCTGGGACGGCAGGGAGCTGGGCGAGGCCTATTTCGGCCGACCGCGCAACTAGCCGATCTCACTCAGCCGAGCCGGCGGATCAGCCCGTCGAGCTGGCCGAGGTCGTGGTAGCGGATGGTGAGGAAACCACCGCCACCCTTCGCGCGAATACCGACCTCCAGCCCGAGATTCGAGGTCAGCCGCTCCTCCAGCTCCTTGACGTGCGGATCGGCAGTGGCGCCGCCGACCCGAGCTTGCCGGGGTCGGGCTGCTTCCTGCCGCACCAAGGCTTCGGTCTCGCGCACGTTGAGGCCGCGCTCGACCACGAGCTGAGCCAATCGCTCGGCGTCGGCGCTGCCGATCAGCGCTCTGGCATGCCCAGCCGAGAGGACGCCATCGCCGACCATGGCCTGCACCACGGCTGGCAGGGCCAGCAGACGCAGCGTGTTGGCGACATGGCTGCGACTCCGGCCGATCGCGGCCGCGACATCCTCCTGCGTGTGGCCGAACTCGTCCACCAGCCGCCGAAACGCCTGGGCCTCGTCCATGGCCGACAGATCGGCCCGTTGCAGATTCTCGACCAGCGCCAGCTCGAGCGTGTCCCGGTCCGAGAGTTCGCGGACCACTGCCGGAACCTCGTGCAGGCCGGCCCGCTGCGCCGCCCGCCAGCGACGCTCGCCGGCCACGATCTCGTAGTCCGCCGTGCCGCCGCAGGGTCGCACCAGCAACGGTTGCAGGATACCGCGCTCGCGGATCGAGTCGGCAAGCGCTTCGAGCTCGGCCTCGTCGAAATGACGCCGGGGCTGGAGCGGCGATGGGCGCAGCAGCTCGATCGGCACGGCTTGGCTGCCGGAGCGTGCCGTCTCCGCGCCGTAGCTTTCGGAGCCCGGGCCCAGCAGGGCCGACAGGCCCATGCCGAGCCCCCGACGGCGCGGCGCCTTGTCGTCGGCGCTCACGCCGCGACGAGCCTACGCTCGCGGCGCAGCATCTCGCCGGCGAGGTGCGCATAGGCTTGGGCGCCCACGCTCTTGTAGTCGTAGAGCATCACCGGCTTGCCGTGCGAGGGGGCTTCGGAGACGCGGACGTTGCGTGGGATCATGGTCTCGTAGACCCGGTCGCCCATGAAGCTGCGCACATCGCTGGCCACCTGCTCGGAGAGATTGTTGCGCCGATCGAACATCGTAAGCACGACACCGTGCATCTGCAGCCTCGGGTTGAAGCTGCTGCGCACCCGCTCCACCGTCCGCAGCAGGAGGCTCAGGCCCTCGAGCGCGAAAAACTCGCACTGCAGCGGCACCATGACGGAATGGGCTGCCGTCAGCGCATTGACGGTCAGCAGACCGAGCGATGGCGGGCAGTCGATCAGCACATGCTCGTAAGAGCGGGTCAGCGTGCGGAATGCCTCGCGCAACCGGAACGGCCGGCGCTCGTCGGCCACCAGCTCAATCTCCGCCGCGGACAGATCGACGGTCGCCGGCACGATATCGAGATTGGGCACCTCGGTCGCCAGCACGGCGGCGTCGAATGGCGTGTCGCGCAACAGCACGTCGTAGGTAGTGAGTCGCCGGTCGGCGCGGGCGATGCCAAAGCCGGTGCTGGCATTACCCTGCGGATCGAGATCGACGATCAGCACCTTGCACCCGGCGGCCGCCAGCGCCGTGCCGAGATTGATCGCCGTCGTCGTCTTGCCGACCCCGCCCTTTTGATTGGCGAGGGCGAGCACCCGGGCACGGGGAACGGGCTCAGGCTGGATGGCGCGCGGCACGGTACATCTCGCTGATGATCACAATCTGGCCCTCTGAATCACTGAGGCTGGGCTCACGGGCCAAGTTCATTGTCCAGGTTTCGTGTGCGGCGGTCAATTCATTGGCCGCAGTCCGCCCCTTGAGAAACAGACACGTGGTGCCTGGCTGGGCATGCCGCTCGGCCAGCTCCAGCAATACCGGCAGGGGTGCCAGGGCCCGGGCGGTGATCACATCCGCCTGCAACGAAGGCACATCCTCGATGCGCGACGCATGCACAGACACGGTCAGCCCGCAGGCACGCGCTGCCTCTCGCAGAAACGCGGCCTTGCGGCGGTCGCTTTCGATCAAATGGGTTACCGGCGCGCCGAGCATGGCCAGGACCAGCCCCGGCAGCCCGGCGCCGCTGCCCAGATCGGCAAGCACCCTGGCGCCCGGCGGCCACAACCGCCAGAGCTGGCCGCTGTCGAGGATATGGCGACGCCAGGGATCGGCCAGTGTGGCGGCGCCCACCAGATTGATCCGCCGCTGCCAACGCCGCAGCAGCTCGAGATAGACCGTGAGCCGATCCAGTGTTTCACGTGAAACAGCAAGGAGACGACCCACGTCGTCTGGCGTCAGCGGCTGCACCTCAGGCCGCCCGCTTGGCGTGCCGATAGAGCAGCGTCAGCGCCGCAGGCGTCATGCCGGGAATGCGCGCCGCCGCGCCCAGCGTAGTCGGCCGGATCCTGGTCAAGGCCAGGCGCAGCTCGGTGGTGAGCCCGCTGAGCGTGGCAAAGTCTAGACTGTCCGGCAGCCCCAGGCTCTCTTCGCGGCGGAATGCGGCGACATCCGCGGCCTGACGGTGAAGATAGGTTCGATAGCGGGCCTCGATCTCGAGCTGTTCCGCCACATCGGCCCGCAAAGAGCTCAGCTCGGGCCAGATGGCGGCCAGCCGGCCTACGCTCAGGTCGGGCAGGGTCAGCAGGTCGAGCACCGAGCGCCGCTGACCGTCCTGGTTGACGCGCAACCCATGGGTCGCCGCCTCCGCCGGCGTCAGGCTGAGCTCCATCATCCGCTGGCGAGCATGCTCCAGCGCCGCAGCCTTGGCGCGGTAAGCACGCTCGCGCACGGCACCCACGCATCCGGCCGCAAGGCCGCGGGCGGTCAGCCGCAGATCGGCATTGTCCGCCCGGAGCGACAGCCGGTACTCGGCCCGGGAGGTGAACATCCGATACGGCTCGGTGATGCCGAGCGTTGTCAGGTCGTCGGTCAGCACGCCGAGATAGGCCTCGGCCCGGTCGAGCACGAAGTCCGGCGCTCGGCCACCGGCGGCGATAGCGGCGTTGATCCCGGCAACGATGCCCTGCGCCGCCGCCTCCTCGTAACCGGTGGTGCCATTGATCTGACCGGCAAGGAACAGGCCGCGTAGCGCCCGTACCTCGAATGTCGGATCGAGCTCGCGCGGATCGATGTGATCGTACTCGATGGCATAGCCCGGCTGCAGCATCGCGGCGCGCTCAAGCCCGGGAATGGTGGCGATCAAGCTCACCTGCACGTCACGGGGTAGCGACGTCGAAATACCGTTCGGATAGACGGTGTCGTCGTCCAGCCCTTCAGGCTCCAGAAAGATCTGATGCCGCTCACGGTCGGCGAAGCGGACGACCTTGTCCTCGATCGAAGGGCAGTAGCGAACGCCCGTGGACTCGATCTGACCGGAATACATCGGCGCCCGATGCAGATTCGCCCTGATCAGCGCGTGGGTCTGCGCATTGGTGTGGGTAATCCAGCAATCGATCTGTGGCTGGGGCAGGGTATCCGTCAGGAAGGAGAAGGGAACAGGTGCCAGGTCGCCTGGCTGGACCTGCAGGCCGGCACGATCGATCGTCCGCCCGTCCAGACGCGGCGGCGTGCCAGTCTTCAGCCGACCGAGCCGCAACCCATGTTGCATCAGGCTGAGGGCGAGCCGAACCGCCGGCTTGTCGCCGACGCGCCCCGCTGGCCAACGCTCCAGGCCGAGGTGGATCTCACCGCGCAGAAAAGTCCCGGTGGTGAGAACAACGGCACCGGCCATCCGCACCGAGCCGGCATGATCGACAATTCCAACGACACGTCCATTGCGGACAACAAGGTCGTCGACCTCGCACTCCCGGAGTTCGAGCTGTGGCTCGGCATCGAGAAGCTGACGCACGGCGCGGGCATAGAGCTTCCGATCCGCCTGAGCCCGAGGGCCCTGCACGGCCGCACCCTTACTCCGGTTGAGCATCCGGAACTGAATGCCACCAGCGTCAATCGCCTGCGCCATGATCCCGTCGAGGGCATCGATCTCCCGCACCAGATGGCCGCGCCCCAGGCCACCGATGGCAGGGTTGCAGGACATGGCGCCGATCGAGTCGAGCCGATGCGTCGCCAGCAGCGTGCGGGCACCCATCCTGGCACTGGCCGCAGCCGCCTCGCACCCAGCGTGGCCGCCACCGATCACGATCACATCGAAATGCTGCATCGGCCAGATGTGGGGCGCCGGGGCTTCTACCGTCAAGGCTCCGCGCCGCGGCTTTCGTTGTCAACGAGGTCCGCTATAAGCGGCACGACAGATTGGCAGTACCTTCATAGGCGGAGATCGGCATGAATGGTCCGGGCGGCCTGGTCTTCGGCGTGGCGGGGCTGCTGGTCCTGATCGCATTGCTGCCGCGCCTCGCAACGCGCCTGCGGCTGCCTTACACGGTGGTTCTGGCGGGGCTCGGTTGCACCCTGGGTCTGGGAATCGGGCTGTCCGACGTGCTGCTGGACCAGCTGCCCGGCCCGCTCGTGTCCGATTTTATCCAACAGCTACGCCAGCTGAACTTCTCTGCCGACCTCCTGCTATGGGTCTTCCTGCCGATCCTGCTGTTCGACACGTCGAGCAAGCTCGACGGTCGCGAGCTTTTGGACGATCTCGGCCCGATCCTGATCCTGGCGGTCCTGGCAGTGTTGATGACCACAGCCGCCGCCGGCCTCGCTGTCTGGGCGGTGTCGAGTTTTCAGCTCACCATCTGCCTATTGGTAGCGGCGATCATTGCCACCACCGACCCGAGCGCCGTGACGGCGGTGTTTCGCGAGGTCGGCGCACGCCGCCGGCTTACCCTGCTCGTCGAAGGTGAGAGCCTGCTCAACGACGCGGCCGCCATCGCGCTGTTCACCACCTTGCTCGGTCTCATCACGTCACGGGATCAAGTCAGTGAAGTCAGGGTGCTGACGGACGTTGCTCGCGACCTCGGCTTCGAGTTTCTCGGTGGTGCGTTGGTGGGCGCCATACTCGGGAGATTGGCGGCCTTTGTGGTCAGCCGGATTGATCAGGGTGGGCCCGCCGAGGTGACACTCAGTGTCTCCCTGGCCTATCTCTCCTACGCCTTGTCGGAAGCCTACCTGCACGTCTCCGGCGTGGTCGCAGTCGTCGTCGCCGGCCTGGTCTTCGGCACGATCGGCCGCCTCCGTGTCGGTGCCAAGGAATGGCAGAGCGTCAGCGCCATCTGGACGCAGCTGGGCTTTTGGGCCAGTTCGCTCGTGTTCGTGTTCGCGTCCATGCTGGTGCCGGCCACCATTCGCCAGGCGACGGTCTCTGACCTGCTCTTGTTGGGCGCGCTCCTCTTCGGCGCGCTCACCGCACGGGCACTATGTCTGTTCGGCGTCCTGCCGATCGTCCGGATCCTTCTCCGGCAACGCCCCATCAGCGCCGGCTTCAAGTTGGTCATTCTGTGGGGCGGCGTCCGGGGGGCCGTGACTCTGGCACTGGCCCTGGCGGTGACGGAAAACCAGCAGGTACCTGCCGACGTGCGCCACCTGGTATCGGTGCTGGCGACAGGCTTCGTGCTGTTCACACTGCTCGTCCAGGCGACCACCCTTCGTACGCTCATCCGGTGGTTGGGCGTAGATCAGCTCGATCCGGTCGAACGCATTCTGCGGACCCGAGCATTGGCGCTGACCCAGGGTGAAATCCTCGATCGATTGTCGGAGACCGCCATCATCCACGGCCTCGACCTCGAGGCGGCCGAGGAAGTGGGTGCGCTCTACCGCAAGCGGGTGGCGACACTCGGCGAATCGACGGACCAGGTCGAGGAGATGCTGCGCCAGCAGCTCGTGGTGGCACTGGCGACCATCACCACGCGCGAGGCTAATTTCTATACGGAAGAGATGGCGGAGGGGACCGTTTCCCGGTCCGCGGGTGTTTTGCTCCTCGGCCGCACCAATGATCTGCTCGACGCCATCAAGGAAGGTGGTGTGCAGCCCTATCGCCGTGCCGCACGCGCCGAGATCGGGCATGACCTCACGCTGCAGCTGGCGGGCGTGCTGCACCGCCGCTTTGGGCTCAATCGGCTGCTGGCACGGCGCATGGCGCAGCGGATCGAACTTCGCCTGATCCAGCGCCGCGTACTGGAAAGTCTGACCGGGTTCATCCGCAGCCGAATTCGCGCCCTGTTCGGGGAACGTGTGAGCGACGTGGCCCTCCACGTCATCGAGGCTCGGATCGAGGATATTGATCGCACCCTGGATGCCATCCGGCTGCAGTATCCGGCCTACTGGCACACGGTGTCCGGACGTTTCCTGAGCCGGACGGCGGTTCGGCTCGAGCTCGAGGCTTATCAGCGGATGTCATCGGAGGGGTTGCTGTCGCCCGAGCTGCTTCGCCATCTGGTCGGCGAGTTGCGATCCCGTCTCGACAGCTTCGAGGCCATTCCGCCGCTCGACCTTGGGCTCGAGGTCGACACGCTGATCCGCAACGTGCCACTTCTGGGCGAGCTCGATCAAGCTGCCCTGGACGAGTTGCGGCTGTTGCTAGTGCCCCGGATGGCCTTACCGGGAGAACGGATCGTGCGTCGCGGCGAGCGCGGTGACGCCATGTACTTCATCGCTTCCGGCGCCGTCGAGGTCCAACGCGACAAAGACGTCATCCGGCTCGGTACCGGGGAATTCTTCGGCGAGATGGCGCTCATTCTTCGCCGCCCGCGCGTCGCAGACGTGGTCGCGTTGAGCTATTGCCGGATCTTGATGCTGCGTCGTGATCCCTTCCGCAATTTCCTGCGCACGCACCCGGATCTCATGCAGCGGGTGCGACGCCAGGCCGAGGAACGGCTTCGCCAGTTGCAGGATGAGCCGGCATCGGCAGCCGCATGATCCCTTGTTTCACGTGAAACAAGGGATCACTTGCCGATGCAGAAGGTCGAGAAAATACGGTCCAGTACATCCTCCACGCCGACCGTCCCGGTGATCCGCCCGACTGCACGAGCGGCAAGGCGCAGCTCCTCGGCCAGCAATGCCAGATCGCGCTCGTCGGCCGAGGCCGTCATGAATCGTTCCAAAGACGACTGCGCCACGCTCAGCGCCTCTCGGTGACGCGCACGCGTGAGCAGCGGCGCTTCGCCGGTATCGACCAGACGACGCGCGCGGTCCTGAAGAATGCCCAGCATTGCAGGCACACCCATCCCGTTGCGGCACGAGATGGCCAGACCTGCCGTGTCGGGTGCAAGATCGGCCTTGTTGCGAAGCACAATGGTCCGATCGTCCAGCTCGGGTACGTCTTCAGCCGCCGCACCGGCTTCGACCACATAGAGGCGTAGGTCAGCCTGCTCGGCGCGACTGCGGGCTCGGGCGATGCCCTCCTGCTCGATCGGATCATCGGTCTCCCGCAGCCCTGCGGTATCGAGCAGCGTGACGGGCACGCCGTCCAGGTCGAGTTGAACCTCGATCACGTCACGCGTGGTACCCGGTATCGGTGTCACGATGGCGACGTCACGGCGCGCCAGCAGGTTGACCAGGGTAGACTTGCCGACGTTGGGCGGACCGATCACGGCGACCGTGACGCCGGTGCGCAACCGCTCGCCACGACCGCCGTCAGCAAGATGCGCCGCCACCTCGGCGCCCAATTGCTCCATACTGGGCCTGATCCGCGCCAGCATCGAGTCTGGCACTTCTTCATCGGGCGCGAAGTCGATCTCCGCTTCGAGCAGGGACAGGGCTTGGAGCAAGCGTTCGCGCCAGCCGGCATAGAGCCGACCCAACTCGCCATCGAGCTGGCGCAAGGCTTGGCGCGCCTGGGCACGGCTGGTGGCGTCGATCAGATCGGCCAGCCCTTCCGCCGCGGTCAGATCGAGCTTGCTGTTGAGGAACGCGCGTCGCGTGAACTCGCCAGGGCCCGCGGGCCGGAAGCCCGTCATGTCGCTTATGGCCCCGATCAACGCGGCAAGTACCGCGTGACCGCCATGATGCTGGACCTCCAGCAGATCCTCGCCGGTCTCGCTGCGGGGGCCGGGAAACCACAGCAAGAGCGCCTGATCGATCACCTCGCCGCTGCACGGATCACGTAACCGCCGCAACGCTGCCCGTCGTGGCTCTGGCGGTGGCCCACCGCTCAACCGTACCGCCGCCTCACCCGCTCGTGGGCCCGAAATTCGCAGAATGCCCACAGGCGCACGACCTGCGGCCGTCGCCGAGGCAAAGATGGTGTCGTCATCCACGCCGCCCAGTCACTCCGGTGGCTTCTTGGGCGGTCGCGGGAACCCGGCCGCGGTTTGGGCCAGCTGACCCCAGAGGGATTGCCACTGTTCCATCCCCTTGGTCCCGAACGGCAGCCACTGGTCCATCAGCGCCTTCGGATCGGTCGTGGCGATGGCGTCGACCAGTCGCTTTTCCATGGCCGCCATCACCGACTGCTGCATCGGCGCAATATCCGGCAACCCGAGAAAGCGCCGGGCCTCATCGGGCGTGCAGTCGATGTCGATGCTGACTTTCATGGGCTTCCTGCTGGCTGTTCCCGCCTATAATGCCAACTATAGACCGAAGCGGCGGCGTGCCTAGCCGAATGCAGCATAGGGATGGAACACGATGCCCAACGCGCTCGCCGAAGCAACCAGCCCATATCTGCTCCAACACCGCGACAATCCCGTCGACTGGCGGCAGTGGGACGAGGCCACGCTCGCTGAAGCGCGCTCGCTTAACAAGCCCATCCTGCTCTCCATAGGCTACGCCGCATGCCACTGGTGCCACGTCATGGCCCACGAGAGCTTCGAGCAGCCAGAGATAGCGGCGCTGATGAACCGCTTGTTCGTCAACATCAAGGTCGACCGCGAGGAACGCCCGGATCTCGACACGGTCTACCAGCAGGCGCTGGCGGTGATGGGCCAGCAGGGTGGCTGGCCGCTCACCATGTTCCTTACTCCAAAAGGAGAGCCGTTCTGGGGAGGAACCTACTTTCCGCCCGAGCCGCGTTATGGACGGCCCGGCATGGTCCAGATCCTCGAGCAAGTGGCAGCACTCTGGCAAAGCGGCAGCGAACGCATCGAGAGCAATCGCGCCGCCATCGTCCGGGCCTTGCAGAATCTATCGGCGCCCCAGAGTGGCGACCTGCCGCCAGCCACGCTGGCTGGGCAGGTGGCGCGACAGATGGCCGAGCAATTCGACACGATCCATGGCGGCTTGGCAGGAGCACCAAAATTCCCGCAGGCACCGTTGCTGCGACTTGTCTGGGAGGCTGGACTGCGGAGCCGAGATGCCACCTTGTGCCAGCAGATCACGCACACGCTCGCGCGCATGTCCCAGGGGGGAATTTACGATCATCTCGGAGGCGGATACGCCCGCTATTCGGTCGACGGCCATTGGCTCGTGCCGCACTTCGAGAAGATGCTCTACGACAATGCGCAGATCCTGGAGCTCCTCGGCGCAGCCTGGTCGGCCAGCCGCGAGCCGCTGTTCGCACGTCGTGCCGAGGAGACCGTCGACTGGCTGCAGCACGAGATGATGGTCGAAGGTGCTTTTGCATCGGCGCTGGATGCCGACAGCGAAGGCGAGGAAGGCCGCTTCTATGTCTGGGACGCCAGCGAGATCGACCGTCTGCTCGGCGACGACGCGCCTGCATTCCGCCTTGCCTACGGCGTCACGACCGCTGGCAACTGGGAGGGCGTCAACGTCCTCAACCGCCTCCACGCGGCTGGCCTACCGGGCGCTCAAGATGCCGAACGCCTGAGCACGGATCGGGCGATCCTACACGCGGCGCGAGCCCTTCGCCCGCGCCCCGGTCGCGACGACAAACTGCTCGCTGACTGGAACGGTCTGATGATCGCCGCTCTGGCCCGGGTATCCGGGCAATTCGCCCGGCCCGAGTGGCTCGTGATCGCCCGATCGGCCTTCGACGCCGTCCTTGCGCGCATGAGCGACGGCGATCGACTGTTCCACAGCTGGCGCGCACAGCGCCGTCTGCCGATGGCCTTCCTCGACGACTATGCGCAGATGAGCCGAGCGGCGTTGGCGCTCCATGAGCAAACCGGGGCGCAACGCTATCTCGAGCAGGCCCAGAACTGGGTCCATTTCTGCCGAGCCGAGTTCCGGGACGCCGTCGGTGGCGGCTTCTTCCTCAGCCCCAACGTCGCGGACGGTCCGATCGTCCGACCGAAGAACGCGCATGACGGCCCCACTCCGAGCGCCAACGGCACCCTCGCCGAGGTCGCCGCCATGCTTTGGCACCTCACCGGCGAAGCCACCTACCGAACCCAGGCCGAAGACATTCTCAGCGCGTTTGCCGGTGATGCAGTCCACAATCCACCCGCCCATGCGACGCTGTTGCTGGCGGCCTCCCTGCTCGCCGAGCCCAACCAGATCGTGGTGGTCGGTGATGAGACCACACCCGGCTTCGACGCGCTGTTCGCGGCAGCCGCAGCCGCCCCCGTACCGACACGAATTCTTCAGCGCGTGGGACCGCAAGCCGTGCTGCCGAGCGATCATCCAGCCACCGGAAAGTCGCTTCTCGCTGGACGAGCCACCGCCTATGTCTGCGTGGGCGCCACTTGTGAAGCGCCGATCAACGATCCGGGGGCGCTGACGGCACGCTTCGCCGCCTCCAACACCATCAATTGACAGCAGGGGGTATCTTCCGTGGCCAACCGCATCCTCGTCGACCAGCATGGCGGGCCCGAAGTGCTACGCTTCGAAGCCTACGACGTGCCGACGCCCGGCCCCGGCGAAGCCGTCGTCCGACACGACGCCATCGGGCTCAACTATATCGACGTCTACTTCCGCATCGGTCTGTACCCGGCACCATTGCCTCTTACGCCAGGCATGGAGGGAGCCGGCGTCGTCGAGGCCGTCGGACCGGGTGTAACCGAGGTGAAGCCCGGCCAGCGGGTCGCCTACGCCGGCGCACCCATCGGCGCCTACGCCGATATCCGTGTCATGCCCGCCGAGAAACTGGTGCCGCTGGCCGACAGCATCTCGGCCGACACGGCGGCCGCGATGATGCTCAAAGGCATGACAGCGCAATATCTGCTGCGCCAGACCTATGTCGTGCAGCCCGGTGATACGATCCTCTTCCACGCTGCGGCCGGCGGCGTCGGCCTGATCGTGGGGCAGTGGGCCAATCACCTCGGCGCCACGGTGATCGGCACCGTCGGCTCACCGGAGAAGGCGGAGCTCGCCCGGGCGCATGGATATCACCATGTGATCGACTACCGGCGCGAGGATTTCGTCAGCCGTGTGAAGGAAATCACCGGCGGCAAGGGTGTGGCGGTGGTCTATGACGGTGTCGGCAAGGACACGTTCCTGCCCTCGCTGGACTGCCTGCAGCCCTGCGGCATGGCGGTCAATTTCGGCAATGCGTCCGGCGCGGTGGAAAGCCTGAATCTGCTGACCCTCAGCGCCAAAGGCTCGCTCTACGTCACGCGGCCGACGCTGATGACCTATGTGCGGACCCGCGACCGGCTCCTGGCCTGCGCCAACGATCTGTTCGACGTCGTCGGCAAGGGCATCGTCAAGATCGCGATCAACCAGCGCTTTGCCCTGGCCGATGCCGCCAATGCGCATCGGGCGCTGGAAGGACGGGCCACGACCGGCTCGACCCTGCTGATACCTTAGCCGTCCGCTACTCGGCGGGAGCGGCTACCGCTCCCGCCAGTGCCTCGGAGCTGCGATGGGTGCGTGCCAGGAGCATGTAGGCGGTCGGCACGACATAGAGCGTCAGCAGCGTGCCCACCAACAGCCCGCCCACGACAACCCAGCCGATCGCCTGCCGGCTCTCCGCACCGGCACCCGTGGCTAGCGCCAACGGCACCGAGCCCAGCACCATGGCGCCGGTCGTCATCAGGATCGGCCGCAAGCGCAATGTCGCCGATTCCACCACCGCATCGAGCTTCACCCGGCCGTGCTCCTGCAGCTGGTTGGCGAACTCGACGATCAGGATGCCGTGCTTGGTGATCAGCCCGACTAGCGTCACCAAGCCGATCTCGCTGTAGACATTCATGCTCTGGCCGGTGAGCTTTAGCGCCAGCAGCGCCCCGGTCATCGATAGCGGTACCGTCAGCATGATGATGAACGGGTCGACCCAGCTCTCGAATTGTGCCGCGAGGACAAGGAAAATGAACACCGCGGCCAAGCCGAGCGTCAGATAGAAGCCACCGGTGGAGGTGCGGAACTCACGGCTCTGGCCGTTGAGGTCGGTGACGATCCCTGCCGGCAGCTTCGCCGCCTCACTGTCCAGAAACGTTAGAGCCTCACCCATGGAGTAGCCCGGTGCCAACGTCGCCGTCAGCGTGGCCGCACGCAACTTGTTGAAATGGTTCAACTCCTTGGGTGCTACGGTCTCCTCGATCGTCACCAGGTTCGACAGCGCCACCATGCTGCCGTCCTGCCCACGCACGAAGATCTCCCGCAAATCGTCCGGGTTGGTGCGGTCGACGTCCTTGAGCTGCACCACGACATCGAACTGCTTGCCGTCGCGCTTGAAGCGCGTCACCTGCCGCCCACCGAGCATGGTCTCGACCGTTCGGCCGATCGTCTCGACATCGATGCCGAGAAGAGCCGCCTTCTCGCGGTCGATGCTCACCTTGAGCTGCGGCTTGTTGAGCTTGAGGTCGTTGTCGACGTTCTGCAGCTGCGGATTCTGTCGTACGCCCGCCATCATCTCGTCGACCGCCTGCTGCAGAACCTCGTAGGGCTGCGAGGTCTGCAGCACGTACTGGATCGGCTTGTCGATCGGGCTCTGCCCAAGCGACGGAGGATTCGAGGCGAACGCGAGCAGGCCCGGTATCGCGAATAGCTTCGGGAAGAGGCTCTTGGTCACCTCCTGCTGCTTGACCGGCCGCTGATCCCAATCGACCAGCCGGACGAAATTGATCCCCTGGGTCACGCCCGAAAAGCCGATGACGGTGAAATACCGCTCCACGAAGGGCGTGTCGCGAAAGATGGCTTCCATCCGCTTGACGTATTCGTCGGTGTAAGCGGCCGTGGAGCCCTCGGGGGCTATGCCTATTGCAACGATGGTGCCCCGGTCCTCGATGGGCGACAGCTCCTGCGGCAGTTGCGTCACGAGGAGCACGGCGAAGCCCGCTACGAGCACCACCAGCAGGACGACGGCCGCCTTGACCGTCAGCACGATTCGAAGCGAGGCGCTGTAGGCACGGGTCAGGCCGTTCAGGGCCGCCTCGATCCCGCGGTACAGAAAATTATGTCGCTCCTGATGCCGCAGCAGCTTCGAGCACATCATCGGCGACAGCGTCAGCGCCACGAAGCCCGAGATCAGCACGGCACCGGCAAGCGTCCAGGCGAACTCCGTGAACAACCGGCCAGTCCGGCCGGTCTGGAAGCCGATCGGCGCATAGACCGCGGCCAGCGTGATCGTCATCGCGATCACCGCGAAGGTGATCTCGCGCGCACCACGAATGGCTGCCTTTACCGGCGGCATGCCGTTCTCGACGTGCCGGCTGATGTTCTCGAGCATGACGATCGCATCGTCGACGACAAGGCCGACAGCCAGAACCATCGCCAGCAAGGTCAACGTGTTGATCGAGAAGCCGAACGCCCACATGAAAATGAAGGCGCCGATCAGGGAGACCGGAATGGTGACGATCGGCACCAGCGTCGCGCGCAGGCTGCGCAGGAAGACGAAGATCACGAGGATGACCAGCACGATCGCCTCGATGATCGTGTGGAAGACGTTCTCGATCGACTTGGCGATGAAGATCGAGCTGTCATAGCCGACCTCGAGCGTCATCCCTTCCGGCATGATCTCGGCCAGTCGCGGCAGCGTCTGCTTCACCGCATCGGACACCTCCAGAGGATTGGCGGTCGACTGCTTCACCACGCCCAGCGCCACCGCCGGCCGACCCATGAACCGGGTGATGGTCCGCTCGTCCCGCGCGGCGATCTCAGCCCGGCCCACATCCTTCAGACGGATCAGGTAACCGCCCGCATCGCGTACGATCAGGTCGTCGAACTGCTGCACCGTCCGCAAATCGGTCTCGGCGAGCACGGTGAACTCGCGTTGCTGGCTTTCGATCCTTCCGGCAGGAACTTCGATGTTCTGACGCCGCAGCGCCGCCTCGACGTCCTGCGGTGTAAGGCCATAGGCGGCAAGGCGAAGGCGATCGAGCCAGATCCGCATCGCAGGCGTCCGGGCACCGAAGATGCGGACCTCGGCGACGCCGGGAAGGTTCTGCAGCCGGTCCTTGACGAAGCGATCGGCATAGTCGGTGACCTCGATCGACGACATCCGATCCGACGACAAGGCCAGATAGATGATCGGCTGGGCGTCCGCTTCGACCTTCGCGATGACCGGCTCGTCCACCTCGTCCGGAAGGCTTTTGCGTGCCCGGGAGACGCGATCGCGCACATCGGCCGCTGCCGAATCCTGGGCTCGATCGATCCGAAACCGAACGGTGATCTGGCTCCGACCTTCGCGGCTCTGCGACGTGATCAGGTCCACGCCCTCGATGCCGGAAAGCACCTCCTCGAGCGGCTGGGTCACCTGGCTTTCGATGATCTCGGGCGAGGCGCCTCGATATTCGGTCGTCACCGACACCACGGGCTCGTCGATGTTGGGATACTCGCGCACCGGCAGGCGGCTATACGCCATCAACCCGACCATCAGCAGAATCAGGCTCAGAACGCTGGCGAACACCGGACGGCGGATACAGAGTTCGCTGAGGTTCATGGCCTTGCCCCGCACTCAGCCGGCCGAGCTGCGCGCAACGGCTGCAGGTGCGCCACCCTCGGCTGCAGGCGGCCCCCCTGGAGGTGCCGCCGGTTGACCTAATGGAGCCATCACCTGGACCGGTACCCCGTCGCGGATCTTCAGCAGGCCACCGGTCACGATCATGTCGCCGGGTTCCAGTCCGGCACGGACCTCGACCTCACCCTGGCGTCGGTTGCCCAGCTGAACGGGCGTCAGCTTGACGACATTCGGCTTGCCGTCGGGCGATGCGACCACTTTGAAGACATAGGCCTGATCGCCCTGCGGCTGAATCGCCTGCTCGGGGACGAAGACGGCGTTCTGCCGCTCCGACAATGTCAGGCTGACCCGTGCGAACAAGCCCGGGCGCAGCTTCTTCTCGTCGTTGCCGATCTCGGCCCGCACGACGATGGCGCGCCCGGCCTTGTCGATCAGCGGATCGAGCGCCTTCACCACCCCGGTGAAGACCTGCCCGGGAAAGGCGTCGATCGCCAGCGAGATCCGCTGCCCGGGCTCGACCGCCGGCAGAAAGAGCTCCGGCACCCGAAAATCGACCTTGAGCGGATCGATCTGCTCGAGGTTGACGATCGCCGTGCCGGCCTCGACAAACTCGCCAGGGCTGACGTTGCGCAAGCCCGCCCTGCCGTCGAAAGGTGCCACGAGCTTGCGCTTGTCGAGCCGGGCCTGCGCCAGGTCGACCGCGGCATCGGCGGTTTTCATGGCCGATTCTGACTCGTCCAAGGACCGCTGCGTCCCGGCATTGCCGCGCCGCAATTCCTTGGCCCGATCGAAATTGCTGTGGGCCAAGCTCTGCTGTGCCACGGCCTGCTGCAGTTCCGCCCGCTCGATCGAGCTGTCCAGCTCGACGACGACGGTGCCCTTGGCCAGCATCCCACCTTCGGTGAAATTTATCGCCGTGACCCGCCCGGCCACCTCCGGACGCAGCACCACCGACTCGTTGGAGATCAGTGTCCCGACGGCATCGATGCTGGTCTGAGCATCGCCCACACGGACCGGCTGCGCTTCAACCGGTACAGGACCCCCAGGGCCACCGCGTCCAGCGCTCACAGCACCTGACTGCTGCGCCGGCGCCATGACATAATACCAGTAGCCACCGGCGCCGGCAGCGGCCACCAGCAGAACGATCAGGACGGCGACAACCGAACGAAGCACGACCCAATCTCCAAACCGGCGAGCCGCGGTCGGCTCCGTTTAGGAGTTCATGGTACCCCAGAAATCCTCATTGGATTTGGCGTATTTCATCTTGTCGAGCAGGAACTCGATCGCGTCCGTGGTCCCCATCGGATTGAGGATCCGCCGCAGCACCCACATCCGTGAAAGCGTCCCGCGATCGACCAGCAGCTCTTCCTTACGCGTACCGGACTTCTGGATATCGATCGCCGGGAACACGCGCTTGTCGGCGATCTTGCGGTCGAGCACGATCTCCGCGTTGCCCGTGCCCTTGAACTCCTCGAAGATCACCTCGTCCATCCGCGAGCCGGTATCGATCAGGGCCGTGGCGATGATCGTCAGCGAACCACCGTCCTCGATGTTCCGCGCCGCACCGAAGAACCGCTTCGGCCGCTGCAAGGCGTTGGCGTCGACACCACCCGTCAGCACCTTGCCCGAACTCGGCACCACGGTGTTGTAGGCCCGCGCCAGGCGCGTGATCGAATCCAGGAGGATCACGACGTCGCGACCATGCTCGACCAGGCGTTTGGCCTTCTCGATCACCATCTCGGCGATCTGCACATGCCGGTTCGCAGGCTCGTCGAACGTCGAGCTGACCACCTCGCCACGCACCGTGCGCTGCATGTCGGTGACCTCCTCGGGCCGCTCGTCGATGAGCAGCACGATGAGGAATACCTCGGGATGGTTGGCCATGATCGCGTGGGCGATGTTCTGCATCAACATCGTCTTGCCCGTCCGCGGCTGCGCCACGATCAGCGCGCGCTGGCCTTTGCCGAGCGGAGCCACGATCTCGATAATCCGGGTTGAGTTATCCTTCTGACCCGTAACCTCGAGATTGAGCTTCCGAGTGGGATAGTAGGGCGTCAGGTTGTCGAAGTGGACCCGGTGCCGGGCGACCTCGGGCGTGTCGAAGTTGATCGTGTTGGCACGCAGCAGGGCGAAATAGCGCTCTCCCTCCTTCGGTGCCCGAACTTGGCCCTGGACCACGTCACCAGTCCGCAGCGCGAACCGACGGATCTGTGATGGCGACACGTAGACGTCGTCCGGGCCCGCCACGTAGTTGACATCCGGCGAGCGGAGAAAGCCAAAGCCGTCCTGAAGGATCTCCAGCACACCTTCGCCCGTGATCGGCACGTCGGTCTCGGCCAATCGCTTCAGAATCGCGAACACCATGTCGGACTTCTTCAGCGTGCTCGCGCTGTCGATGCCCAGATCCTCGGCGTAGCGAAGCAGCTCGGCCGCCGGACGCCGCTTCAGCTCGGTCAGATTGACGGCCGGCAGCGGCTCGCGGGGCGGCTGCGGCGTGTGATGCTGAGGCTGCGAATACTCACGACGCTGGTGGTGCCGCTCCTGCGGATGCGCGTAGTTCTGTGGCTGCGGTCGCGCCGGTGGCTCCATCGGCTGCGGCTCGGCCACGGGCGGGGCCGCCTGTGCGACAGGTTGCTGCTCGGGCTCCGGCTGGGGCTGAGGCTCAGGCTGTGCCGAGGGTACGGGCACCGCTTCCTCAATCAGGCGTAGCGTGGTCTGCTCGGCGCTCGCGCGACCCGATGATCCTTCCGGTCCATCCCCGTTCGCGGCCTGATTCCTGGCAGCTCCGCTGCCCGGCGGACGTCCACGGCGACGGCGGGGCGCCGGGGCTGCGGCTGGGATGATGCCCGCCAGCGCTTCACCGCTGCCGGGGATGTCGTCGGTCGACTCGGTCATGCATCGCTCGTCGATGGGCCGCAGCTGGGCGGCAGTGAGACAATCTTCAATTTCAAAGCGGTTTCAGGACAGCCAAGAGAACAATCCCGATGAACAGCAAGGTGGGGACTTCGTTGAACACCCGATACCAAGTCGCGGACTTCGGGCGCTCATCGGCCTGGAAGCGACGTACATGCCGGGCAAGAATGCCATGGCAGGCCAACATGCCCCCGGCCAGCAACAGCTTGATGTGCAGCCATCCGTCGGCCCACTGCGCCTGCGCACTGGCCAGTGCTATGCCGGCCACCAACGTCACCACCATGGCCGGCGTCGTGATGGCCCGCAGAAGCCGCCGCTCCATGATCTTGAACGTTTCCGAGGTCTCGGAACCGACCTCGACACCGGTATGGTAGATCAGCAGACGCGGCAGATACCACATCCCGGCCAGCCAAGCGGTGAACGCCATGATATGCAACGCTTTGAGCCACAAGGCTCCATCCATCGGAGATCCGCACGGATAACAGGGGAGAATGGGGGATGTTAGGCGGACACTTGGCGGGCTCTCCCACCGGCAAACCTGAGCTCGCTGGAATCGGAAGCTGGCCTGGAGGGGTGGCGAATGACGCTACAGCCCTTCAATGGCTCATCTGTCGAGGGATTTCAAGTAGTCTACGAGCGCACCGACACGTTCGGGCGGCGTTTCCTGGGTGACACCATGGCCCAGGTTGAAGATGAACGGGCGTTGACCGTAAGCTGTGACGATGCGCTGCGCCTCCGCGCGCAGAGCCGACTCGTCCCCCAGCAACGCTATCGGGTCGAGATTGCCCTGCAGGCATAGCACCGGATCCTGCCGAAGTTCAGCTGCGGCCCAGGCAACAGGCACGGAAGTATCCAGGCTGATGCCCTGCACCGGGACGGTCCGCGAAAACTCCGCATAAGCCGCACCGATACCGCGTGGAAAGGCGATGATTGGAACCTGCGGGTGCTTGGCGCGAAGGGCCGTGACGATACGACAGGTGGGCTCGATGCACCAGCGGGTCCGCTCGGTTTCCGGCAGCACGCCGGCCCAGCTGTCGAACAGTTGAATGACCTCGGCTCCGGCCTCGATCTGGGCATCGAGGTAGCGAATGATCGCGTCGCTCAGCAGGTCGATCAACTGAGCGAACAATTCCGGCTGCTGTCTGGCCATCCGCCGTGGCGCGAGGAATTCCTTACTGCCGCTGCCCTCCACCATGTAAGCGGCGAGAGTCCATGGCGCCCCCGAAAAGCCGATCAGCGTGACTTCTGGCGGTAGTACCGCGGCAAGCCGTCGCACCGTCTCGTAGACGGGGGCGAGATGGGCGTGAAAGCCGTCGAATCCAAGCCGCGCTAGGTCAGCTTCTTCGCGCAAGGGCGTGAGCTGCGGGCCCTCGCCTTCCACGAAGCGCACGTCCGCGCCCAACGCATCGGGCACGACCAGAATATCGGAAAACAGGATCGCCGCGTCGAAGCCATACCGCCGAATGGGCTGCAGCGTCACCTCGACCGCGAGCTCGGGCGAATAGCAGAGCTCCAGAAACGAGCCCGCATCCCGACGCAGTGCCCGGTACTCCGGGAGATAGCGGCCCGCTTGGCGCATCAGCCAGACAGGTGGCCGAGGCTGCCGAATCCCCGCCAAGGCAGCGAGCAAAGGCTTTTCGGGCGGAACCGGAACGAGCGACGCCATGCCGAGACGATCCTTGTGGGTTCGACTTATCCCGCTGCCCTCTACTTCAAATCAGATTCTTAAGATTCTTGGAAGTGGTGGTAGTTGGGATGCGCGGTACCGGGATTAGCGTCGTCGAACCACCTTGTCCCCAGAAATCTGCCAGCTGGCTGCACGGCGTGTGGGTTCCGGCGCATCTCGGGGACATGTCCCGCGTCAGACAGGCAAATCATGCACTTGGAGCCTGCCAAGGCGGTGTGGCGCTGTGGATGACGCGTGAACGACGGCATTCCAATGCAGCGCTGTCGAAAAGTCGCCACGACTGGAGTAGATAGGTGTGCGGAACCGGTGAGCGCCGTGCATAGAACGGGCGCCGGCCGGTGGCGGGAGGTTTTCCACAACATACCGTCATAGTTGTACCTTACTGCTGGGACAGGCTGCCTTGCGGCTCCATGTGCATCTGATTTCGGATTCCACCGGTGAGACGGTCACCACGGTGGCCCGCGCCGCCGTTTCCCAGTTCGAGGACGTCGTGCCGGTCGAGCACGTCTGGTTTTTCGTGCGCACGCGGCAGCAGCTGGAGAAGGTGCTGGCCATCGTCGAGGCGCTGCCCGGGCTGGTCATCTTTACCCTGGCTTCGCCGGAGCTCCGGCACGCGCTGCAGGACCGATGCCTCGCCCTCAACGCGCCGTGCGTACCGGTGCTCGACACCGTGATGAATGCCTTGGCGGGCTTGCTCGGCTCAGCCGGACGGCCTCAGATCGGCCGGCAGCATGCGCTGGACGAGGGCTATTTCACGCGCATAGCGGCCATCGACTACGCCATGCGCCACGACGATGGTCAGGTGCTCGATGATCTGGAGCTCGCCGACGTGGTGCTGGTGGGTGTCTCACGCACCTCCAAGACCCCGACCTGCGTCTACCTTGCCCATCGCGGGATTAAAGCTGCCAACGTGCCGATCGTATCCGAGCAGTCCCGGCTCGAATCCTTGACCAAGCTGCAGCGCCCGCTGATCGTCGGGCTCACCATCAACCCCGAAATGCTGGCGCAGATCCGCAGGTCGCGCCAGCGCATGCTGGGGCTCGAACATGGCGATCATGAGCGTTTCGGTGGGGATTACGCCGACGTCGAGCGCATCCGTGGGGAGCTGGTGCTGGCTCGCCGTCTGTTCGCCCGCAACAAGTGGCCAGAGATCGACGTCACGAAACGTTCGGTTGAGGAAACGGCGGCCACGATCTATCAGATGATCAAGGTACGGCAGCAGCCGGAGCTGAAGGCGCTGGCAGGGGCGCTTCCCAACCCCGGCTGGACCGGTGGAACCGCATGAGGAGATAGCGCAGCCTGATTGGGTGTCGTGAGCGCAACCCAGCCATGCGCCTGGTTTCCGAGGCAGTCGGGATCAACGCTGACCGCCATCCATTTTCGTAAGCTGCAACGCCAGCTGGCGTGAGTCGCCGGTTGTGGCCTCGCTGGAGACGCCGATTCCCAGCAGTCGGACGCCGGCCTCGCCGCGCGGCCGCTGGGCCAGCAACTCCCGCGCGTGGTGCAGGATGTCGTCGGGTTCGCGAAAAGCGGTCGTTCGTGTCATGCGCTTGGTAGCGATGCGGAAACTGCTGAAGCGGACCTTGAGGTTCAAGGTGCGCCCCTGGAATCCTATCCGCTCCACGCGCAAGGCGAGTTCCCGCGCCAGCGGCAGCAGCGCCACCTCCAGTTCGCTGTCCGAGCGCATATCGCTCTCGAAGGTCGTCTCGACGCTGACCGACAGGCGCGGGCGATTTGGTTCGACCGCACGATCATCCTCTGCTCTGGCCATGCGCCAGTAGTGGTGCCCCAGACGGCCGAACGCTGCGGTCAACGCGTGCTCGCTGCGGCCCTGCAGATCGGCGCCGGAAGCAATGCCCAGTCCGCGCATCCGCCGCGCGGTGGCAGGCCCAACGCCATGAAAACGCTCGATTGGCAAGTCGGCGAGGAAGGCCAGCGCCTGCTCGGGTCTTATCACCGTGAGGCCATCGGGCTTGTGCAGGTCCGACGCGATCTTGGCCAGGAACTTGTTGAACGACACACCTGCCGAGGCGGTGAGCCCCGTGGTCTCGCGAATGGCTGCCTTGATCGATCTGGCGATGGTCACGGCGGGGGCTGGGCCACCCAGCGGGGTGGTCACATCCAAATAGGCCTCATCGAGGGAAACCGGTTCGATCAGGTCGGTATAGCGCGACAAGATCTCACGAATACGTGCGCTTTCACGTTTGTAGACGGCAAAACGTGGCGGAACGAAGAGCAGATCAGGACAAAGCTGAAGGGCACGCCGAGAAGGCATGGCGGACCGCACGCCGTACGGCCGGGCCTCGTAGCTCGCCGTCAGCACGACGCCACGACCTTGGCTCGAGCCCACAGCTATTGGAAAGCCTCGCAATTCCGGCGAATCACGCTGCTCCACGGCAGCGTAGAACGCATCCATGTCGATGTGAATGATCTTGCGCATGGTTCGGATGCCTGCGGTCGTGACCGCGACTACACATGGGCACCTGCAACTGAGCGGGTGCTCACATCCGCACCTTGCCATGGGAGGGATGGGGCGACTAGCTTCCCGCGTACTGCGGTGAAGGTTCGGTGTGGGGCAGGCAATCGGCTACGGCGCGACTACCCGCCGAGTGGAAAGGGTGCGCATGCAAGTCTTGAGCAGCGGATGGCGGAGGTCGGCGACCGGCTTGGCGCTGGGCGCTATCTGCCTCGTGGTCACCATTGCGCCGGCTCGCGCCACGACGCTGCGCGATGCGCTGGTCACGACCTATCTGACGAGCCCGCGTCTGGAAGCAGGCCGCTCGGAGCTGCGCGCGGTCGACGAACTCGTTCCACAAGCTCTGGCCGGCTATCGACCGAGCCTGTTCCTCAACAGTGACGCCACGGCGGTGCAGAGCCGGGTACGACAGGGCGAGGTATTCTCGCAAAATCGTAGTGGCAAGAGCGTGGGCGTGACACTGCGGCAGAACCTCTACGCCGGCGGTGGCACGCAAGCCTCGGTGAGCCAGGCCGAACATCAGGTGCAGGCGCAGCGCTCCAAGCTCTCGGGGCTCGAGCAGGAGGTCCTGTTCGATGCGATCGATGCCTATACCGCCGCCTACCGCGACGAGCGTGTTCTGGAACTCGCGCTGAACAACGAGGAGCGGTTGACCCGGCAACTCGAAGCTACACGCGATCGGTTCGATGTCGGCGAAGTCGCCCGCACCGACGTCGCCCAGGCAGAGGCCCGTCTCTCCCGGGCTCGCGCCGACGTCGAGCAGGCCAAGGCCGACCTATCAGCGTCGCGCGCACTGTATGAGCGCGTGATCGGCGAGCAACCGGTCAAGCTGGACGAGCCGAAGGTATTGGTGGATCTGCCCAAGACTCAATCCGATGCGAGGGCGCTGGCCGAGGCCAACCCTGACATCATCGCCGCCACGTTCGATCTCTACGCCGCCCGTGACAGCGTGGACGTCGCCTTCTCTAACCTGTTGCCGAGCCTCGACCTTCAGGGGTCCGTCGAGTATGCGGACCAGCCCACTGCCAGCCTGGAGTGGTCGAGGTCCGCGTTGGTCGGGCTCAATCTTTCGATACCTCTCTACCAGGGCGGCGGCGAATATTCTCAGGTCCGTGAGAACAAGCAGCGCGTCCGCCAGGCGCGGGACCAGCTCGAGGACACCCATCGCAGCGTCCAGCAGATCGTGGCGTCCTCCTGGGAGCGTCTCCTGGCGGCGACGGCTGCGATCAGCGCCTTCCGGGCCGAGATTCGTGCCAACGAGATCGCGCTTGAAGGCGTGCAGCAGGAGGCCCTGGTCGGGGCTCGGACGGTTCTGGACGTGCTCGATGCGGAGCAGGCGTTGTTCGAATCCCAGGTCAGCCTCGTCCGAGCCGGACGCGAGGAGGTGCTTGCCAGCTATCAGCTCAAGCTCGCCGTCGGTCAGCTGACGGTGGACGGGCTGGCACTGCCGACCGCGGCCTTCAACGATGCGGCCTATTACGACGCCAACCGGACCCGCCTATTTGGCCTCGCCAACTGAAGGACCGTCCGCGTCGTGCCATAGCTGGCCGTTCAGAACGACGGCCTTGAGTGCTAACCGCTGATTGAATCTGCGTGTTGCGCCGGTGACGTCGACCTGCTCGAAATCGCCGTGTTCGAGGCGTAATACGGTTGCATCGCCGCTGGCTCCGATCGCCAGCGTACCCAGATCTGGGCGTCGCAGCAGCCGGGCGGGCGTCGCGGTCACCGCGCGGACGATCTCCGGCAGCGGCATGCCGAGACCCAGGAGCTTCGACATCGTGACCAGGTTGTCGAAGGCTGGGCCGTCGACGCACAGGCTGTGCAGGTCCGAGCTGATGACATCGGGAACGAACCCGGCCGCCAGCATCGGTTCGGCGGTGGCGAACGCGAATGACCCCATGCCATGCGCGATGTCGAAGAAGATCCCGCGCTCGCGTGCCGCCCACACGGCATCCCGCACCCTGCCGTTCGGCAGGACGGGTGCATTGGGTGCCGGACGAAAACAATGGGTGAGAATATCGCCTGGGCGCAGGAGAGCCAGCACCTCCTCCAAGCGCGGCGGCGGGCGATCGAGGTGGCACATCAGGGGCATTTCCGCCAGTTCCGCAGCCTCGATCGCCAGTTGCAACGGCAGGACACCATGCTCGCCACTGGTCCCAGCCCCGACGCGGATCTTGATGCCGCGGACCAAGTCCTGGTGTTCGCGTGCGGCACGGGAGCAGACCAGCGGATCCAATAGCCGCAAGTCCCAGGATTCGCCCACCATCACTTCCTGAGCGAAGCCAAAGATTCCGGCGAACGACAGGTGCAGGAAGGCGAGCACGCGCGTGTCCTGACGCTCGATCACATGTCGGCGGAAGCCTGCGAAATTGCCCGGCCCGGCGGAGCCGGCGTCGACCCACGTGGTGGTGCCGGACCGGCGCGACAGGCTGTCCGCAGCGACCCCGAGGGAGGTGCCGCCCCAGTAGACGTGGGCGTGGAAGTCGATCATTCCGGGTATCACGATGCAACCGGCGACATCGAGCACGGTGCTGGCCGCACCGGTGTCGACGTCAGGACCCAACGCAGCGACCATGGCCTTGTCGAAGCCCACATTGGCCACGCGATCGATTCCCGCAGCCGGATCCAGCACCCGCCCGCCGGTCAACACCAAGTCATAGCTCGACATCGCTTCGCTTCCGTCACGGTAAGCCGGAATTAACCGCACTGTGGTCAACTCCTGTCAGGTCCGGGAGCAATGACGCAAGCCCGAGCATGTTTCGGCAGTGGCCGAGGAGCGTTCGTTCATGCCGCCAGTCTTCCTGCGTGCAGGCCTCGTGGTCCTACTGGCGCTGGGTTCGCTCGGCACGGCGATGGCCGGGACCTCGACAGGAACGTTGGGCGTTCGGGTCATCGTGCAGCCCAACTGCACCGTCTCCAGCGCCACCCTTGATTTCGGCACCTACGTCAGCGGCCAAGCGGCGGCCCTCAACGGATTCACCACCATAGCCTACAGCAACTGCCCGGCGGGGACGCTGAGATTCGAGCTCGACAATGGCGTCAACGGCACCAGCACCGTCCGCAAGATGAGCAATGGCGGCGGTGGACTGCTGACCTACGGCCTCTACAAGGACTCGGCGCGAACGCAGAATTTCGGCCAAGGCGGAAACGCCAAGAACGTGACCCTTACCGCTACGGGCTCCGGGAACGTTTCCGTGTACGGAGGGATCCCGGCGACCCAGGCCGTGGCCGAGGGCACCTACACCGACACCGTGCAGATCACGCTCACGTTCTGACCCGCTCAGCCGAACCGGGGCCTGCGCTTTTCCAGGAACGCCTGCCGGCCCTCGACGAAGTCCGGATGACTGACCGCACCATCACGCAGGGCCCGGCTTTCTTCCGTCTCATGCGTGGTGTCGGCCATGACAAGGCCGGTGAGCCGCTTGATCAACCGGTGCGAGCTGCCCGACAGGCTCAACAGCGACCTGACGTAGTCATCGACCACGGCCGGAAGGTCCTCCGACGGCACCATGCGATCCACGAGCCCGATCCGCAGCGCCTCCTGTGCGTCCAGCAGCCGAGCGGAGAACAGGAGATCCTTGGCCCGGGCCGGTCCGACAAGATCAATCAGGCGCTTGATGTCGCCCAGGCTGTAGGCCAGTCCCAGCTTGGCCGGGGTGATGCCGAAGCGGGCATCGCTGGCGGCAAAGCGCAGGTCGCAGGCGACGGCGAGCCCACAGCCGCCGCCGATGCAGCTGCCCTCGATCCGGGCGATGGTTGGCTTGCCCAATCGTTCGAGCCGCCCCAACGCGTCCTGCACCAGTTCGTTGTAGGCGTGCGCCGACGCCTCGTCGGCGAACACGTGCGGGAACTCCGCGATGTCGGCGCCGGCCGAGAATGAAGGTGGCTCGCCGCGTACCACCACCACGCGCACGGTGGGGTTCGCGTCGAGGGCCTGGCAATGCTCGGCCAGGGCCCGCCACATGGCCTGCGAGATTGCGTTCTGCCGGCCGGGCCGTGCCAATATGAGTTCGGCGACGGCGCCGTCGAGCCTCAGCCGCAAGCCTTCCTCCGCCATGCGGTTCAGGCCGAGAATGCCTGGATGCCGGTCTGCGCCCGGCCCAGGATCAAGGCATGGATGTCATGCGTGCCCTCATAGGTGTTGACCGCCTCGAGGTTCAGCAGGTGGCGGATCACGTTGTACTCGTCCGCGACGCCGTTGCCGCCGTGCATGTCGCGAGCGACGCGGGCGATGTCCAACGCCTTGCCGCAATTGTTGCGCTTGATCAGCGAGATCATTTCCGGTGCCGCCCGACCCGTGTCCAGCAGCCGACCGACGCGCAGGCAGGCCTGCAGGCCCAGGGCGATCTCCGTCTGCATGTCGGCGAGCTTCTTCTGCACGAGCTGGTTGGCCGCGAGCGGCCGGCCGAACTGCTTGCGCTCCATGGTGTAGTTGCGGGCGGCGTGCCAGCAGAACTCGGCGGCACCCATGGTGCCCCAGGCGATGCCGTAACGCGCCCGGTTGAGGCAGCCGAACGGGCCCTTCAGGCCTTTGACGTTGGGCAGCAGGTTGGCTTCGGGGACGAACACGTCATCCATGACGATCTCGCCCGTGATCGACGCGCGCAGGCTGAACTTGCCCTCGATCACCGGGGCCGAGAGGCCCTTCCAGCCCTTCTCCAGGATGAAGCCGCGGATCTCGTTCTGGTCGTTCTTGGCCCAGACGACGAAGACATCGGCGATCGGGCTGTTGGTGATCCACATCTTGGCCCCCGACAGCAGCCAGCCGCCGTCGACCGTGCGTGCTCTGGTGCTCATGCCGCCGGGGTCGGAACCGAAATCCGGCTCCGTCAGGCCGAAACAGCCGACCCACTCGCCCGTAGCGAGCTTGGGCAGGTATTTCCGCTTCTGGCTGTCGTCGCCATAGGCGAAGATGGGGTGCATCACGAGCGAGCTCTGCACGCTCATCGCCGAGCGGTAGCCGCTGTCGACGCGCTCGACCTCGCGCGCAATGAGGCCGTAGACGACGTAGGAAGCCCCGGCGCCGCCATAGGTCTCGGGCAGCGTGGCACCGAGGAAGCCCAGCTCGCCCAGCTCCGTCATGATGGCACGGTCGAAGTTCTCGTGCCGGAAGGCATCGCGCACCCGCGGCAGCAGCCGCGACTGGCAATAGTCGTGCGCGGCCTGCTGGATCAGGCGCTCCTCCTCGTCGAGCTGGTCGGCGAGGAGAAATGGATCGAGCCAGTCGAATGCGCCAAGATTTGCCGACTCGGCGCCGGTGCCGTGGGCCTGGGCCATCGCGGACATGCTTGGGTGCTCCTGTGCAAGGATCGAGTTTGGCCTTTGTGCTGTCATGATAACGGCCCACGCGGCCATGCGCACCGAGGCGTTTTGGTCATCGACGCAGCGAGATGCTATGATGTGCGGCGAGCGTTGTCGGGAGAGCGTCATGGCGCTGCAGCAAACTCTATCGTCGGCGGCCCGTATGCGGGTGGTGGATGCCGATATCACCAGCCTGCACGTGGATGCGATCGTCAACGCCGCCAACACGGGCTTGCACGCTGGCGGCGGGGTATGCGGGGCCATACATCGCGCCGCGGGCCCGGAGCTCGAGGCCGCGTCCCTGGCGCTGGGTGGGTGCGCGGTGGGCGACGCCAAGATGACCCCTGGCTTCCGTCTGCCCGCACGCTTTGTCATTCATGCGGTCGGGCCGGTCTGGCGCGGTGGCGGCGAAGGTGAGCCCGAGCTGTTGGCTGCGTGCTATCGGCGCTCGCTGGAGCTGGCGGCCGATCAGGATCTTCACACGGTGGCGTTTCCGGCGATCTCAACCGGAATTTTCGGCTTTCCGCCGGAGCTGGCGGCACCGATAGCCGTAGGCACGGTCGCCGCGCAGCTGGACGCGCGCCCGAACCTGCGTGTGATCTTCTGCTGCTTCAGCAGCTACTCGGCAGAACTGCACGAACAGGCACTGACGGATCAAGCAAGTGTTTCATGATTGCACTTGATGAATGTTATTTACTAGGGATTGCACAAGGTTGACTATCGACATCACTAGCGTCAACGTAATTGGCACGATAGCATATGGGGAAACCACCGTGCAGCGTCGGTCGCACCGTCAGGGATGGACCCACTGAGGCGGGGTCGGTTCGCTTTCGCCTCAGTCGAGGTTGGAGCTGTCGAGCCGGTGGTAGGTGCGGTCGTGGTAGACGAGGCCCGAGGCATCTTCCACCGTCTGCAGGCCTTCCACCTCGCCGATAAAGATCGTGTGCGTGCTTGCAGTCAGCGTCTCGCTCACCCGACACTCGAAGGTGGCCGCCGCGTCGACGAGCAAGGGAACGCCGGTGCTGCCGGTGATCCATCTCCCTACGGCAAACCGACTTGGACCATGGCTGCTGTCGCGACCGCCAAAATGATCGGCCAGATCCTGCTGCGACTGGGTCAGCACGTTCAACGCGAAGTATCCGCTCGCGACGATGAGGGCATGGGCGTCGGCATCGCGGTGCACGCAAGCCAATAGCCGCGGCGGCTCGGCGGTGAGCGAGCAGACCGAAGTAACGGTCAGGCCGGCGCGAACATCGCCCAGGCGAGCGGTCACGATGGTGACGCCGCCGGCGAGCCGGCGCATTCCGGCGATGAAGTCGGCGGTGGGGACAGGCAAGCGGCGGCTCCAGACCGGGGGCCTCGCGCGGCCCCACGGCAGCCGATCCTCAATAGGCGTTCGGGTGCGAGAAACCGACGAGCAACGTCCGTAAGATAATGCGCAGATCGAGCAGAAGCGACCAGTTCTCGATATAATGTAGATCGTAGCGCACCCGCTCCTGCATCCGGGCCAATGTTTCGGCCTCGCCGCGCAAGCCGTTGACCTGGGCCCAGCCGGTAATTCCCGGCCTGACGCGGTGGCGGGCGAGGTAGCCATCGATCAGGCCGGCATAGCGCTCGTGATGCGCCACGGCATGCGGACGCGGCCCGACGACCGACATCTGGCCGCAGAGCACGTTCAGGAACTGCGGCAGCTCGTCGAGGCTGGTACGGCGCAGCAGCCGGCCAATGGGTGTCACGCGTGTATCGGCCCGCTTGGCAGCCATCAGCGTGTTCTCGCCCGTGGCGCAGTGTTCGACATACATCGTGCGGAACTTCAGCACGTCGATCGGGCGATTGTCGAAGCCGAAGCGACGTTGCCGGAAAAGGACCGGGCCGGGTGAGCCGACCCGGATCATCAGCGCGATGCCCAGCATGAGCGGTGCCGTCAGCATCAGCACCATTCCCGCCAGCACGAGGTCCTCGACCGATTTGGCCAGCCATGCCCATCCGGTGAGCGGACGGTCGAACACGCGCAGCAGAGGCAAGCCGCCCAACTCGGCAAATCCGTGCCCGATCAACTCGAGCCCGGCAAGATCGGGGCTCAGCCTGACGTCGATCGGCAGATGACGCAACTTCTCGAAGCAGGCCAATCGACGGCTGGCCGCATGTTGAGGCAGCGTGATCACGACCTGGTCGAGGTGCTCGGCGCCGGCAAAGAGCAGCAGATCGTCCAGCGTGCCGAGCACCGGACAGCCTTCGAAGCTGGTCGGGACACGGCTGCGACGATCATCGAACACGCCCAGGACCAGGACCGCGGGATCGTGCTGCCTTATCCTGCGCAGGAACTGCGCCGCCGGTGCGCCGGCACCCACCAGAACCAGCCTGGTCACCAGCCGACCGGACCTCTGGGCCTGGGTGACGGCCAGTGCCATCAAGCCGTGAATCGTCACGAACGCCACCAGCGCCAGGCACCACCACAGCAGGAAGAACTGGAGGGGCAAGTCATGGGTGCTGCCCGTGGCCATCGCCAGTGTTAGGAGAAACAGCTGGACCGCGCTCCAGCCCACGGTGATCCGTCGGAACTGGGCACCCACACTGCCAAGATCCCGTGGTCTGTAGACATCGGCGGCGGTGAACAGATCCAGCGTCATGAGGCTGGCACATGCCACGGCGAACCAGAACAGCGACCCAGACGCCGTCCTGTCGGTAGCCAGCGAGCCAGCCGCCAGGGCCGTGGTCGCGACGAGCACCATATCGAGCAAGCGTACCAGGGTTGCGACATGCTGCGGCCTGAGTCGAACGGGACCGGGCCAGCGGTGCCTCGACTGGGTCTCGGACGAGGTAGGCTTTGGTCGTGGGCTCAAGTCGGGTCCAACGCAGAGGGACTCATTTCAACCATTATATTATATTTCTTTTAAGTAATATACTAATTACGTTGCCTGTCCCTACCCAGTATCGAACCTCGGTCCGCGGCGCGCACACGGTCGCGTGAGCGGCTTGCGGAGCCTGGTGAGCATGGCGATATGCCAGCAATGAAACTCGTGAGTTCAGTTCTGCCGCAACCTGTTGCCGCCACGCCCACCAGCGCCGCAGTCACGGCGCGCCGTCGCCGTATCCTCGCTGCGGCGATGCAGCTGTTCGCTGCGGCCCCTTATGACGCGGTGCAGATGGACGACGTCGCCCGCGCCGCCGGTGTCGCCAAACCCACGCTCTACAGACATTTCCGTACCAAGGAGCTGCTGTTCGTCGAGGCGCTCGAGATGATCCTCGACAAGCTCCGGGCGAGCGTCGGGGCGATGGCACGGAGTCGTGAATCCGCCGCCGAGCGTCTGCGGGCGATCGTGGCCGTCATGTTCACCGAGATCGGGCGACTGAAGGCGCTGGTGCGCGTCGCGGAAGGCGGCGGCGCGCGGCCCGGCGA
>JBATRI010000572.1:0-7694 GCA_049292515.1 Geminicoccaceae bacterium
CAGGGCCTGCAAGGCGAGGCTGCAATAGGGGCACCAGGTACCACGCACGAAGGCCAGGACCAGCGGCCCCCTGGCGAGCAGCATGTCGCTGCCGACGATCCGGCCGGCGATGTCCGGCAGGGCGAAATCGGGCAGCACGTCGCCGACGGCCAGGCCGCCCTCGACGAGCTGCAGCATCCGCAGGCGCTCGATGGCCGCCCCCAGGGCCGCCCGGTCCTCCGGGCTCAGCTCGGCGCGCAGCTCTCTGCGCACCCGTTCGAGCTGGTCCTGCAGGCCGGACATCGTCGCCCCGACCCAACGGGCCAGCCGGTCGAACTCGGCCGCATCGTGCAGGACCGGCGAAAGGCGGGTGGCGGCCCCATCGGCGTCGATCTGCTGCTCGGTCTCGTGCACGCGCCCTCCTTCGGGCTCAAGCCGTCACGCGGGTCGCCGGAACGGCCGCGGGCTGGCTCTCCTGCCCGGCAGCGGTGATCAGGCGGGCACCGCGCTCGAAGGTGACGTAGTTCCAGAGCCAGTTCAAGCCGACGACGAAGCGGTTGCGCCAGCCGATCAGGAACCAGATGTGCGCCACCGCCCACAGCAGCCAGGCCGGCAGGCCCGCGAGCTGCACCCGGCCGAAATCGGCGACGGCGGCCTTGCGGCCGATGGTGGCGAGGTTGCCATGGTGGCGATAGCGGAAGGGTGGGAGCGCCGGTCGGCCGCGCAGCCGTGCCTCCAGGAGGCGGCCGACATAGGTTCCCATCTGCTTGGCGGCCGGGGCGATGCCGGGCACGCCGGCGACCGTCGCGGTGTCGCCGATCACGAAGATGCCCGGATGGCCGGGGACGGAGAGGTCCGGCCCGACCAGCACCCGCCCGGCGCGGTCGTGCGCGGCGCCCAGCCACCTGGCGGCCGGGGAGGCAATCACGCCGGCGGCCCAGACCATCGTCGGGCTTTCGATCCGCTCGCCCGCGGCGATCACCCCCGTCTCGTCGCACGCGGTGACGGGCGCGCCCAGCCGGACCTCGACCCCCAGCCGCTCGAGCTGGAGGCGGGCCTTGTCGGAGAGGCGTTCGGGAAACGCCGGCAGCACCCGCGGGCCACCCTCGACCAGCACCACGCGGGCATCCTTCGGGTCGATGGCGCGAAAATCCGCGGCCAGCGCCATGCTGGCGAGCTCTGCCACGGCCCCCGCCATCTCGACCCCGGTGGGGCCGCCGCCGATGACGACGAAGGTCAGCAGCCGCCGGCGCTCGTCGGGGTCGGTGGTGATCTCGGCGCGTTCGAATGCGAGCAGGACCCGCTCGCGGATCTGGGTCGCATCGGCGATCTTCTTCAGGCCGGGGGCCACGTCTTCCCAGTGGTCGCTGCCGAAGTAGGAATGCCGGGCGCCGGTGGCCAGCACCAGGTAGTCGTAGGCTATCCTGCGATCCTCGAGGACGACCTCGCGGCGCTCGCTGTCGACACCGTGGACCTTGCCCAGCTGCACCGTGGCGTTGGCCTGGCGGCCGAGAATGGCACGGATCGGCCAGGCGATGTCGGCTGGCGAGAGCGCCGCCGTCGCCACCTGATAGAGCAGCGGCTGGAACAGGTGATAGTTGCGCCGGTCGATCACCAGCAGCTCGGCAGGAGCACGGGCCAGTGCCCTGGCCGCGGCCAGGCCTCCAAAGCCGGCGCCGACGATGACCACGCGCGGCTGGCTGCTGGGATCGGGGGGCGGCATGGCGGGCGCTCCAGGTGGCCTCGAATGCTTGCCAGCATCGGCAGTGCCGCCCACATCGGGAAATTCACGCTGCCGATGGTTGCCATAGTGGGCGGCTATCGTCGTTGTGGAAGTGTCGGCAGGTCCCGTACAACGGGGCCCTATCGATGGAGTGCGTGCGATGACGGCCATGGGCGTGAAGATCGGCATCCTGGGTGCCAGCGGCTACACGGGGGCGGAGCTGCTGCGCCTGCTGGGCGATCATCCGCGCGCCGAGATCCGGGCACTGACCGCCGAGCGGCAGGCCGGCAAGGCGATCGGCGAGGTCTTCCCGCAGCTGGCGATCTACGATCTGCCTACCCTGGTGAAGGTGGACGACGTCGCCGTCGCCGAGCTGGACGTGATCTTCTGCTGCCTCCCGCACGCGACCACGCAGGCGATCATCAAGGCGCTGCCGCGGGGGCCGAAGGTGGTCGATCTGTCGGCGGACTTCCGGCTGCGCGACGCCCAGCTCTACGAGCAGACCTACGGCCATCCGCATCAGGCGCTCGAGCTGCAGGCGCAGGCGGTCTATGGGCTGAGCGAGCACTACCGCGACGCCATCCGCGCCAGCTGGCTGGTGGCCAACCCGGGCTGCTTCACCACGGCCTCGGAGCTGCCGCTGGTGCCGCTGCTGCGGGAGAACCTAATCCAGACCGACGGGATCATCATCGACGCCAAATCGGGGGTCAGCGGCGCCGGCCGCGACGCCAAGCAGGGCAGCCTGTTCACCGAGGTCGCCGACGGCATCCATGCCTACGGCGTGGCCACCCACCGGCATACGCCCGAGATCGAGCAGTGCCTCGCCGATTTCGCCGGCCAGCCGATGCGGGTGACGTTCACGCCGCACCTGATGCCGATGAGCCGGGGCATCCTGGCCACCATCTACGTCCGGCTGGCCACCAGCATCACCGCGTCCGACGTCCATGCGGCGCTCGACCGGGCCTATGTCGACGAGCCGTTCGTGCACGTGCTGCCGTTCAAGACCATGCCGGCGACGCGGCACGTGCGCGGCACCAATCTCTGCCTGATCGGCGTTCACCCCAGCCGCATCCCGGGCGAGGTCATCCTGGTCAGCGTGATCGACAACCTGGTCAAGGGTGCTTCCGGCCAGGCGATCCAGAACATGAACCTGATGCTCGGGCTCGACGAGCGGCTGGGCCTCGGCCAGCGGCCGCTGTTCCCGTGAGCGTCACGCTCGAGGACGTTCACGCGGCACAGGAGCGGCTCGCCGGCCAGATCGCCGTGACGCCGTGTCTGCGCTCGCGCACGCTTTCGGAGATCACGGGCGCCGAGCTGTGGCTGAAGTTCGAGAACCTGCAGTACACCGCCTCGTTCAAGGAGCGCGGGGCGCTCAATCGGCTGGCGCAGCTGACGCCCGAGCAGGCGGCCGTGGGCGTGGTCGCCATGTCCGCCGGCAACCATGCGCAGGGTGTCGCCTACCACGCGCGGCGCCTGGGCATTCCGGCCACGATCGTGATGCCGCGCGCGACACCGTTCGTGAAGGTCGAGAACACGCGGCGGTTCGGTGCGACCGTGGTGCTCGAGGGCGACGGCGTCGAGGAGGCGGCCCGGCATGCCTGGCTGCTGGCGGAGGCCCATGATCTCACCTTCGTCCATCCGTTCGACGATCTGGCCGTCGTCGCCGGGCAGGGTACCCTGGCGCTGGAGATGCTGGCAGCAGCACCAAATCTCGACGTGCTGGTGGTCCCCATCGGCGGCGGCGGCCTGATCGGCGGCATCGCCACCGCCGCCAAGGCGATGAAGCCGGGGATCGAGGTGGTGGGCGTCGAGGCGGCGCTCTACCCGTCGGTGTATCGCCGCCTGCGCGGGCTGCCGGCGATGGCGGGAGGACCGACGATCGCCGAGGGCATCGCCGTCAAGGAGCCGGGCAACCTCACCTACCCGATCATCGAGCGCCTGGTCGACGACGTGGTGCTGGTCGAGGAGGCCGCGATCGAGGCGGCCGTGCTGCAGCTGCTCGAGATCGAGAAGACGGTGGCCGAGGGCGCCGGCGCGGCAGGGCTCGCCGCCGTCGCCAGCTACCCCGAGCGCTTCCGGGGCCGTCGCGTCGGCCTCGTCCTCTGTGGCGGCAACATCGACAGCCGGCTGCTGTCGGCCGTCATCCTGCGTGGGCTCGTCCGGACCGAGCGGTTGGTGCGGCTACGCGTGGGCGTGCCCGACAGCCCCGGCAGCCTCGTGCGGATCGCCACGATCGTGGCCGAGCAGGGCGGCAACATCGTCGACGTCATCCACCAGCGCGCGTTCTCGAAGCTGTCGGTCAAGCAGGCCGACGTCGACCTGACCGTCGAGACCCGGACCGCGGAGCATGCGGGGGAGATCGGGGCGGCGCTCGAGGAAGGCGGCTTCGAGGTTCTCCGGTTGGATGTTGGCTAGGATAATATTCTTTACAATCGGCCCATCATCGGCGTATGGTCCTAGACTGTCGAGCGTCACGCTCGTGTAGCAGTGCAGGAGACCATGGCCGTGCGAGTGCTGCTGGTGGAGGACGACCCGGTCGAGGCGCACGCGATGCAGTGCGAGCTGGGCGGCCGCTTCGAGGTGCGGGTCGTGGGCACCCTGGCCGAGGCCCTGAGCGCGCTGGCCGTGGTCGGGTGGCGGCCCGACGTCGTGCTGGCCAATGCGAGCCTGCCCGATTCCGAGGGGCTGGCCACCCTGCATGCCCTGCAGAAGGCGGCAGCAGGAACCCCGGTTGTGGTCACCACCGGGGTCGTCACCGAGGCGGTGCGTCGGCAGCTCGATGCGCTGGGTGCTGTGACGCTGAAGGATCGGCTGGGGGCCATGCCGCGCAACGCGCTGAGGCTGCACGGCGTGGCGCAGTCGCAGATGGCCTATCGGATCGAGACCATCGCCGAGATCGACCGGGTCACCCGGCAGGCTGCCGATGCCGCGGTGTCACGGGCGATCGAGGAGCTGATGGACCGGTTGGGCCTGGGCGACGAGGAGGGGCTGCGGATGGCGATCCGGCTCGCCCGCGGCTGGGAGGCGGCCAAGATCCGCTTCGTCTCGGCGCTGACCACAGGCCTCGCCTCCGCCTGCCTGCTGGCCATCGGCGCCGGGATCGTGGCGATGATGCGTCAGGGCGGCACGAAGTGAGCGGCCGCTGATCCAACGAGCGGACCCGTCCGTACCATACACCAGCTGAACGATCGGCTGGGGAACGATGGGCCATTCCATACTGGTGATGGGCGCGACCGGGGGCATCGGCGCGTGCGTGGCGCGTCGCCTCGCCACGGCGGGGCACCGCCTGCATCTGAGCGCCCGCGACGGGCGGCGCCTGGAAGCCCTGGCCGAGGAGCTCGGCGCCGAATGCACGGCGGGCGACGTGCGCGACCCGTCCCAGATCAAGCGGGTCGTGGCTGCTGCGACAGTGGATGGTGCGCTTGCCGGCCTGGTGTTCGCGGTCGGCTCGATCGACCTCGGGCCCCTGAAGCGGTTGACGCCCGCGCAGTTCGCGGATGCGTTCGCCCTCAACGTCACGGCACCGGCGCTGGCGGTCCAGGCCGCAGCGGAGGCACTGACCGCCGGTCGTGGCTCGGTCGTTCTGTTCTCCAGCGTCGCCGCGGGCAGCGGGTTTCGCATGCATGCGGTGACGGGCACCGTCAAGGCGGCGGTGGAGGGCCTGACCCGATCGCTCGCGGCCGAGCTCGCGCCGGCGATCAGGGTCAACTGCATCGCCCCGACGCTGACGCGCACCCCGCTGGCCGCTGCCTTCACCAGCAGCCCGACGCTGGCCGAAGGGATCGCACGCCAGCATCCGCTGGGCCGGCTGGCGGAGCCCGAGGATATCGCTGGCGTGGCGGCAATGCTGCTGGGGGCCGATGGAGCATTCATCACCGGAGAAGTGATTCATGTCGATGGCGGGCGCGGTGCCGTCGCAAGCTGACGGCGCACCCGACGCACGCCGGCGTCACGGGCTCGTCCATCGTCCGATTCGGGGCGTCTAGCGGAGCGCAGGCATGGGCATGAGATCCGCTCATTTTTCACCCGGGCCCGCCGTGCCGAACTGCTGCATTGCACCGCGGGCCACCGCGCGCATGATGCCATCCATGTCGACGATGGATCCGAGCCCGGAAGCCTCGCTGGAGGCAGACATTCGTGCCGTGGCGGTGAGGCAGGATCGAGCCGCATTTGCCAGGGTGTTCGCGTACTATGGTCCGCGGGTGAAAGCCTATCTGCGCCGGCTCGGCGCCGATGACGCGGTGGCCGAGGATCTTACCCAGGAAGTGCTGCTGACCGTCTGGCGGCGGGCAGACCAGTTCGATCGGGCTCGAGCATCCCTCGGCACCTGGGTCTACACGATCGCCCGCAACAAGCGCATCGACGCGCTGCGGCGCGAACGACGGCCGGATTTCGATCCGGACGATCCGGCATTGGTCGGCGATGCGGAATCGAGCCCGCGCGGCGATCGGGTCGCGGAAGCGCGGCAGGCTCGCCGTCAGATGATGGCGGCCGTGGAGCAGCTGCCCGTAGAGCAGGCGCAACTGCTGCGAATTTTCTATTTCGAGGACAAGCCGCACAGCACGATCGCCGCTGAGCTCGGCCTGCCTCTGGGCACGGTGAAGTCGCGGCTGCGCCTGGCGCTCGGCAAGCTGCGGGTGCTGATGAATGGTGGTGGCGAATGAGCGAGCCGATGAGCGTGGACGAGCTGCTGATCGCGCACGCCGCCGGGAAGCTGCCCGAGCCGGTGGGTCTGGCAGTGGCGACGCATCTGGCGCTATGCCCCGCGGCACGGGCGCGCTACCGGCTCTACGAGTCCTTCGGCGGCGCCTTGCTGGACGATCTCGAGCCGGCAATGATGGCGGGCGACGCGTGGGATCGGTTGTCGAAGCGGCTCGACGACGACGATGATCCGGCGCCGTTGCCGGCTGCGCCACCCGGGCAGCCGCTCCTGCCGCGGCCCTTGCGGGACTATCTGCCCGCACCCCTCGAGCAGCTGCGCTGGCGCAATTATGGCCCGGCCGCGGAGATCGAGCTGCGCATTCCGGCACCCGGCTACCGGACGACGCTGCTGCGCGTGCGTGCCGGCCGGAAGGTGCCGCAGCACACCCACGAGGGCAACGAGCTGACGGTCGTCCTGGACGGGTCGTTCCACGACGAGACGGGGCATTTTTACCGCGGCGATCTGGTGATCGCCGACGGTTCGCTCGACCACAGGCCGGTGGCGGACGAGGACCGGGACTGTCTTTGCCTCGCCGTCACCGATGCGCCGCTGCGTCTGACCGGGCGGTTCGGCCGGCTGCTCAACCCGTTCATCCGGTTCTAACCGCTGGTCGCTGCGTGGCGGTGAAGCGCCCACGATAGGCTTGCGGGTTGACGTCGAGGAGCCGCAGGAAGCTGCGGCGCATGGTTTCCTCCGACCCGAAGCCGCAGCGCCGCGCGATGTCCTTGATCGGCAGGTCGGTATCGCTGAGCTGGAGGCGTGCGGCCTCGACGCGTAGCCGCTCCACCGTGCGCGCGGGAGTGGTGCCCACGGTCGCGGCATAGTGGCGGAGCAGGCTGCGCTCGCTCATGCCGGCCTGGACCGCGAGGTTCGGCAGGCTGAGATCGCCCGCCAGATTGGCCTGCATCCAGCCGTGCAGCGGGGCGAAGCGCTCGTTGCCCTGCACCTCCAGCGCCGCGCTGAACTGCGCCTGACCACCCGGCCGCTTGAGGAACACGACCAGCCGCCGGGCCACCGCCAGGGCCACGTCGCGGCCCAGATCCTGCTCGATCATCGCCAGCGCCAGATCGATGCCGGCCGTGACCCCGGCCGAGGTCCAAAAGCGGTCGTCGGCGATGAAGATGGGGTCGTCCTCCACCCTGATCCGGGGATGGAGCTCGGCCAGGCGAGCGCAGTAGGCCCAGTGCGTCACCGCGCGCCGGCCGTCCAGCAGGCCCGCCGCCGCCAGCAGGAACGCTCCGGTGCAGACGGAGGCCACACGCCGGGCCGCGTTCGCCTGCCGGCACAGCC
>JBATRI010000573.1:0-9083 GCA_049292515.1 Geminicoccaceae bacterium
CGCAGCTTCGGGCAACAGCGTCAGATAAGGCGCCACCAGCGCCCACTCTTCATCGAAAACATCGGACGGTACGGCTTGCGGGCAATGCTCATGCCCATCCATCTGTGATCTAACCCGTCACAGGTCCCCGCCACCTCTCCGGCTCGGCATCGATTCCGGCGAGCTCTGCAACGGAGCCGGCCAAGGTCGGCCCGAAGGCGACAGCATGTCGAAGGTCGGCAGCTCAAGGTGTAGCTCACGAAGGAGTTCGCTGCGACCCGCGTCTGTGACGTCGACCCGCCGCGAATCCGGGGCGCGAACGACCCATCCGAGCTCGCAGAACCGTACCAGCAGCGCGCTGCCTAGCACGCCGCCCACGTGATACTGTCGCTCGGTCCAGTCATGGCATCGAAACGCGAGCTTACGTCTGCCGTCGCCTAGATCGGTGGCGCGGATGCCGAGTTGGTCGAGCCAAACGCTGCCGTCGCTTGTGAGGTTGTATTGCTTGGAGGTGCCACTCGGCACGAGGAACGCGTGGCGCTCCATGGCCTCGGCGATCTGGACGCCGACATAGCCCGCGAGATGACCGTAGCAGGTCCGGCAGAAGCCAATTGCCCGCGCCTCGGCATAGACGAACGGCTCTCCTGCCCCTGGAACGAAGGCGCATAAGGCTTCCATCACCCGCCGTGCCGGATCGCCGCTCAGGCTGTACAAACGGTGGCGCCCCTTGGTCTCAACGCGGAGCAGCCCGCCTTCCACGAGCTTGTGGAGGTGGCCGCTGGCGCTGGTCGCCGACACGCCGGCGATGAAGGAAAGCTCGCGGGCAGAGCATGCCCGGTTTTCCCGCAGCAAGCCCAGAAGCATGGCCGCCCGTGGCCGATCCCCAATCAGACCCGCCACGGCCGCGATCCTGTGCTCTGCCGTCATTGTTCACTCTCGGATGAACCATGCATGTTGCGATATGATGCGAACCCAGCTACATTGCTTTTCGCTCGGTCGGTCGGCAAGCCGATGGCCGTAGGCGAGAAGCTGTGCGGAGCAAAGCCAGCCACAATGATAGGGATAAAGGAGGCTAATGTAAAGATGGTGACTGCCCAGAAGTTCGACGGGCCCACAGTAGAGAATTCGCAGTGAAGCCATCAACTTTTGGCGCAATTGACTGCGATCTTCATCCTGCACTTTCCGGGACAGGGGATCTGTTGCCCTACTTGGACGATCATTGGCGCGAACAGATGGTCTTGCGCGGGATCGACGGTATGGACCTGACGAGCTTTGTGCCGACGGTGCCCGCTAATGGCCGGCCCGACTGGCGTCCGAAGACCGGCAAGGCCGGCAGCGATCTCAAGATGTTACGTGATCAGGCGCTCTCGGCCTTCGGTTCCCGCTTCGCCATCTGCAATTGCCTCTATGGCGGCACCGCCGCGCTCAACCCGCATATGGCGGCAGCGATGTGCCGGGCGACCAATGAGTGGATCGCCCATGAATGGCTTGACCACGAGCCGCGCCTGCGTGGGTCGATCACGGTGCCCATGCACGATGTCGACTACGCGGTCGAGGAGATCGAGCGCTGTGCTGCCGACCAGCGGTTCGTGCAGGTCCTGTTGCTGGCGATGGGTGAAACACCGCTCGGTCGGCGGCAGTACTGGCCGATCTACAAGGCGGCCCAGGCGCACCGGCTGCCTGTCTGCATTCATGCCGGGAGCGCTTATCGCAGCGCGGTGACCAGCAATGGTTGGCCCTCGCACTACCTCCAGGACTATGTGGTCAACTCGATCGGCATGCAGTCGCAACTGCTGAGCCTGCTTTTCGAAGGCGTCTTCGCCGAATTCCCGCAGATCCGGGTCGTGATGGCGGAGTCTGGCTTCACTTGGCTGCCGAACTTCCTTTGGCGGGTGAACAAGACCTGGCGCGGCCTCCGCTCGGAAGTGCCCTGGGTGCGTCGGCCACCGGCCGACATCATCCGCGAGCATGTACGCTTCACGCTGCAGCCGACCGATGCGCCCGCCGATGGCCGGCAACTGCAACGCACGATCGAGCAGATTGGCTCGGACGACGTCCTCCTCTTCTCGACAGACTACCCGCACTGGCACTTCGACGACGAGCGGGCGGTGCTGCCCGAGGGGCTGCCACCGGATCTGGTCCAGAAGATCCTCATCGACAATCCCCTGGCGACCTATCCTCGTCTCAAGGATACTCTGTCATGAGCGCAGCGGAAACGGCGACGCTTGCTGGCACCGTGTTGGAACGGCGGCGACAGAAGCCGGCCTCGTTCGGCATAGTGGATTGCGACATCCATCATTCGGTGCGTGCGAAGGAGGATCTATACCCCTATCTGGCACAGCGCTGGCAACGCTACCTTGAGGACTACGGTTTCCTGCGCCCCGAGCCCTTCATTGGCCAGCCGCACTATCCCAAGACCGCCCCCGCCCTGGCCCGGCGCGACGCATGGCCGACCAATGGCGGCCCCCCCGGCTCCGATCTTGACTTCATGCGTGAGCAACTTCTCGATCCGTTCAACATCGACTTCGGGATGCTGCACTACCTCTTCTTTCACGGCATGGAAGCGCGCAATATCGATCTGGGCGTGGCGCTGTGTCGGGCCGCCAACCAGTGGCAAGAAGTCGAGTGGACCTCGAAGGAGCCACGGCTCAAGGCAGCGATCGTCGTGCCGGGCGAGAATGCTGCCGCCGCCGTGGCCGAGATCGAGCACTGGGCCGGCAACCCCGGATTCGTCCAGGTCTCGCTCACGAGCCATGGTATCGAGCCTCTGGGTCGACAGCGGTACTGGCCGATCTACGAGGCCGCGGCCGCCCATGGCCTTCCCGTCGGCCTGCACGTCTCGGGAGCCAACGGCCTACCGCCGTCGGCGGGTATCGGCTGGCCCTCCTACTATGTCGAACGTCACCACGAGGTGGCGATCTCACACCAGGCGATTACCATCAGTCTCGCCCTCGAAGGCGTGCTGGCGCGCTTTCCCACGCTCAAGGTCGTGATGGTCGAGGGCGGCTTCGCTTGGGTCCCCTCCTTATGCTGGCGGCTGGACCAGCAATGGGCCCGCATGCGCGACGAGGTCCCTGACGTCACGCGCCCACCGTCCGAATACATCCTCGAGCAGATGTGGTTCACGACTCAGCCGCTCGACGAGCCGGAGCGCGCCGATGACATCCTCGAGATCATGGACTGGATTGGCTGGGACCGCGTCCTCTTCGCCAGCGACTACCCGCACTGGGACTTCGACGACCCGGATAGGGCGTTCAAGGTCCGCATGACGGAGGATCAGCGCCGTTTGCTCTTCAGCGACAATGCGCGCGCCGTCTACGACCTGCCGCCGAGGGCCGCGGCTGGAAGCAAGGACGGGCCGAGGACCGACAGCCGATGAGCCGTCACGTCATCGCCAGGATCGACGAGCTGCCGGCCGGCGGTCGCAAGCTCGTCAACGTGAAGGGGCGGCCGATCGTCATTTTCAATGTTAACGGCGAGTTCTTCGCTCTGCTTAACCGCTGCCCGCATCAGGGCGGCAGCCTCTGTCACGGGGAGCTTGGCGGTCTCGTCGAAGCGGAGCGCGCTGGCGCCTATCGCTACTCGCGCCACGGCGAAATCATCCGCTGCCCCTGGCATGGCTGGGAGTTCGACATTCGCACCGGTCAGTCCTGGTGCGAGCCGGAGAGAATCCAGGTCAAGCGTTACCCAGTCGATGTCGAGCGCGGTGGTCATCTCGTCGAGGGGCCATATGTTGCCGAGACCTTCCCGGTGGCGGTCGAGGAGCAATACGTCGTCGTCGAGGTCTAAATGCGCATCGTCGCTAGTTACAGGTATACATCCCCGCTTCCTCATCCCATGCTTCCGGGACGAGCCTAACGATGGCGGGAAGCAAAACGACGCTGGCCCAGCCAAGTCTTGGCCCGATGCCGGCCGCAGGAAAGCGTGGTCTCATCACACGTCCGCATCGTCTGTCGATGCTCGACAGGTATTTCACTCTGTCGGCCGTGGCCCCGACGCTGCTTATCATGCTGATCGTGTTTGGACTGCCGCTGCTGTTCTCGGCGTATCTTAGCCTGCACGGCTGGAGTGCCAACCAGGGCATCTTCGACGGCCCCTATGTCGGCCTCGCCAACTACGACGACCTGCTTCATGATCCGGGCTTTCTCCGCAGCCTCTGGATCACGCTCCTCTATACGGCAGTGATGGTGGCAGCGCAGCTTGGGCTCGGCCTCGCCATGGCGCTCGCCCTTAACGTCGATCTGCCGCTGATTGGCTTCTTTCGCACCGTGCTCATCATCCCAATGATGCTGACGCCGATCGTGGCGGCGCTCACTTGGCGCCTGCTGCTCGATCCAAGTCATGGCATCATCAACTATCTCCTCGGGACGAACATTGTCTGGCTCGCCGATCCAGTCTTGGCGTTCCTGTCCGTTGGGGTCGTTAATATTTGGCAGAACGCCCCTTATGTGGCAGTCATCTTACTGGCCGGACTGCGCTCCATTCCCTCGGAGTCGCTTGAGGCGGCCTCGATTGACGGTGCCAATCGGCTCCAAAAATTCTGGTACATCGTCCTGCCGCTGCTCCAGCCTTACCTCATGGTCGCCTTGCTCATCAGGACGATCTTCGAGTTCAGGTCGTTCGACAATGTCTACGTGATGACGAATGGCGGCCCTGCCGACGCGACAATGCTCCTGTCGATCTTCACCTACATGGTCTCATTCGTTCAGTTCGACATGAGCTACGGCGCTGCAGCATCGTGGCTGATGCTGGCGATCTCACTTCTCCTTTGCCTGTTCTTCGTCGTGATGATCCGCCGTCGGAGGATGGGCTAATGGCCAACGCCGTGCAATCCGTTCGGACCACCGGCGTGCGAGCGACGTACGGCCGCATCCTTTACGTAGCGTCGATCTATGCCGTGCTGATTGGCTTTCTCGTGGTCTTCCTGTTTCCCCTCGTCTGGATCTTCGGGCTCTCGCTCAAGACAAGGCTGCAGACCTTCGCGTCGCCGCCTCTCTTCTTTTGGAAGCCCACGCTCGAGAATTATGCGCATGTGCTGAGCGGCAGCGACTTCCTGGCTGCATTTGCGAACAGCCTTATCGTAACCTCCGGGGCCGTCCTCCTGTCGCTCTGTGCCGGCGTCCCAACCGCCTATGCCCTCGCAAGATTTCCTTTCCGCGGCCGCTCGCTCCTCTTCTTCTCACTGCTGATCATGCGGATGCTGCCGCCGATCGCGGTCCTCGTGCCGATGTACGTGCTCTTCAACACAGCTGGGCTTGTCAACACGCGATCCAGCGTCGTACTTGCCTATACGACCTTCAGCCTACCACTCGTCGTCTGGATCATGCGGGGCTTCTTCGAGGAGCTTCCAATGGAGCTCGAGGAGAGCGCCTGGATCGACGGCGCCACCCGTTGGCAGACCTTCAGATGGATCGTCCTGCCGCTGGTGCGGCCAGGGCTCGTCGCCGCGGCGATCTTGAGCCTGGTCCTCGCCTGGAACGACTTTCTTTTTGCGGCGGTGCTCACCAACAGCGCCACGCGGACGCTACCGGTGCTGATGGCGACTTATTCCGGCGGCGATACCGGGATCGACTGGGGTTCGATGACGGCATCGGGGATGCTGGTCGTTCTACCGGTCGTCGTCTTCTCGCTCTTCGCGCAGCGGCACCTCATCACAGGCCTCTCATCGGGTGCTGTGAAAGGTTGATGGAAAGCTGGAGAGGCTAATGACCGATAATTGGAACGCGATCAGGGGCACGCTCGGCAGGCGGCGGTTCCTCCAGGCGGGAACCCTGGCGGGAGCCGCTCTCGCTACCGTCGGGCGCGCGGCGCGAGCTCAGGCGAAACCCGAAAAGCTCGTCTTCGTCGGTGACAACGGACCCTGGCACGGCGTGCTGGTGAACGAGGTCGGTCCCGCCTTCGAGAAGGAGACGGGCATCAAGGTCGAGTATAACCTGCTGCCCTACGACGCGCTCGGCGCCCGCCTGCGGGCCGAGCTCGATTCCGGATCGAGCGGCATCGACATCGTCCAGTGGACTCCACAGATGAAGGGCTGGTTAGCCCAGCACCTTGAGGACCACGAGGCGCTGCTCAGAATGGCTGCGGACAAGAACCCCGACTACGACTGGGATGACTTTCTGCCGGCAGCCAAGAATCTAGCCTCCTCGGACGGACGGCTGATCGGTATCCCCTACCGCGTCACAGTGGCGGTGATTCATTATCAGAAATACCTGCTTGACCAAGTCGGGATAACGACCCCTCCGGGCACCTTCGCCGAGCTTGAGGCAGCTGCCATCGCAACCACCAAGGCCGGCGCGCCCGACCGCTACGGCCTTGGCATCTGGGGACGCCAAGCACAGGCAATCTTCAGCGGCTTCTACCCATGGCTTCTCTCCAGCGGAGGCAAGCTTTACGATCCCAAAACCTGGGATATTCATATCAACGATGAGGCCGCCGTTTCGGCGCTGCAATGGTATGGTGATCTGGTCACCAAATATAAAGTCGTACCGCCTGGGGCGATGACCTGGGAATGGGACGGGATTGTGAGCGGTGGCCAGAACGACCAATACGCCATGTCTCTGATGCACTCGTCCTATGGCACGCTCATCAACAACAACCCTCAAAAGTCAAAGACCGCCGGCAAATGGGCCTGGACCACAGTGCCGGGCGCCACATCACCGGAGCAGGGGCTGACCTGGATCAGCGGGTGGTCCTTCTCCGTGCCGACCACCACAAAGAACAAGGACTGGGCATTTGAGTTCATTCAGTTCTCGACCAGCAAGACTTGGCTGGAGCGCTCGATGGAGAGCGGCAACTCGCCACCGCGCGCCTCGGTCCTGAATACGCCCGAGGTCGAAAAGAAGTTCGGCTGGGCACCCGTTTCCGCCAAGGCGCTACAGACTGCTGTCCTGGAGCCGGCGGACGCCATTTGGCCAACGCTCGAGGTGCAGCTCCGACCCGCCATCTCCAAGGTCCTGCTGGGACAGACAGATGCGAAGCAGGCCCTTGACGGTGTCGCAGCGGACTGGCAGCGCAGCATGCGACGTGCGGGACTGATCGCACGCTAGCGGGACCGACATTGCGACTGGCAGCAGGGCCTCCACTTTGCCCTGCTGCCACAACAGGGTTAGGAGAGCGCATGCCGGATGCCGACTGGATCAAGGTCATGGAGGCCTTGGAACTCGCCGAGGGCGAGATGATGGCTGTGCAGATCGGTGATCGGAAGCTCGCCATCTATCGCCTTGAGGGCGGCGATTTTTGTGCCACTGACGGTATTTGCACCCACGAATATGCCGAGCTCTGCGAGGGCTGGCTCGAAGGTCACGAGGTCGAATGCCCGCTCCATGGCGGCCGCTTTGACGTCCGCAGTGGCAAAGGCCTGTGCGCCCCGATCGATAGGGATCTCGAGACCTTTGAGGTCCGGGTCGAGGATGGAGCTGTGCTGGTTAAGGTACAGGCTCAATCCGACGGGGGAACCATCCTTAGATGAGCGCTGGCGAGCGCCACGTCATCGTCGGTGCCGGACAGGCAGGCGGCTGGGCGGCGATCGCCATGCGTCAGGCAGGATTCACCGGCAAGATCCTATTGATTGGCGACGAGCCATTACGGCCCTATGAGCGGCCGCCCCTGTCCAAGGGGTGGCTCACGGGTGTGGAGGAGCCCGAGATTCCTTTCCTCCACGACCCATCCCGCTACGACGGCATCGAACTGCTCACCGGTACCCGCGTCGAGGCCATCCTGTCGAAAGAGCAGAGATTGATGCTCGCGGACAACTCCCTCGTCCCCTACGATCGCCTGTTGCTCGCCACAGGTGGACGGGCGCGGCCGCTGAGCGTGCCTGGCGGCGGGCATGCGCACTTGCTGCGCACCGTCGATGACGCGCGTGCGCTGCGCCGCCGGTTCGCCGAGAAGCCCCGGCTAGTCTGCATCGGCGCGGGCGTCATCGGGCTTGAGATCGCATCCGCTGCCGCGGCCCGTGGCTGTGTCGTGACGGTCGTTGAGGCAGCCCCTCGGCCGATGGGCCGCTGCGTCACGCCAGAAGTCGCGGAGCGGATTGCGGAATTGCACCGGGAAGCTGGTGTGAGGCTCGTCTTCGGCGCGGCGGTCGAGAGTGTGAGTCCACAAGGGCGGGGCTTTCGCGTGAGCTATGGTGGCGAGGCCATGGATACCGATCTGGTCGTAGCTGGCATCGGCATGGACCGTGGCCTGTCACTGGCCCATGAGGCGGGTATCCTGACCGACGGCGGCATTCGGGTTGACGCGTTCGGCCGGACGAGCGTGGCCAACGTCTATGCAGCAGGTGACGTCGCCGCCTTTTACCACCCCCTCTTCGGGCGCATCCTGCGTCTCGAGTCTTGGCGACACGCTCAGAACCACGGGATCGCTGTCGGCCGGGCCATGTCGAGCGTGGAGGAGCCGTACGTCGACATACCTTGGTTTTGGTCCGATCAGCACGGCCAGAATCTGCAGGTGGCCGGTCTTCCGGACCAAGCAGCACAAACGATCTTTCGAGATACCTCGGGCGGCTATACAGCCGTCCACCTCGACGGAAACGATGTCGTCGTCGCTGTCGCTGCCTTGAACAACGCTCGGGATATACGCGCCGGCACCAACTTGATCAAGTCTAGCCGACCGGTGGACCGGGCATTGCTTGAGCGAGTGGATCTGCCTTTGCAGCAAATTGCTAAAGCAATTTGCTAATGAGAGAGACTTTGGTGCACAAATCCGACGGCTGATGCGGATCGGTAACTCAGGCTGCTCTTAAGCCACGTGTCGCGACACGGGCATGCCAAGGCGGGTCAACCGGTTCAGCAAGGCACCAGCAGCCCGGGCTTCCGTCTTCTGGGCAAGCAGAGTCGAGGCGCGAGGACTCGGGCCGATGAGAGCCTTGTAGCAGGATACAGCGGTCTCGCCGAGCGATCGCCTGCTGCAGTTCACCGCTTTCTGCCAACCCATGCGCCGCTTGTCCCGGATCAGTTGGACGTGCTGGTGGCGCTGACTGGGCGCGGTGCCGGCGTTGTTCTCTTATGTGTAAAAGTCCGGATTTAATCTGACGGTCGTTGTTTGCTGAGGCTCGCGTTGAGCCGCGGCAGGGGCGGAGCTGGTCGGGGTTGCGCAGCCCCTGC
>JBATRI010000574.1:0-1894 GCA_049292515.1 Geminicoccaceae bacterium
CGCAGCTTCGGGCAACAGCGTCAGATAAGGCGCCACCAGCGCCCACTCTTCATCGAAAACATCGGACGGTACGGCTTGCGGGCAATGCTCATGCCCATCCATCTGTGATCTAACCCGTCACAGGTCCATAACAGCCTCTAGCCGTTGCCCAGACGGGTGTGAAGCGGAAGCCGAGTTGCGCATCATGGACACCGATAAGCGCGTCAGCGCAAACGGCGAGGTGGTACGCTTTGCGCGGGTGGGGGGCGACACTGATCGCGCTCTTGCCGACCGCAATGGGAGGTGACGCGCCTGGAGCAGCTGGGTGCTGTGGTGGTGGACCGCCTGGAGCGCCGGGTGGTGATGCAGGCACCCACGGCTCAGCGCTTCTGCGTCGTACGCGTGCAACGTCCCGGCTTCCCGAAGAACGCCAGCCGCTGGGACTAGGGTTGGTCTCCGCGTCAGTCGGCACCTTGACCACCGCCAGGTGTGTCAGAGTTCAGTCCCTGCTTCCGCGCCGCGTTCACCACCATCGTAGAACCCAGAAACCGCGGTCTCGTCCGCCCGGTAGGGATGCGCAGGACCAGCCATCCAGGTCGGGATCGTGCCAGTCCCAGTAGACGGGCTGGTCGTGTCGCGCCGGTGCCAGCCCGACGGACCGCGCCAACGAGCAGCTGGGGGCGGCCGCGAGGTGGCGCAGCGTCAGGCCGAGCGGCCAGGGCGAGGTCAGGATCAGGGTCGCGAACCCCGCCAAGGCGATCAGCGCCACCACCAGCAGCGGCGGCCCCGCGCCGACGGCTCGCCGCCGCAGCCTTCGCAGTCGGTCCACCCGCTCCAGCCTCTGCGTGACGCGCAAGTACTGCCGCCGCAGCCGCCGCAGTTTCCATTCCGGATCGGTCTGCCGGGCCGACCGTGGCGCCAGAAGCGGTACCGCCATTTTCCTCATCCCACGCCGGTCGACCGAACTCGCTCGCAACCGTCCGCCAATCTGGCAGCGAATCGCTGCCAGCCGGTTAACGCCACCGGTGCCGATCGAAAGCGATAGGAATGAAAACCATCCCATGTTAGGATTACTGCATCCCCGCAGCGAGCGACCGCCGCCATGCCCGGCCTACCCGGATCGATCAGCATCCCCGCATTCTACCGTCGCGATGCGCGTGCCAACTCGCTCCAGCGCACGGACGTACCCGAGCCACGCCGTCGCCACCGGCCCCAGCGAAACGAACCCGGCGACCGCCGATGCGAATGTTGCACGAACGAACCCGGGAGCTGCGCCACCACCGATCCGTTCGACAAGCGCCCAGCTGCGACCGCGTCGCCGCACGATATCGACAATTCCGGTAACGGCACGAACGAACCCGGGAGCCATGCCTCCGATGGCCTTGTCGAAGCGAACCCGACGGGCCTGCCCACGAACCTGCATCAACGCGTTTGCCGGCACGTTCGAACCCAAGGGCCCGGTACGCCAGGATCAGGGGCGTCAGGATCACGGGCGCCTCAGCGCTTCACCTTGCAATGCATCTCCGGCGTGCCGTAGCCCCAGGTGATCGCGGCCTCGCCCTGATGCTCCCAGAGCGTCTCGTTCCGGCCCTGATACCTGGCGCCGCTCGCGGCCGGCTGCTGGTACATCAGTGACACCTGATCGCCGCGTTCCGCGACCGCCGTCGGCGGGTCGGTCGCGAAGAAGGTGGCAGTCACCTCGTTGCCCGGCTGGTCGCCGCAGCGATAGGTCGCGGCGCCGGTCGGCGGCAGCAGGCGGTGGCGGGCCTGCAGCTCGGCCGTCCGCAGCCGGTAGGCATCGGCAACGCAGGCGCGCTTGTCGTCGGCCTTCCAGCAATCGTCGCGGCCCTTGATCCAGCCGCGCTGGTCGGCCTTGAGCACCGGCGGCTGCTCGTTGCCGGCCTGCTCGAGCGCT
>JBATRI010000575.1:0-1603 GCA_049292515.1 Geminicoccaceae bacterium
CGGCGGCACCGCCCGGCACGATGCGGTGGCCTGGGGCTTCGCCCGCGGCGCCGACGCCCGGGGCGTCGACATCATCCAGAACTGCGAGGTCACCGGCATCCGCCGCGAGGGCGACCGCGTCGTCGGCGTCGAGACCGGCAAGGGCTTCATCAAGGCCGGCAAGGTGGCGGTGGTCGCGGCCGGCCACACCAGCGTCGTCATGGCGATGGCTGGCCTGCGCATGCCGCTGGAGAGCACGGTGCTGCAGGCGCTGGTCTCCGAGCCGGTCAAGCCGGTGTTTCCGTGCGTCGTGATGTCGAACACGATCCACGCCTACATCAGCCAGTCCGACAAGGGCGAGCTGGTCATCGGGGCCGGCTCGGACCAGTACAATTCTTACAGCCAGCGCGGCAGCCTCCAGATCGTCGAGCATACGCTGGAGGCCATCTGCGAGCTGTTCCCCCAATTCTCGCGCATGCGCATGCTGCGCCACTGGGGCGGCATCGTCGACGTGACCACCGACCGCTCGCCGATCGTGGGCTTGACGCCGCTGCAGAATCTCTACGTCAATTGCGGTTGGGGCACCGGCGGCTTCAAGGCGACGCCGGGGTCGGGCCACGTGTTCGCCTGGACCGTCGCCAAGGACGAGCCGCACCCCATCAATGCGCCGTTCGGCCTGGACCGCTACCGCACCGGCCGCTTGGTCGACGAGGCCGCCGCCGCGGCGGTCGCCCACTGAGGACCTTCGCACATGCTGCTGGTTCCCTGCCCATATTGCGGCCCGCGCCCGGAGATCGAGTTCCACTGCGGCGGCGAGGCCCATATCCGACGTCCCGACCCGGCGACCGCCACCGATCAGGAATGGACCGAGTATCTCTATTACCGCACGAACCCGAAGGGCCGGCACCATGAGCGCTGGTGCCATGCCCAAGGCTGCGGCCGCTGGTTCAACGCGGTGCGTGATACGGTGACCGACCGGTTCGAGCGCAGCTATCGCATGGGCGAGGCGGCGCCGGAAATCGGCACCCCATGAGTGCTCAGACATTCCGGTTGCGGGCCGGCGGCCGCATCGACCGCTCGGCGCCGCTGCGCTTCACCTTCGACGGCCGCTCCTACACGGGCTTCGCCGGCGACACCCTGGCGTCGGCGCTGCTCGCCAACGGCGTCCACCTCGTTGGCCGCAGCTTCAAGTACCACCGGCCGCGCGGCATCATGACGGCAGGGGCGGAGGAGCCCAGCGCGTTGGTGCAGCTGGAGCGGCAGGGGGGGCGCAGCGACCCCAACCTGCGGGCCACCGAAGTCGAGCTCTATGACGGGCTGACCGTGGCCAGCCAAAATCGCTGGCCGTCGCTGGCGTTCGACGTCGGCGCCATCAACGACGTGCTGTCGCCGCTGTTGCCGGCCGGCTTCTACTACAAGACCTTTCTCTGGCCGGTGGCCTGGTGGCAGTCGGTCTACGAGCCGTTCATCCGCCGCGCCGCCGGGCTCGGCAAGGCGCCGACCCGGCCCGACCCGGACCGCTACCTGCATCGCCATGCCCACTGCGACGTGCTGGTGGTCGGGGCCGGCCCCGCCGGCCTGATGGCCGCGGTGGCGGCCGGACGCAGCGGTGCCCGGGTGATGC
>JBATRI010000576.1:0-7270 GCA_049292515.1 Geminicoccaceae bacterium
CTGCAGGGGCGGGGACCGGGACGGCGGCGGCAGCCGCCTGCAGGCTCTGGACCTCGGCGCGGGCCGCCTGCAGCTGCGCTTCCAGCTCCACCCGACCCGCCTCCAGGGCCGCCCGCTGTTTCTCGACCTCGTCCGCCGCGGCCCGACGCCGTTCGGCCTCGGCCACGGCTTCATCCCGCGCGGCGGTCAGTGCCGCCAACTGCTCGGCCTGTGCGGCGACCTGCCCATGCTGCGACCAGGCATAATAGCCGACGCCGGCCAGCAGCAGCAGGAGGAGCAACGTCCAGGGGGAGCGACGGCGGGGGGCCGGGCTCGCGGGCGTAGGCGGGCTCTGGTCGGTCTCGTTCATGGGCGTCCTCCGGTGCCTGCTCCTCGACGGGAGCTTGGCGACAATGGGCACCGGCGGGTGTGAACGGTCGCGGTCGGGAGTATCGTGGAACCGCCGGGCCGATTGCACATAGCGTGGTCCGGGATCCGGCGAAAGGATCGCGGCGCCACACAAGCCGGGCCGAAATGTTTCCGGCCTCGGCCCGCGCGGCGCCGCTGGGCCCTGGTCAGATCTCGTTCTTGCCCATGGCCTCCGCGATGTAGTCGGCCTGGCGGATGGCCAGGGTGACGATGGTCAGGGTCGGGTTCTCCGCTCCGCCGGTGGTGAACTGGCTACCGTCGGAGACGAACAGGTTCTTGATGTCCCAGCTCTGGCCATGGCCGTTGATCACCCCGTCACGGGCCTTGGCGCTCATCCGGTTGGTGCCCAGATTGTGCGTGCTCGGATAGGGCGGGGTCTCGTAGACGTCGGTCGCACCCGCCGCCTTGTAGAGGGCCGTGCCCTGCCGGAAGGCATGGCTGCGCATGGCGATGTCGTTCGGGTGCTCGTCGAAATTGACGTTGGGCACCGGCAGGCCGAACTGGTCCTTCTCGGTCTTGCTGAGCGTAATGGCGTTGCGCTCCTGCGGCATGTCCTCGCCGACGATCCACAGGCCCGCCATGTTCGGATACTGCTCCAGCTTGCGCGTGAAGCTGCGCCCCCAGGCGCCGGGATCGAGGAACGCCGCCATGAACGGCAGGCCCAGCGACAGCGTCTCGAACTCGTAGCCGCCGACGAAGCCGCGGCTGGGGTCGTTCCCGGCCTCGTCCTGGACGACGCCGGCCATGGTGGTGCCGCGGAACATATGCACCGGCTTCTCGAACGCCGCGTAGACCGAGCCGGTCAGGTGCCGCATGTAGTTCTTGCCGACCTGACCCGAGCTGTTGGCGAGCCCGTCCGGGAACTTGGCCGAGGCCGAGTTCAAGAGCAGGCGCGGGCTCTCGATCGAGTTGCCGGCGACCGCCACGACGCGGGCCTTCTGCACCTGCTGGTTGCCGTCCTTGTCGACGTAGAGGACGCCGGTGACCTTGCCGCCGGCGTCGTGCTGGATCTGCAGCACCTGGCTCTGCGGCCGCAGCTCGAGCTTGCCGGTCGCGATCGCGGCCGGGATCTCGGTGTAGAGCGTGCTCCACTTGGCCGAGGACTTGCAACCCTGGAAGCAGAAGCCGATCTGCTGGCAGGACGGCCGGTCGGCGCGCGGCTGGCTGTTGATCGCCATGTGGCCGGTACTGACCCGCTGGTAGCCCAGCCGCTTGGCGCCGGTATAGAGCACCTTGAAATTGTTGTTGCCGGGCAGCCCGGGGATGCCGTTGGTACGGGTCACCCCCATCTTGTCCTCGGCCTTGGCGTAGTAGGGTTCGAGCTCGGCCAGGGTCACCGGCCAGTCCAGCAGGCTGGCGCCAGGGATCTCGCCGTAGGTCGTCCTGGCCTTGAGCTCGTGCTCCTGCAAGCGCAGCGACGCGCCGGCCCAGTGGGTCGTGGTGCCGCCGACGGTCTTGCAGATCCAGGCCGGCAGGCCGGGGAAGTTGTTGGGCTGGGCCACCCGCCAGTCGCCCGAGGTGGTGCGCTTGTCCAGCCAGGAGAGCTGCAGGAAGCTGCCCCACTCGTCGTTCTGGAAGCTGTCGATGCTCTCGTGCTTGCCGGCCTCGAGCAGCACCACGCTAATGCCCTTCTGCGCCAGCTCGTTGCCGAGCGTGCCGCCGCCCGCACCCGAGCCGACGATGACCACCACGCTGTCGTCGCTGAGATCGTAGGTCGTTGCCATGTTGCTTGCCTCCCTTAACCCAAGAACGGCGGCGGGCTCGCCTCGGCATCGGGCTGGAGCGTCCAGCCCGCGTCCTGGAAGCCGCGCTCCAGGTAGCCGCCGTCCTGCCACGAGCTGCCCTGGTAGCCGAAGTCGGACCACAGCACCTGGTTGTTGTAGAGGGCGACCACGGTATGGCTGCGTACCGTGCCGAAGAACGGCGTCTGCTCGATCCGCTGCAGGGCCTCAAGCTGGTAGCCGTCGGACAGTTCCAGGAACGGCACCTGCAGCTCGCCGTCCAGCGCGGCGACGCCGTTCTTGACCTGCTCGACCAGCTCCGGCGTGGTCTTGGCCTTGGCATCCAGGGCCTCGACAACCTCGGCATAGTAGATGTCGCTCAGCCGGTCGTGCGGATAGAGCTGGCGGGTCATCGCCAGCAGGACCTCGGCCTCGTGCGGCGCGAAGCTCTCCAGCGTCATGGCCCAGGCGCGGTTGCTGGCGAGGATGGTGGTCGAGCCCGCGACCACCACCACGGCGGCGGCGGTACTCCCGGCGGTTCGCAGGAACTCCCGCCGATTGAGGATCTGTTTGCTCATCGTCTGCTGCCTCCCTGGCAGTCGTTGCTCAGCGGTAGCGACCGTGCCGCTGCAAGACCTCGATCTTGTACCCGTCCGGGTCCTGGATGAAGAAGAACCGGGCCATCAGCCCGCCGTCGCGGTGGAATTCCTTGATCGGGGCAGGTGCGATGCCGGCCGCCTCGAGCTCCGCATGGAGGCCGTCGAGATCGTCGACGCAGAAGGCCACGTGCCCGTAGCCGTCGCCCAGCGCATAAGGCTCCGCGCGGCCCTTGTTCAGCGTCAGCTCGACCTCGAAGTCGGCCTCCGCGTTGCGCAGGTAGACCAAGGTGAAGCTGTCGAAATCGAACCGGTCGGCGACCTCCAGCCCGAGCGCCGTCCGGTAGAAGGCGATCGACCGATCCAGCTCGAGCACCCGAATCATCATATGGATGGCCTTGGCCATGCGCGCTCCCCCTGCTAGCTGACCGACCGTGTATCAGCGCGGCCGTGCGGGAGGGTAGTAGGTGAATATTACCTCACATCGAGCGCAAATTGTCGCGGCGGGCCGGCCTCAGCTGTGGGTAATTCCGGTTCCGAGATTTCAGCGAGCAGGTCGAATACGCACTCGGCGGGTGCCCTTGCCGCGCAACGGCATCGCGGATCTGCTCGGGCCATCCTCCAACCCGGCTTGATTTGAGGAGCCGAGCGGACGCAGCCCGCTCTCGCGATAGAACAAATAGAACAAGGAGTGGCATCAGCCCCAAGAACGCCATCCGGTATGGCGTCGGCACGAGTGGCGGGCCATCACAGCGACCGTGCTTCCAGTACGGGTGCCAGGGCAGGCCCGCGGTCGGCGGTGAAGCTGTTCAGACTTGCGTGGTTCAAGTCAAAATGAGAAAGTTGAATTTGGCCTAAGACGGTCCGCCCTTGTGGCCGTTTCAGCTGGACGGACCCTCTTTTGCCCCTTGCCCAGATTGACGGCTGAAGAGCGGATGGTCAGATTTCATCGTGCATCATTCATGGCGCGTGGCGGCAACTGAAATCCTCGCTCATTGATCAACTGGAGGTCCTGCATGCCCAAGCGCTGCTGCAGTCCGGCCGCGAGCTGGGGCCGGGTTCCGCTTTTTGTCCTGGCCGTTCCAGCCGTTTTCTTCGCCTTGGCTGTGAATGCCGGGCTAACAGATGTCGCTGCCGCCAGCGAGGTGCAGAGTCGAGTAATTGCCGACCCGGTGGCACGTGACGACGCCTTCATCGCCCGGCTGAGCTTTCGGGGCAAACGGCTGGGCCTGACACAGGGCGAGAGCCCAGTGTTCGACTACGACGGGGACGGCAAGCTCGATATCCTCCTTTCGGCCCATGGTACGATGCCATGGCCGCTGATGCGCAATCAAGGTAACGACACGTATTCGGAAGTATTGTCGGGGACATTCATCAAGCAGGATCGGCACGGCTGCGTTACCGGCGACTTTGGCAGTGTCGGCGGCTCAGGCCATCCAGACGGACTAATTGATCTGTATTGCGTTATTGGCGCAGACCGTGGCCTTAGTACAGATGACTGGCCCAACGAGCTATATCTACAGAAACCAGATCACAGTTTCATCAATGTTGCCAAAGCCTGGGATGTGGAGGATTCGCATGGACGAGGGCGCGCCGCGGCAGCTATCGACTACGATAGAGATGGTTTGCTCGATCTTGCAGTCGCAAACGAGGCACCATCCATGGTGCCGAGCCCCAATCGGCTATTCAAGAACGTAGGCGGACGATTTGAAGAGATTGCCGACCCGGTCGTCCGTCGCGAGACGGCTTCGGAGTGCTTGGCTGCGGCGGATGTGGACGGCGATGGCTGGATCGACCTGCTATTCTGCAGCACCATTGATCCACAGACCGGTGTTCTTACCTACAAAAATGGCTCGGGTGTATTTCAGGATGTCACGCCATATACCGCTTATCGGACCGTGCCGGCCCAAGAAATCAAGCTTGAAGACGTCAACCAAGACCGCAAACCGGACCTACTCATTGTTGAGCAGATGCGCTTTACGGTCTGGCTAAACCGCTCGGGTGAATTTCCCCGCATCGACTTCAGTTATCCTCTTAACAAGGGTCATAATGTTGCTGTTGGTGATGTCAACCTCGATGGGGCACCGGATATCTATATCGTTCAGGGAAGAAATGATCTTTACGATGACATCATGCTTATCAACGATGAAGATGGTGCAAGCTATCATATGATTTCGATACCCCAAGCCTCCGAAGGTGAAGGCGATGTTGCGACGACCATTCCCAACTGGGGCGGATCGGGTCGCGCCGCGTTTCTAGTCACCAACGGCAGGTGGGGAAGTGCGGGCCCGGTTCAGGTGATCGCCTTCTCCGCAGCAACCGCACCCGTACAGTTCAGCTCTGCGCCCAACGAGAAGGTATCTCCACCTCCCGATTGGGCGCTCGACGGGTTTGTCGCCGGCCTCGACGACCCGGATTCTGCGGTGTTCGTGCAACTCGGTGGGATTGGTCATCGATTAGGTTTCTGGTCGGCTTTAACGCAGCGCTCCAAGGAGCTTGCACCCTTGATGGTTGCACGACTGAGCGACCAGGACGTGGGCGTGCGTCTGGCAGCGCTCTCGGCTCTAGGAGCACTCGGCGCGAAGGAATCCACCGGGGCCATTGCTGAGAACCTGGGCGATACTGATGCAAGCGTACGTCGGGCAGCGGGAATGGTCCTCACAGCACTTGGTGCGAGTGAGGCAACCGTGCAGGTCGCCGACGCGCGTGGAAACGCAGAGACGGGGACGCATCAGGTCCTGGTCGAAGCGGTCGAACCTGACGCGAAGGCCTCAGAAAGTGCGGAGAAACTGAGCGACCCGGACGCAGAGGTGCGCCGGGCGGCAGTGGCGTCGCTCACAGCGTTGGCGGCGAAAGAACAGACTGCGGCGCTCGCCGAGCGGCTGACCGACGCCAACGCAGTCGTACGCCGAGCAGCGGTCGGAGCACTCATGCAATTGGAAGCGAAAGAGCAGGCTCCGGCAATCGTGGCCCGGCTCGGTGACCAAGACGTGGACGTGGGTCAGGCGGCAGTCGTGGCGCTCAGGACGTTTCGGGCGAAGGAACAAATACCAGCTATCGTTCAGTTGCTGGCCGATCCGGAAACAAACACACGTCTGGCGGCACTCAGCGGATTGAGAGCTCTCGGGGCAGCCCAGGAGATCCCCGCGGTCGCGGCACGTCTGGCCGACCCGGATGCGGAAGTGCGCCAAGCTGCGATCGACACACTCCGGAAATTTGGCGCAAAGGAGGAAGCTCAGGCTATCGCGATTCGGTTGAATGACCCGGACGTCGGTGTGCGTTTGACGGCACTAGCAGCGTTGAAGGCGCTTGGAGCAAAGGAGCAATCAGCAACCATCGTCGAGATGCTGGCTGACACCAGCGAATCGGTGCGACGGAGGGTCGTGGTGGCGTTGGGAGTGCTTGAGTCCAACGTGCACAGCCGGGCGATTGCCGAGATGCTGGGCGACACCGATGCGGGCGTGCGAGAGGCCGCGCTTGGGGCGCTTCTCCGTCTGGAGCCGCACGCCGTTCGGATGGCCGTTGACGTCGCCGTGCAGGATCTCCCAGAGATGCAGCAACGTTCCGACATGCGCGCCGCATTGCATGTCCTTGCAGCAAGCCGCTGAGCCATCCTGAGATGGATCGCCCACTTTCAGCGACTATACGATGCGATGGGACCCACCCTGATGGGGAACCGAAATGGTCGTGGTCCAAGACGATCTAGGGTCGACTGAGGCCAGCCAGAGCTTAAAGTTGCCCTGCCGCTCGGCCCGATGGGCAACAGGCCAAGGCTGAGGCGGTGATTGCATCGACGGGTCCTCAATCAATCCGGCTCTGGCATGACCCCAAGCGCATCGAGGTAGCCGAGCCATGCTCGCAGCGCCGACACGAAGGACCGTCCTGCGAGCCGCAGCAGGCATGCTCGCGGCCGGGCCGGCCTGGGCCAAGCCGCGCGGTGCCCGGAGCGTCGATGTCGCCCTGGAGGCGCGGGCGGCCAGTGTTGAGGTCGCAGGTCGGCGGGTGGAGCTGCTGACCTACAATGGCGGCTTCCCCGGGCCGCTGGTCCGCGCGCGCGAAGGCGATCGGCTGCGGGTGCTGCTCGTCAACCGGCTGGGCGAGCCGACCAATCTCCACTTCCACGGGCTGCACGTCTCGCCCTCGGGCAACAGCGACAACATCTTCGTCGAGGTGCCGCCGGGCGGGGAGTTCCTCTACGAGCTCACGGTGCCAAGCGGGTTTGGCGGCACCTTCTGGTACCATCCGCACCGCCACCATCACCTGGCGCGCCAGCTGTGGCGCGGGCTGGCGGGCCCGCTCGTCATCGACCCGGTGACCGCACCGCCGTCCTGGCTCGCCGCGGCCGACGAGCAGGTGGTGGTGATCAAGGATCTGAGCGTGGTCGACGGGCGGCCGGCGCCGCACACGACGGGCGACTGGGCGCGGGGCAAGACCGGGCCCTTGCTGTTTGCGAACGGCATGATCCGGCCGGTCATCACGGCCGGCTCCACGTTCGTCCGGCTGCGGCTGGTCAATGCCTGCAACGCCCGCATCCTGCGCCTGGCC
>JBATRI010000577.1:0-5692 GCA_049292515.1 Geminicoccaceae bacterium
GCGCCGGGACAGGTGACGAGCCGCGCCGATGCGCTGGCGCAGTCGCCGCGGATCCGGATCGACAATGGCTCGGTCCACGGCTCGATCGCGCTCAAGGGCTCCCGCCTCGACGACGTGACGCTGGCCAACTATCGCGAGACCATCGACCCGAATTCGCCGGAGATCGTGCTGCTGAGCCCGGCCGGCGGGCCCAACCCCTATTTTGCCGAGTATGGCTGGGTGCCCAGCGATGCCTCGGTCAGCGTGCCGGGGAACGACACGCTGTGGTCGGCTCAGGGTGCGGAGCTGACCGACAAGTCGGGCGTGGACCTGCGTTGGGACAACGACCAGGGGCTGAGCTTCGGCAAGCGGATCGACATCGATCAGAACTACATGTTCACGATCAAGCGAACTGTCACCAACAACTCCGACAAGCCCGCCACGCTCTACCCCTATGGCCTCATCAGCCGTTGGGGCACCCCGCCGACGCTCGGCTACTACATCCTCCACGAGGGCCCGATCGGTGGCTTGAACGAACATCTGGAGGAGTGGAAATACGCGACGGTGGCCGAGAAGGGACGGATCGATTTCACGAGCACCGGCGGCTGGCTCGGGATCACCGACAAGTACTGGCTGGCCTCGCTGGTGCCGCAGCAGGACCTGCCGCTGAAAGCCACCTTCCAGCACCTGCCCGAGGGCGACCGCTACCAGACCGACTATCGCGGCGAAGCCCTGACCGTCGCACCCGGCCAGACCATCGAGGTCACCGACCGGCTGTTCGCCGGTGCCAAGGTGGTGACGCTGCTCGACCAGTACCGCGACCAGTACGGGATCCCGCTGTTCGACCGCGCCGTCGACTTCGGCTGGTTCTACTTTCTGACCAAGCCCATTTTCTACACGCTGCACTACATCCATCGCGTTGTCGGCAACTATGGCATCGCCATCCTGGTCCTGACGCTCTTGGTCAAGGCTTGCTTCTTCCCGCTGGCCGATCGGTCCTACCGGGCCATGGCCAACATGAAGAAGCTGCAGCCGGAGATGGTCAAGCTGCGCGAGCGGTTCGGCGACGACAAGATGCGCATGAACCAGGAGCTGATGGCGCTCTACAAGAAGGAGAAGGTGAACCCGGTCTCGGGCTGCCTGCCGGTGCTGATCCAGATCCCGGTCTTCTTCTCGCTCTACAAGGTGCTGTTCGTCACCATCGAGATGCGCCATGCGCCGTTCTTCGGCTGGATCCACGACCTCTCCGCACCTGATCCCACGACCCTGTTCAACCTGTTCGGGCTGCTGCCCTTCACCCCGCCGCACATGCTGATGATCGGTGTCTGGCCGTTGATCATGGGCTTCACCATGTGGCTGCAGCAGAAGCTCAACCCGCAGCCGGCGGACCCGACCCAGGCGAAGATCATGCAGTTCCTGCCGGTGATGTTCACCTTCCTGTTCGCGACCTTCCCGGCCGGCCTCGTGATCTACTGGTGCTGGAACAACACGCTCTCCATCGGCCAGCAATGGGCGATCTTGAAGCGCATGGGCGTGAAAGCCACGTGAGCCAAGTCGTGCCGGAGGCGGCGCCGGCCGCCGATCCGGACCGCTACGACGATCCGGACAGCATCGAGGTCGGCCGCAAGCTGTTCGCGCGGCCGGCCACCTTCGTCATGGGGGTGGCCAAGCTCGACCAGCTGCCGCATGCCGAGCTGCCCGAGATCGCCATGGCCGGCCGCTCCAATGTCGGCAAGTCGAGCCTGATCAACGCGCTCACCGGGCAGAACAGCCTCGCCCGTACCTCGAACACCCCGGGTCGCACCCAGCAGATCAACCTGTTCGATCTCTCCGGGCGGCTGACCCTGGTCGACCTGCCGGGCTATGGCTACGCCCAGGCGCCCAAGGATCTGGTCGAGCGCTGGACCCGGATGGTGTTCGGCTACCTGCGCGGCCGGCCGACCCTGCTGCGGGCGTGCCTCCTGATCGATGCCAGGCACGGCCCGAAGAAGGTCGACGACGAGGTGATCGAGATGCTGGGCAAGGCCGCCGTCCCGTTCCAGGTCGTGCTGACCAAGGCCGACCTCGTCCGCAAGGCCGATCTCGAGACGCTGACGCTCGAGCTGGAGACACGGCTCGCGAAGACCGTGGGGGCCATGCCCCATCCCATTCCCACCAGCTCGCGCAACCAGGAAGGCCTCGAGCTCCTGCGTGCGGCGCTGGCCAAGCTCGCCCGACCCCAGACCGAGGCGCCGTCATGAGCAACGCTGCCGACAGCCCCGACATCCTCAACATCGCCGGCACGCTGATCGAGGCGCTGCCCTACATGCGCCGCTATCAGGGTGCGGTCATGGTCATCAAGTATGGTGGCCACGCGATGGGCGACGAGAACGTGGCACGCGATTTCGCCCGTGACATCGTGCTGCTGAAGCAGGTCGGGATCAACCCGGTCGTCGTCCATGGCGGCGGCCCGCAGATCAAGGCCATGCTCGAGCGGCTGCAGATCCAGTCCGATTTCGTCGACGGCCTGCGCGTCACCGATCGGGCGACGGTCGAGGTCGTCGAGATGGTCCTCGCCGGCAAGATCAACAAGGAGATCGTGACCGCGATCCAGGCCGCCGGCGGCAAGGCGGTGGGGATCAGCGGCAAGGATGGAAGGCTGATCGAGGCCACCAAGCTCAGCCGCACCAAGCGCGATCCCGGGAGCAACATCGAGCGCGTCGTCGATCTGGGCTTCGTCGGCGAGCCCGCCAAGATCAATACCGAGCTGCTCGAGGTGTTCATGAACACCGACATCATCCCCGTCATCGCGCCGATCGGCGTCGGCGCCGACGGGCAGACCTACAACATCAATGCCGACACGGCCGCCGGTGCGATCGGTGGGGCGCTGCGGGCGCGCAAGCTCCTGATGTTGACCGACGTGCGCGGTGTCCTCGACGGCAACAAGCAGCTGCTGCCGACCCTGACCGACAATGAGGCGCGGCGGCTGATCGAGAGCGGGGTCGTCACCGGCGGGATGATCCCCAAGCTCGAGACCTGCCTGGCGGCGGTCGCCGGCGGTGTCGAGGCCGCGGTCATCGTCGATGGCCGGGTTCCCCACGCTATCCTGCTCGAGCTGTTCACTGAGCATGGTTTCGGCACGCAGGTGCTGGCTACCGCCGGCTGAATGGGTGGCCGTCGTGCTGGGGGTTGTTCGCCCGGCGCAAACCTGGGAGGCTGCACCGGGCATGCGGGGCTGAGGGGGGTGGCGAGCCGACCACATGACGCTGACCCAACGCCTCTTCCTTCTGGTCACGATCGCCCTTCTGCCGGCTGTGCTGATCCAGGCCTACAACGAGTTCGACCTGCGCCGCAGCCGGGAGGAGGAGGTACGGGAACTGGCGTTGAGCCAGGCCCGGCTTGCCGCTTCCGAGCTCGACCAGATCTTCACCGGCGTGCGCAGCCTGCTCACCGCCGTGGCCGAGGTGCCCTCGGTCCGGGCACTCGATACGCCGGCTTGCGTCGCCTATCTCGCCACGCTGCAGCCCAGGGTGCCCTATCTGGCATCGATCGCCGTGCTCGACCTGGATGGGCAGGTGGCCTGCCGCCAGCAACCGCCCCCGCGGGATCTCCGCTTCGCTGATCGATCTTACTTTCGGGAGGCGGTCGCCACCGGCTCCTTCGTCATCGGCGAGTTCACCGAGGGGCGCGTGGCGCTTCGCCCCGTCCTGCCGCTGGCCCTGCCGCTGCGGGATTCGGCGGGTGCCGTGATCGGCGTCGTCGCGGCGGCACTGGACCTGGGATGGCTCTCCGGGCAGTTGCGGGAGCGGAGCCTAGCCAAGGGCGGCTCGGTGACGGTCGCCGACCGGAACGGCGTCATCCTGGCGCGCGACCCGATGCCCGAGCAGTTCGTCGGCACCCGGATACCCGATCAGTTCCAGGAGCTGGTTCATGCCAGCGACCCGGGCTCGATCGAGCTCGTCAGTCAGGATGGCACGCGCCGGGTACTGGGCTATAGCCCGCCCTCGCCGCGACGTAACTTCTATGTCAGCGCCGGTCTGGCGTCGGCCGAATCGTTCGCTGCCGTCAACCGGGCGACGATCCGGGGCCTGAGCCTGATCGGCGTCGGCTTCGTGCTGGCGCTGGCTGCGGCCTGGATCGTCGGCGATCGATTCTTTCGGCGACCCATTGCACAGCTGCTGGCCACGGCGGATCGCTGGCGCTCCGGCGACTACGCCACCCGCACGGGCCTCTCGAACCGCCCCGGCGAGTTCGGGGCACTCGGCCGGGCGTTCGACGGTATGGTGGCCGAGGTGGAGCGGCGGCAATCGGAACGCGACCGCATGAACGCGGCCCTGCAGTCGAGCGAGGAGCGATTGCGGGCGTTCAACGCCGATCTCGAGGAGCGCGTGGCCAGCATGCTGGCGGAGCGCCAGGAACAGGAGGCGGTGCTTCGCCACGCGCAGAAGATGCAGGCGGTGGGGCTCCTCGCCGGTGGCGTGGCGCACGACTTCAACAACCTGCTGACCGCGATCTCCGGGCACCTGCGGCATCTGCGGCAGGGGATGCCGGACTCGCTGCGTGGTGCCGTCGGCGGCATCGAGCTTGCCGTCCGGCGCGGCGAGCGCGTCGCTCGCCATCTTCTGGCCTTCACCCGCGCCGAGCCGGCGCGCGGCGAGGTCGTCGATCTGCGTGGCGCCGTAGCCGGCATGCTGCCGCTGCTGGAGCGGTCGCTGCACGGCAGTTATGCCGTTGCGCTGGAGACCGCATCGGAACCATGCCCCGCCCTCGTCGATGTCGCCGACCTGGAGCTGGCCGTGCTCAATCTGCTCACCAACGCCCGTGACGCGATGCCAGCTGGCGGCCGGATCCGGATCACCGTCGGACGGGCCACGCCCGATGCGGAGGCTGGCGACCGGGTGGTCCTGGGCGTTCACGACAGTGGTGGCGGCATGGCGCCCGAGGTCCAAAATCGCGCCTTCGAGCCGTTCTTCACCACCAAGCCCATCGGCAAGGGTACCGGGCTTGGCCTCAGCAGCGTCTACGGGTTCGCGCGGCAGAGTGGCGGCACGGCTCAGATCCAGAGTCGTCCGGGTCAGGGTACGAGCGTGCTCATCCTGCTGCCGCTCAGCACCCAGCCGATGGCTCCGCCGCTCGATGTCGGCGATGGCGGGAGCCGCAACCATCTGCCGCAGGACGGCCCACCCAGGCATTCGGCAGGCACCCGCGTGCTCGTGGTCGAGGACGACCTCCTCGTGCGGACGGTGACGATCGATGCGATCGAGGAGGCTGGCTACCGGGTGACCGCGGCCGACGATGGCGTCGAGGCGCTGGCCGTGCTCGAGCGCGAGGGTGAAGACTTGGCCGCGGTCGTCACCGACATCGCCATGCCGGGTGGGGTCAGCGGCATCGACGTGGCACGGACGGTCAGGCGCCGCTGGCCGCATCTGGCGCTGGTGCTGACCACCGGCTACACGGCCGAGGCGATATCGCCGGACGAGATGCCGGCCCGGTTCACCTTCGTGCCGAAGCCGTTCGCACCGGACGACCTCGTCCATCGGCTGGGCGCCCTGCTCGACCCCGTCGCCAGAACGTCAACCGCTCGATTTCCGCATTAAGCTTCCTACATGATGGCAGGACCCGCCATTGCGGGCCGTGTTCGGAGGCTTTTCATGCAATTGTCCCCTCGCTCGAACCTTGCCCGCGCCCTGATCGTGGCGGTGGCGGCACTCGTGCTGGCCGCGAGCCACGCGGA
>JBATRI010000578.1:0-2605 GCA_049292515.1 Geminicoccaceae bacterium
GTCGGGTAGCGCCGCCGCTCGAACCGAGCCTGGCGCGCACGATGCTCCTTGGTCCACATCCCCACTACATAGGCATAGAGCCGACCCAAGCCGAGACCGCTGCCACATTCTCAAACGGGTTCTGAGAGCAGCGCAGGATGCAGTATTGCGGCGCGTAGGCCTTCTGGTCGGCAGCGACACGACAAAGGCGGAGGCCGATGCCGGCGTCAAACGTTTCGACACAATAGCCGGCTTCGCCGTGGAGGCTACGCCGAGCCTGCTTCAACGGCTACTCACGGACCCAGGCGTCGTCAGCATCGAAGAAGACATGTTGCTTGCGCCCAACCTCAGCAAGAGTGTGCCCCTGATTGGTGGCACCGCCTTGCGGACCATGGGTCTCACCGGCAAAGGTTACTCTATCGCTGTTATCGACACCGGTACCGATACCAAATTCGATCGGAAGACAAACGCTCTCATTCATCCGATGCTTAAAGCCAAAGTTAAAGCAGTCGGATGTTATTCCACCACCAGCATCGTGGGCAAGACGTCGTCGCTTTGCCCCGGCGGCGTCCCCGAATCGATCGGCACCTTTGCTGGAGCCAACTGTCCGCTCAACATTCCAGGATGCGATCACGGCACTCATGTCGCCGGCATTGCACTTGGCGATATGCAATCCTTGAAGGGTGTGGCAAGTGGCGCCAATCTGATATCGATCCAGGTTTTTACCAAGCACAATAACCCTCTTGACTGCAAGGGCACCACAACGCCTTGCATTCGTGCCCTCAGTTCCGATATTGTAAAAGGTCTGGAGCGTGCCAAGGCACTTCAGTCGCAGTTCAAGATTGTTGCAGTCAATCTGAGCTTTGGCGGAGGCAGCTACGGGACAGCGTGCGACAGCGTTGCGCCCGTTGTCACGGCCGCCTTCAACAGCGTCCGCGCAGCCGGCATTGCCCCCATCGTTTCATCTGGCAACGACAGCACAAACGGCTCGATCAGCTTTCCGGCCTGCATTTCAACGGCCATAGCAGTCGGTTCGACGACGAAAGTCGCTCCGGAAACAGTCTCCACCTTCTCCAATCACTCGGAACAGGTTCGGTTGCTGGCCCCGGGCACCGGCATCATTTCCGCCAAGGCCAATGGGAAGGGCCAGCCGCAGACCGTCGCGAAATCCGGAACTTCCATGGCAGCACCGCACGTCGCGGGCGCTTTCGCCCTACTCAAGCAGGCGAAGCCGAGCGCGTCGATCGACGATATTCTCAATGCTCTGGAATGCACGGGCAAGCCGATCACACGCCTGGGTGTACCGAAACCACGCATCAATCTCGTAGCCGCCCGCGATTTTCTGGTCGCCGGGAAGCCCTGCAGCTTCGATATCGTGGTTCTCGACAGTGGAAATCTCAAGGACGACATCTTCGTGATCAAGGTCGACGGCACGGAGATTTGCCGGACCCCGGTCGGGGGCAGGCGCGAGTGCGGCATCAAAGGCGTGGGCAAGGGCACGCATCAGCTAAGCGTATTCGTCGAGCTTGCTCCCGACGATCTTGGGACCTACACCGTGACCTTGGGCAATACCGTCAAGTTTTCGGATGGCTCTTCCAGTAAAACTGGAGCGCCTCCCGAAGGCACCACGGACAATTTCACAATCATAGTACAGTAAAGTAACTCTCTAAGTGCGAGGGGGCCGAGAAGTCTCTTGGCCCCCTCCGGCGCACGTCGCGGAGGAACTCAAGCCGCTTTAGATCGACAGGGGTGTAGAGCAGTTATCGAAGAGGTCATGATCTCATCTTCTACGACTTCTCGATTTCTCCACCACCTTCCGCCCAGTCCTTGAACGCCCCCAAATTTCGTACGTCCTTATACCCCAGATCCTTGAGCGCCTTCGCCGCCAGCGCCGACCTGCCGCCCGAGGCGCAGTACAGGAGCACCGTCTTGTCCTTCTCGAACGCCGGGTCGTGGTACGGTGACTCCGGGTCGGCCTTGAATTCCAGCATGCCGCGCGAGACGTGCACCGCGCCTTTGATCTTGCCGTTAGCCTGCAGCTCCGGGGCGTCGCGCACGTCGACCACCAGCACGTCGCCGCCCGCCATCAGCTTCTGCGCCTCGTCGCGCCCGATCCGCGGCACCGCTTCGTTGGCGGCCGCCAGCATCTCCTTGACCGAAGTCGGCATCGCCTCTGCCTCCCGTTGCGTGGCGGCCGGCCGGCTGGGTACCGGCGTGGCATCTGTGCCGAGACTGCTCTTCCACCACCGGCCCGTCAACTCACGGTCGCCGACGCCGCTTGTCGAGGCACATGGTGCCGATCCGATCCGATCCGATCCGATTCATCAATCACAAGCCGCCAAAGACATTGACCCACATCGCCAAAGGACGACAGTGCTTCGGGCACGGGAAACGCCGCCCGATCGTCGCGAGCGCCACCTGCGAGCCGGGAACCCGATGGCGCAGGATGGAGGCGGCCCGATCGCGGCCTCGGCTTTTCCTGTAGGCGGCCTTCTGTCGGTATGCCGGAGAATAGGGGTGACGCCATGACCCTCCCCCGCCCGCGCGCGACCCTCCACGGCGCCCTCCTCACCGCCATCCTGCTCGGTGCGCCGGGCGAGGCCCGCGCCCAGACGCTGTCGGCCAC
>JBATRI010000579.1:0-4529 GCA_049292515.1 Geminicoccaceae bacterium
GTGTAGGGGTGCATGGCGTCGGCGAACAGACCGTCGACACCCTGCGCCTCGACCTGCTGGCCGGCATACTGGACCACGACCCGGTCCACGGTCTCGGCGACGACGCCCATGTCGTGGGTGATCAGGATCAGCGCCATGCCCCGATCGCGCTGGAGGTCGAGCAGAAGGTCGAGGATCTGGGCCTGGATGGTGACGTCGAGCGCTGTCGTCGGCTCGTCCGCGATCAGGAGCTTGGGGTTGCAGGCGATCGCCATGGCGATCATCACCCGCTGGCTCATCCCGCCCGACAGCTGGTGCGGAAAGGCACCCAGGCGATCCTGCGGTGACGGGATGCCGACGAAATCCAACAGCTCCAGGGCCCGGGCGCGGGCCGCCTTGCGGCTCATCCCCTCGTGGAAACGCAGGGACTCGGTGAGCTGGAACTCGACCGTGAAGCACGGGTTCAAGGAGCTCATCGGCTCCTGGAAGATCATCGCCATATCCTTGCCGACCAGCCGCCGCCGTTGCCGCGCGCTGAGCTGCAGCAGCGGCTCGCCCTGGAAGGCCAGCCGGTCGGCGGTGATCTTGGCGGTCCACGGCAAGAGGCCCATCACCGCCAGCATGGCGACACTCTTGCCCGACCCGCTCTCACCGACGATGCCGACGACCTCGCCGGTGTCGATCGTGAGATCGACCCCGTCCACGGCCTTGAGCGGCCCCAGCGAGGTGCGGAACTCGACCGAGAGGTTCTTGATCTCAAGGAGTGGGGCGGCCATGGCGCTCAGCTCCGCTTGAGCTTGGGGTCGAGCGCGTCGCGCAGGCCGTCGCCGGCGAGGTTGAACGCGAGCACCGTGATCAGGATGGCGAGGCCCGGGAAGGTGACGACCCACCACGCGCGGAGCACGAACTCGCGCGCGTCGGCCAGCATGGTGCCCCATTCCGGGGTCGGCGGCTGGGCGCCGAGGCCGAGGAAGCCCAGGGCCGCGGCGTCGAGGATGGCGCTGGAGAAGCCCAAGGTCGCCTGCACGATCAGCGGCGCCCAGCAGTTCGGCAGCACGGTCTTGAACATCAGCCGCAGCGTGCCGGCACCGGCGACCCGGCTGGCGACGACATAGTCCTTGGAGAGCTCGGTGATCACCGAGGCGCGGGTCAGGCGCGTGAACTGCGGCACGTAGGTCACGGCCACCGCCACCATGGCGTTGATCAGGCCGGGGCCGAGGATGGCCACGATCACGATCGCCAGCAGCAGGCTCGGCAGCGCCAGCACGATGTCCATGAGCCGCATGATCATGGCCTCGGTCCAGCCGCGGGCGAAGCCGGCGATCAGGCCCAGGATGATGCCGATGCTGAGCGAGAGTGTGATGACGATGGCGCCGATCAGCAAGGAGAAGCGCGAGCCGTAGATGATCCGCGAGAAGATGTCCCGGCCCACGGCATCGGTGCCCAGCGGGTAGGTCCAGGACCCGCCCGCGAGCCAGGCCGGCGGCTGCAGGAACGCGTCGCGGAACTGCGTGGTAGGGTCGTGGGGCGCGATGATCCCGGCCAGCAACGCCGAGAGCACCACGACGACGATGACGCCCAGGCCGGCGACGGCGCCGGCATTCTCGCGAAAATAGTACCAGAACTCGCCCAGGCGCGACGGTGGCGCCACGATGAGATCGGGATCGGCGGCCAGGGCGGGCTGGGTTGCCATGCTCACCTCGCGTGCCGAATACGTGGGTTGATCAGGCCGTAGAGCAGGTCCACCCCCAGATTGACCAGCATCACGATGCTGGCGATCAGGATCACCCCGCCCTGCACCGACGGGTAGTCGCGCCGGGAGATCGAATCGACCAGCCATTTGCCGACGCCGGGCCAGGCGAAGATGGTCTCGGTGAGGATGGCCCCGCCGAACAGCGTGCCGACCAACAGGCCGATCACGGTGACCACCGGGATCAGCGCGTTGCGCAGCGCGTGCAGGCCGATCACCCGGCTGGGCGGCAGGCCCTTGGCCCGCGCGGTGCGGACATAATCCTCGCCCAGCACCTCGAGCATGGCCGAGCGGGTCTGCCGGGCGATCACCGCCAGCGGGATCGTGCCCAGCACGATCGCCGGCAGCACGAGGTGCGACAGGGCGGAGCGGAAGGCGCCCTTCTCGTCGCTGAGCAGGCTGTCGATCAGCATGAAGCCGGTCTTGGCCTCGACGAAGTAGGTGAGCGAGATCCGCCCCGAGACCGGCGTCCATTGCAGGATGCCGGAGAACAGGATGATCAGCAGCAGGCCCCACCAGAAGATCGGCATCGAGAAGCCGGTGAGCGAGATGCCCATCACCGTGTGGTCGAAGATCGAGCCGCGCTTGACCGCGGCGATGATCCCGGCGGGCAGGCCGATCGCCAGGGCCAGCAGCATGCCGGCCACCGACAGCTCGACCGTGGCCGGGAACAGCGTGAAGAACTCGTTCAGCACCGGCTGGCGGGTGACGATCGAGCTGCCGAGATCACCTTGCAGCAGGCTGCCCAGGAAGCTCAGATACTGGACCACCACCGGCCGGTCGAACCCGAACTGGGTCATCAGCTCGGCATGGCGGGCTTCGCTCATGCCGCGCTCGCCGACCATCATCAGGATCGGGTCGCCGGGCACGAGCCGGATCAGCATGAAGGCGACGAACGTGACGCCCAGAAAGGTCGGCACGAGCACGGCGAGCCTGCTGGCGAAGAACCGCAGCATGTCAGCCTCGGCCCGCCGGCAGCGGGCGCCATGCTTCCGCTCGAACGTCGCTCATGCGTTCCTGTCCCGCCCCGGCGTTCCCAGAAACGCGAGCGTCTACCCCTCCGTCCCGACCGTCAAGGGCGACACGCCATCGCGTTCAGCCGGTGGCCGGGTGCTGCTTGTCGGTGTGGGTGTCGTCGGCATCCGGCGGCGAGTGGTCGAGTCCGGCGGCATCGAGGCCCGGTGATGGTTCCGGATCGACCGGCAGCCAGAGATCGTCCCCCGTCATCGGGCTGCTGATCGCCAGCATCGCCCCCGCCGCGAACTCGTGCTCCCCGCCCCCAGCGTCGACTACCGCGCCCGCGCCCGCATCGTCGCCGGCACTACCGCCATCGACATCCGGAGCATCGGTCATGGTGCTCCATGGTTCCGCCAGCGCAGTCTCGGTGGCTGTCGATGCGGTCGGCAGGTACTCGGCCAGCCAGTCGGCGGACTGCGCCGTGGCGGCTGCCGGCGCCGGGGCCATGAAATCCTCGATGGCCCGTACGCCGTGACCCAGATCGATGCCGGTAAAACTGTCGGCATAGTCGGCGTAGTCGTGGACGGTCGCCACGACCCGGTCGGCGTGGGTCAGCACGAGGTCGTTGCCCTGCATCTCCGCCACCAGCCGGCCGGGATCGGCACCGGCCAGGGAGAGCGTGTTGTGTCCCTGGTGGTCGAACACCTGATCACCGCCGCCCTCGTGCAGACCCAGCACGAAAGTGTCGTCGCCTGCCCCGCCATAGAGCGTATCGGTGCCGTCGCCGCCCTCCAGCCAGTCGTTGCCGTCGCCGCCGTCGATCCAGTCGTCCCCGGTACCGCCGTGGATCCAGTCGCCGCCGGCGCCGCCCTCGATATGGTCGACGCCGCCACCGCCATAGAGATGGTTCGCGCCCGCGTTGCCGGTGATGAAGCTGCCCCGATCGTCGCCCACCACGTCGTGGGCGGTCGTGCCATCGAGCCGGATGCTCTCGATATCGGGATCGATCTGCTGGCGGAAACCGGCAACGTCGTGCGGGAAGCCCGCCAGGTCGGGAGAACCCAGGACGAAGGTGGCCTTGCCCCCCGTCCCGGGCAGGACGTCGGCCAGGCTCCTGGCATAGGCCTCGCTCACCACCACGGTGTCGTTGCCGCCGTGGTTCGCCCCCGCCGCCATCTCGGTGGTGGCGTCCCGTACGTCCGCCAGCACCAGCACGTCGCTCCCGGTACCACCGGCGAGCAGGTCGGTCCCCGCCCCGCCGTCGAGGACGTCGTTGCCGCTGCCACCGTCGAGCAGATCCGCACCCGTGCCACCGAGGAGCCGGTCGTCGCCAATGCCGCCGTCGAGCCGGTCGTCGCCGCTGCCGCCATCGACCAGGTCATCGCCGCTGCCGCCCAGGAGCGTGTCCTGACCGGCGCCACCCTCGAGCCAGTCGTCGCCGCCGGCGCCGTCCAGACGGTCGTCGCCGCCCAGTCCCAGCACGTGCTCGTCAGCGTCGCTGCCGACAAAGATGTCGTCGGCGTCGGTCAGCACCACGGTCTGATCGCTGCCGTCGCCACGCACGTAGCGGCCGATCGGGCCGACATCCTCGTCCGGTGCCGCCGCGGTCGTCTCCCCGTAGCTCGGCCAGTCCAGCATCGGGGCCGCGGCGCCACCGTCGAACGTGACGGCGGTCGATGCGGGCGCCGCCGCTACCGCCAGTGGCCCATGGCCGCCGTCGGCGGCTGCCACCGGGTCTGACTCCGTGACCGCGACAAACCCTCCGCTGCCGATATGCGTGAGCCCGCTCGTATCGAGCAGGCTTCCCGTGGCCGACGCAGACGAGACGCCGGCTGGTAGCACG
>JBATRI010000580.1:0-6760 GCA_049292515.1 Geminicoccaceae bacterium
CCGCCGGCGAAGCCCCCTTCGCGCGCCCGCGGCAGGTCCAGGTGCCCCGCCTCGCCGCGCTCGAAGAAGCTGCCGATCGGCAGCTCCTTGAGCAGCAGCCGCAGCAGCGTGTCGTTGTGGCCGTCGAAGATCGGCATGGGGCCGGTGGTCATGACGCGGATCGTCTCCTCGCGGCCGGGCACCGCGCTCGGATGTGGCGGGTCCAGCTTAGCGGCGTCCGCCCCGCCACGTCCCGCAGGATCGCCTCACAGGGTGGGGATGCTGAAATCGGCCCCGGCACGGATGCCGGTCGGCCAGCGGCTGGTCACCGCCTTGAGCCGGGTGTTGAAGCGCACCCCTTCCATGCCGTGGGTGTGATGGTCGCCGAACAGCGAGCGCTTCCAGCCGCCGAAGCTGTGGAACGACAGCGGCACCGGGATCGGGATGTTGACGCCGACCATGCCGATGTTGACGGCGTTGACGAAGGTCCGTGCCGCGTCGCCGTCGCGGGTGAAGACGGCGCAGCCATTGCCGTACTCGTGCGCGTTGACCATGGAAACGGCCGCATCGAAGGAGGGCGCGCGGGCCACCGCCAGCACCGGGCCGAAGATCTCCTCCTGGTAGATGCGCATGTCCGTGGTGACGTGATCGAACAGGCAGCCGGCGAGGAAGTAGCCGTCCTCGTAGCCCTGCATGCTGAACGCGCGCCCGTCGACCACGAGCTCCGCCCCCTCGGCGACGCCGAGATCGACATAGGAGCGGACCTTGGCCAGATGCTCGGCCGTCACCAGTGGCCCCATCTCGACGCCGGGCTCGGTGCCCGGGCCGATCTTCAGCTGGCGCACCCGTGGCGCCAGCCGCTCGACCAGCGCCGCCGCCGTCTTCTCGCCCACCGGCACCGCCACCGAGATCGCCATGCAGCGCTCGCCGGCCGAGCCGTAGGCCGCGCCCATCAGCGCATCGACCGCCATGTCGAGATCGGCATCGGGCAGCACCACCATGTGGTTCTTGGCCCCGCCCAGCGCCTGCACCCGTTTGCCGTGCGCGGTGCCGGTCTTGTAGACATACTCGGCGATCGGCGTGGAGCCCACGAAGCTCACCGCGGCGATGCCGGGATGAGTCAGGATCGCGTCGACGGCGGGCTTGCCGCCATTGACCACCGACATGATGCCCTCGGGCACGCCGGCCTCCAGCATCAGCTCCGCCAACGCCAAGGGGCAGGATGGGTCGCGCTCGGACGGCTTGAGGATGAAGGCGTTGCCGCAGGCGATCGCCAGCGGCGCCATCCACAGCGGCACCATGGCCGGGAAGTTGAACGGCGTGATCCCGGCGCACACGCCCAGCGGATGCCGGACGGACAAGAGGTCGACGCCGCTGCCGACCTGGTGGCTGAACTCCCCCTTCATCAGCTGCGGCAGGCCGCAGGCGAACTCGACCACCTCCATCCCGCGCGTGACCGAGCCGCGCGCGTCCTCCAGCGTCTTGCCGTGCTCGGCCGTGACCAGCCCGGCCAGCCGGTCGAGGTCGCGCTCGAGCAGCTCCTTGAGCTTGAACATGACCCGCATGCGGCGCAGCAGCGGCGTTGCCGCCCAGTCGGGCTGGACCCGCTGGGCCGCCTGCACCGCAGCGTCGATCTCGGCGACGCCGCCCATGGCGACGCGCCCGGTCTGCTCGCCCGTGGCCGGGTTGAACACCGGGGCGAACTGGCCGCTGTTGCCGGGGTGATGCCGCCCGGCGATGAAATGGCCGATCTCCATCATGCCGTCACTCTCCTCGCCACCGATCCGACTTCATCAGACCAGGCTCTTGCTGGCAATCTCGTAGGACGCCCGGGACAGGCCCGGTGCCGCAAGGACGCGCTCGAGCTCGGCCCGCATCAGCTCCTGGCGCCCCGCATCGTACCGGCGCCAGCGGCCCAGGGCCCCCAGCATGCGCGCCGCTACCTGGGAGTTGCGGCCGTCGAGCTCCAGCACCTTGTCGGTCAGGAGCCGGTAGCCGGCACCGTCGCGGCGGTGGAAGCCCACCAGATTGGACATCGCGAAGACACCCAGCACGGCGCGGACGCGGTTCGGGTTCGACCAGGAGAAGGCCGGATGCGCCAGCAGCCGCTCGACCCGGGCCAGGGCCTCGTCATCCTCGATCATCGCCTGCAGGGAGAACCACTTGTTCACGACCAGGGGCTCGTGCTGCCAGCGATCATAGAAGGTGGCCAGCGCCGCCTCCCCGTCGGCCATGCCGGTCTCGGTCAGCAGACGCAGTGCCGACAGGCTGTCGGTCATGTTGTCGGCCGTCTCGAACTGGCGCCGGACCAAGTTCTGGCCCTCCGGGTCGCCGGCCAGGGTCAGATAGGCCAGCGCCAGATTCTTCAGCGCGCGCCGGCTCATGGCCTCGGTAGCCAACGAGAACGGCCCCTCGTCGACATGCGCATGATAGGCGGCGAGCCAGCGGTCGCGCAGGGAGCGACCCAGCGCCTTGCGCGTGTGGTCGAGCGCGTGGTGGATGCCCTCGACATCGATGGTCGCCATCTGCTGGCCGAGATAGCCGCTGCTCGGCAGCGACAGCGCCCTGGCGGCGATGGCCGGATCCTCGTCGGCTCGGTCGAGGCTCGCGGCGAACGCTTCGATCAGGCGCTGATCCAGGTCCCCCGTCGGTCTGCCGGCGGCATGGTCGTTCACCAAGCCCAGCAGCACGTTGCCGGCCAGGCGCTGACCGGCGTCCCAGCGTGTGAAGGCGTCGGTATCGTGCGCCATCAGCTGGGCCAGCTCGTCGTCGTTATAGCCGGCGTCGAGCTTCACCGGCGCCGAGAATTCCCGGAGCAGGGACGGCACGGGCTCGGACTCGAGACCGAGGAAGGTGAACGTCTGCGAGGGCTCGGTGAGCTCGAGGACGCGGTCGGTGCCCCTGGGCTCGTTCTCGCCCTCGAGCTGCAGCGGCAGGGCGGCACCGTCGGCGCCGACGAGGCCCATCCGGATCGGGATGTGGAAGGGCAGCTTCTCGGGCTGGCCCGGCGTCGCCGGCGTGCTCTGGCTGATTTGCAGCGTGTAGGCCTGCCGAGCCGGATCGTAACTGCGCTCGACCTTGAGTTCCGGCGTGCCGGCCTGGGCGTACCAGCGCATGAACTGGCCGAGGTCGCGGCCGGAGGCGTCGGCCATCGCCTGAACGAAGTCCTCGCAGGTCACCGCCTGACCGTCATGACGCGCGAAGTAGAGCTCCATGCCCTTCTGGAAGCACTCCTCGCCGATCATGGTGTGAAGCATCCGGATGACCTCCGCACCCTTGTTGTAGACGGTCCCGGTGTAGAAGTTGTTGATCTCGATATAGCGGTCGGGGCGGATCGGATGCGCCAACGGCCCGGCGTCCTCGGCGAACTGGGCGTCGCGCAGGATGCTCACGTCGCCGATCCGCTTGACCCCGGCCGAGTGCATGTCGGCCGTGAACTGCTGGTCACGGAAGACGGTGAGGCCCTCCTTCAAGGTCAGCTGGAACCAGTCGCGGCAGGTGACGCGGTCGCCGGTCCAGTTGTGGAAATACTCGTGGGCGATGATCCGCTCGACATTGACGAAGTCGGCATCGGTGGCCGTGGCTCGGTCCGCCAGCGTGGCGGAGGTATTGAAGATATTGAGCCCCTTGTTCTCCATGGCACCGAAATTGAAGTCGTTCACGGCCACGATCTGGAACAGATCCAGATCGTATTCGAGTCCATAGCGATCTTCGTCCCATTTCATGGACTTCTTCAGCGAGGCCATGGCGTGATGGCATTGCTCGATATTGGCCTGCTCGGAGTAGATCCGCAGCTGCACGGTCCGGCCGGAGCTGGTCACGAACTCGTCGGCCAGACAGGCGAGGTTGCCGGCGACCAGCGCGAACAGGTAGGACGGCTTGCGGAACGGGTCTTCCCACAGCGCCCAGTGCCTGGCGCCGGGCAGTTCGCCCGTCTCCAGCAGGTTGCCGTTCGACAGCAGCACGGGAAACGCCGCCTGATCGGCTTCGATCCGCACGCGGTAGGTCGACATCACGTCCGGCCGGTCCTGCGACCAGATGATCCGGCGAAAGCCCTCGGGCTCGCACTGGGTGCAGAAGATGCCGTTGCTGATGTAGAGGCCCATCAGGCTGGTGTTGGCCTTGGGGTCGATCCGGCTCGTCACCTCGAGCGTGAACGCATCCGGCGGGCTCTGCAGCGTGAGCCGGTCGTCCTCCACACGGTACCGGCCCGCCTCCACCGGCACGCCGTCGATCCGCAGCGCCAGCAGCTCCTGGCTCTCGCCGAACAATACCAGGTCCGCGGCCGCATCGCCCGCCTCGGGGTTGCGCTCGAAGCGCTGCCGGGCGGTGACCAGGGTGGCCTCGGGCTCGAGGACAAAGTCGAGCTCGACCGTCGGCGTCAGATACGCAGGTGGCCGGTAGTCCTGGAGAAGGGTGGGCTCGCGCGTCGGGGCCAGGCTCATGCGGAAATGCCTCAAATGTCGGGTGCGGACGCCTTATCGCGCGGCCTCGGCCGGATGGCAACGTCACGGCAGGCATGCTTGCCCGCGCGTGGCCGAGCCATTAGCGTCCGCCCGCCTGCAGCTTGGGAGCATTAGCATGGTCAACGCCGCCTTCGTCGGCCTCGGTGTCATGGGCTTTCCGATGGCGGGCCATCTGCAGGCCAAAGGCCATGCGGTCACGGTCTACAACCGCACCGCCGCCAAGGCAGCACAGTGGTCCGACCGGTTCGGCGGGCAGTACGCGGGCACACCACGCGAGGCCGCCCACGGCGCCGACGTGGTGCTGACCTGCGTCGGCAACGACGCCGATCTGCGCTCGGTCGTGCTCGGCGACGACGGCATCCTGGCCGGCCTCGCCCCCGGTGCGGTGCTGGTGGACCACACGACGGCCTCGGCCGACGTCGCCCGCGAGCTGTTCGCCGCCTGCGCCGCGCAAGAAGCGCACTTCATCGATGCGCCGGTATCGGGCGGGCAGGCCGGGGCCGAGAACGGCGCCCTGACGATCATGTGCGGTGGCGAGCCGGACGCGTTCGCGCGAGTCGAGCCGGTGCTGCAGGCATACGGGCGGGCCGTGACGCTGATGGGCCCGGCCGGCGCCGGCCAACTCACCAAGATGGTCAACCAGATCTGCATCGGCGGCCTGCTGCAGGCGCTGGCCGAGGGGATCAACTTCGCCAGCCGCGCCGGGCTCGACCCTGCCCAGGTGCTGGCCACGATCTCAAAAGGTGCGGCGCAGTCCTGGCAGATGGAGAATCGCTGGCCGACGATGGCCGCGGGCAAGTTCGACTTTGGCTTTGCGGTCGACTGGATGCGCAAGGATCTGGCGATCGCGCTCGAGGAGGGCCGCCGCAACGGTACCGCCCTGCCGGTCACCGCGCTCGTCGACCAGTTCTATCGGCTGATCCAGCAGAAAGGCGGTGGCCGCCTCGACACCTCGAGCCTGATCCTCAATCTACAGGGCGAATGATCGACGCCGCGTTGCCAAATTGCCTGATTGGCTCCTCCAGGGCTCCCGTCAGGCGCACATCGACCTTGGCTATACCAGCGCGGTGCCCACATATGAGTTGAGGCGGGCGCGGCCAGTGGGCTTGCCCCAAGGGTGATGCGGCGAGCCATGAAAGTGGCCGCCACGTAGCGAGGCGGTCCATGGAGTCCAAGCAGGCGAAGTTCACCATCGGCCAAGTGGTCAAGCACCGGGTCTTTCCGTTCCGGGGCGTCATCTTCGATGTAGATCCGGTCTTCAGCAACAGCGAGGAATGGTACGAGGCGATTCCGGCGGACGTGCGTCCGGCCAAGGATCAGCCGTTCTACCACCTGCTCGCCGAGAACGCGGAAAGCTATTACGTGGCCTACGTTTCCGAGCAGAACCTGCTGCCCGACGGCTTGGGCGGGCCCGTGGGGCACCCGCAGATCGGGCAGCTGTTCGACGAACTCGAGGACGGCCGTTATCAGCCTCGACAGACCTACGCCAACTGAGCGTCGCGGGCTTCCTGCGCTGGAGCCGATGCGCTAGTTTGGATCCAAATCAAGCACGGAGGCCAGGGCCACCATGAAATTCTTCATCGACACGGCGGACGTGGCCGAAATCGCGGATCTCGCCGCGAGCGGCTTCGTCGATGGCGTGACCACCAATCCATCCCTTATCGCCAAGTCGGGCCGCAACTTCATCGAGGTGGTGAAGGAGATCTGCGAGATCGTGCCCGGTCCCGTCAGCGCCGAGGTGACGGCGGTGCAGTATGACGAGATGCTGGCCGAGGGCCGCAAGCTCGCGCGGATCGCACCCAATGTCTGCGTGAAGGTGCCGCTCACCTGGGACGGGCTGAAAGCCTGCCGCGCGCTCGCCAACGAAGGCACGCAGGTGAACGTCACCTTGTGCTTCCAGGCCGGGCAGGCGCTGCTCGCCGCCAAGGCCGGGGCCACGTTCATCTCGCCGTTCGTCGGCCGGCTGGAGGATGTCGGTCACGAGGGGATGCAGCTGATCTCCGACATCGTCGAGGTGTACCGGAACTACCCGGAGACCCTGAAGACGGAGGTCCTGGTGGCGTCGGTGCGTGGTGTCAACCATGTGGTCGAAGCGGCGCGGCTTGGCGCGCATGTCGTCACGCTGCCGCCCAAGGTGCTGCGCGACATGGCCCTGCACCCGCTCACGGACAAGGGATTGGCTGGGTTCCTCAAGGACTGGGAAGCTACCGGCCAGCGTATTCTCTGATCGGAGCGATCATGCCGTTTGCTGCCCGCCTGCTGCCCCTGGCCGCGATCGCGGCGGCGTCGATGGTGGCGCCGGCGAAAGCCGGCGA
>JBATRI010000581.1:0-3679 GCA_049292515.1 Geminicoccaceae bacterium
GAGCGGCGCAGCGCGCGGCCGGCGACCCCGCTGCCTTCGCTCGGGGCCGTCCCGAGTGCCGCCGGCGCGCTCATTACTGCGCGGCCCAGCTGTTGAAGCGCTCGTTCAGCGTCTCGACATTGTCGACCCAGAAGTCACGGCCATAGAACAGCCCGTGCGGCAGGTTTTCCGGCGCCGTCGGCACGTCCGGCATCACCGCCGGATCGACCAGGGCCGCGGCCGCCTTGTTGGTCGGGCCGTAGGGGATGAAGGGCGGCAGCAGCTTCTGGTGCTCGGGCGCCGTCAGCCAGGCCAGCAGCGTCACCGCCTCGTCCTTCTTGTCGGAGTTGGCGGGGATGACCCAGCTGTCGATCTGGTAGACGAAGCCGGCGGGCCAGGCGATCTTGAAGTTCTTGTGGTCGGTCTTGTTGGCGGCCGTGATGCGGCCGTTATAGGCCGAGGTCATGACCACCTCGCCCGAGCCCAGAAGCTGCGGCGGCTGCGCGCCGGCCTCCCAGAACACCAGATCGCCCTTGATCGAATCGAGCTTCTTGAAGGCGCGCTCGACGCCCTCGGGCGTACCCAGCGTCGCATAGATCTGGTCCAGCGGCACGCCGTCGGCCATCAGCGCGAACTCGAGCGCCTGGCGCGGCCCCTTGCGCAGCGCCCGCTTCCCCGGGAACTTCTGGGTGTCGAAGAAATCGGCCCAGCTCTGCGGCCCGCCGTCCTTGAACTTCTCGCCGTCATAGGCGAGCACGGTCCCCCAGACGATCGCCCCGACGCCGCATTCGTGCACGGCCTGCGGCAGAAAGGCGTCCTCGCCACCGATCTTGCTGAAGTCGATCGGCTCGATGATGCCCTCGTCGCAGCCCAGCACCAGCTCGTCGGCCTCGACCTGCACCAGATCCCAGGTGGGGGCACCCTCGGCCTTGGCCCGCAACGGGCCAATGCCGCCGTCCCAGCTGTCCTCGACCAGCTTGATCCCGGTCTCGGCCGTGAACGGCTCGAAGAACACCTTGCGCTGCGCGTCCTGATAGGCGCCGCCCCACGAGGTGACGGTGAGGTCGCGTGCCTCCACTTGCGCTGCTGCCATTGTCGCAATGGCGCCGACAACGATTCCGCGCCACAGCCGCCTTGGCGATTTCATGGTCCTCGCTCCTTCATTTTGTTGTCCGGCCGCACCCGCGTCGGTGCGATGGTCGTCGTCAGGCCGGCAGCCGATCCAGGGCACGACAATCCTCGGCGAGCCAAGCGACCGTCACCGCATCGCCGGGGCGCAGCGCCCCCTGGCCGGCACGGTTGGGTATCTTGACCACGAAATCGTCGTGCCCGAGCAGGCTGACCCGGGTCCGGATATGGTCGCCGTGGTAGATCAGCTCCTCGATACGACCGGGGAAGCGGTTCGGGAAGCCTTCCGTGGCGCCGTTGAGCGCCACCCGCTCCGGGCGCAGCGACAGGGTCGTGGGCTCGCCGGGGCTGCCGACATTGACGGCCGTCGCCCGCACCACGGCGCCGTCGACCTCGACCTCGCACTGCTGACCGTCGACGCCGCGGACGCGCCCGAGCAGCCGGTTGTTCTCGCCGATGAACTGCGCGACGAAGGCGTTGCTGGGGCTCTCATAGAGCTGCGCCGGCGCGGCCAGCTGCTGGATGCGGCCCTCGTTGAACACGGCCACCCGGTCGGACATGGTCAGCGCCTCGCCCTGGTCGTGGGTGACGTAGACGACGGTCAGGCCGAGACGGTCATGCAGGTGCTTGATCTCGTACTGCATGGTCTCGCGCAGCTGCTTGTCCAACGCCCCCAAGGGCTCGTCCATCAGCACCAGCTTGGGCGCGAACACCAGGGCCCGGGCCAGGGCCACCCGCTGCTGCTGCCCGCCGGACATCCGCGCCGGGCGGCGGTTGGCGAGATGGCCGAGCTGCACCATGTCCAGCGCCTGCTTGACGCGGGTCTCGACCTCGGACTTGGGGATCTTGCGGACCTGCAAGGGGAAGGCGACGTTCTCGCCCACCGACATGTGCGGGAACAGGGCATAGTTCTGGAACACCATGCCGATGTCGCGCCGGTAGGGCGGGACGTCGTTGAGCGGCTGGCCGTCAAGAAAGATCTGGCCATGCGTCGCCGACTCGAAGCCGGCCAACATCATCAGGCAGGTGGTCTTGCCGGAGCCCGACGGGCCCAGCATGGTCAGGAATTCCCCACGCGCGATGTCGAGGTCGAGACTCTTCACGACCAGGGTCTCGCCGTCATAGGTCTTCTGTACGTCCGCGAACCGGACGAAGGCATCGGACATGCTCAGCGGCGTCATCCTTGCTGCGGCCCTGCGAGCTCCGACTTTTCGCGCCAAGCCGGCCCGACTAGCTTCTGTCACGCGACTGCCGCGTTGTTGTCCCTCGCGCCAGCCGCCGACGCAAGAGCCATGCCGGACGCCTCCGGCCGCGGGACGGAGCGCGCGACCACAAAAAAAAGCCCGGCCGGCATCGCTGCCGGCCGGGCCCGCCCGTCGTGACGCGGGAGCTATTCCTCGCGCGTGCCGAACAGATGCAGCAGCATCTGGAACAGGTTGATGAAGCTCAGGTACAGCGACAGGGCGCCGAACACGGCCAGCTTGCTGTTGGCCTCGACGCCGGCGTTCTCGGCGTAGGTCTCCTTGATCGTCTGCGTGTCGTAGGCGGCAAGGCCCGTGAACACGATGACGCCGATGACCGAGATCGCGAACTGGAGGGCGCTCGAGCCGATGAAGATGTTGACCAGGCTCGCGATCACGATGCCGATCAGGCCCATGAACAGGAACGAGCCCATCTTGGTCAGGTCGGCCTTGGTCGTGTAGCCGTATAGGCTGGCCGCACCGAACATGCCGGCGGTGATGAAGAACACCCGCGCGATGCTGGCCCCGGTGAACACCAGGAAGATAGAGGCCATGGACAGCCCCATCACCCCGCAGAAGATCCAGAAGGTCAGCTGCGCGGTGCTCGCGGACATGGACTGGATCTTGAACGAGAAGAAGAACACGAAGGCCAGCGGCGCCAGCATCACCACCCACTTCAGCGGGCTGCCGAAGATCGGCGTGTAAAGCGCGGGCGTGGTGCCCACAATGTAGGCAACGACGCCGGTGAGTGCCAAGCCGATCATCATGTAGTTGTAGACTTGCAGCATGTGGCGCCGCAGGCCCTCGTCGAACTCGGCCTGACTGGCCCAGCCGGTCGTGGCATAGCGGTTCAGATAGGGTTCAGCCATGGGTCGCTCCCTCGATTGGCAGTGAAAAATCGAAGCCGGTCCATGGGCGTGGGGCCGCATGGCCGGCAATGTCGAGCAGCCGCGCATCGGGCAGGGCGCCGGTGAGCGCATAGGCGAACGGCCCGGCCTGCCAGTAGACGGCAGCCCCACCCGCGACGGCCGCCACCTGCGGGGACGTCACGGCGAAGCTGCCGGCCTCGGCGGCGAACAGACTGACCAGCTCGCCCGCGGCGGTGCGGTACAGCTCGACCACGGCGGTGCCGCCGTTCCACGGCACGAGATCGCCACCGACGCGCTGCAGTCCCTGGCCGAGTCTCGGCACCGGCAGCGGGTCACCCGTCTCCCGCGTGACCACCGATACCAGCTCCGCCTCCTCGACCTGGCCGGCGGCGAGCTTCAGGCGCATCACCGCCAACGCGTTGGCAGCGGCCTCGGCCACGGCCGGCGCGTGGTGTGCCGCCG
>JBATRI010000582.1:0-19141 GCA_049292515.1 Geminicoccaceae bacterium
GATCAACACCGTCAACGCCAAGGGCATCCTGCCGCCCGGCCACGCGCTGCACGCCGGCGAGAACATGGCCTGGCCACCGCTGCGCGAGGCGCTGCGCGAGGCCGACGTGGTGCTGGCGCTCGGGACCGAGTTCGGCGAGACCGAGATGTACCCGGACCCGCAGCCGCTCCGGTTCGACGGCAGGCTGATCCGCGTCGACATCGACCCCGAGCAGCTGGTGCGCGGCTTTCCAGCCGATGTGCCGATCGTGGCCGACGCCCGCCTGGCGGCAGCAGCGCTGCTGCATGCGGTGGACGGCCCCTCGATACGCGGCGGGGCGGCGCGGGCGGCTTACCTGCGCGCGCAGGTGGCGGAGCTGTGGTGGCCCGCCGTCGCCACGCATCGGCGCCTGCTGGGCATCGTGCAGGCGGCGCTGCCCGATGTGGTCATCGTCGGCGACCAGACGCAGCCGGTCTATGCCGGCAACCAGTTCTACGCCCCGGTCGGCCCGCGCGCGTGGTTCAACTCGAGCACCGGCTACGGCACGCTGGGCTATGCGCTGCCCGCCGCGATCGGGGCCAAGCTCGCGGCACCGGGGGTGCCGGTCGTGGCCCTGATCGGCGATGGTGGCCTGCAGTTCACCCTGCCGGAGCTCGCCTCGGCGGTGGAAGCCAAGGCGCCGGTGGTGGTGCTGGTCTGGAACAACCAGGGCTACGGCGAGATCAAGACCTACATGGCCGAGAAAGGCATCCCGGAGATCGGCGTCGACATCTACACGCCCGATCTGCCGGCGATCGCCCGTGCCTACGGCTGCGCCGGCGATGTCGCGACAAGCCGGGAGCAGCTGCGTGAACTGCTGCTGGCGGCGGCGGCGCGCCCTGTCCCCAGCCTGATCGAGGTCCGCGAGGGGGCGCCGTTCCTCGAGATGTGATGCCGCGCGCTCAGGCGCCGCGCGAGCGTCGCCACAGGTCGACGCCGGCATCGACCGCATGACGGTCGATCGCCGCCAGCTCGTCGGCGCTGAAGCTGGTGCTCGACAGGGCGCCGACGCACTGCTCGATCTGGGCCACGCTGCTGGCGCCGATGATGACCGAGGTGACGCGAGGGTCCTTGAGGACCCACGCCAGCGCCATCTGCGCCAGGCTTTGGCCGCGGTCGCGGGCGATGGCATCGAGGCTGCGGATATGGCCGAGATTCTCCTCGCTGAGGAGCTCGGCCCGCAGCGCCCCACCCTTCGCGACGCGCGAATCCTGCGGAATGCCGCGCAGATATTTGTCGGTGAGCATGCCCTGGGCCAGCGGCGAGAAGGCGATGCAGCCGATACCCTCGCGCTCCAGCGTCTCCAGCAGCCCGTCCTCGACCCAGCGATTGATCATCGAGTAGGACGGCTGGTGGATCAGGCACGGCGTGCCGAGGTCGCGCAGGATGGCAGCGGCCTCGGCCGTCTTCTCCGCCGAGTAGGAGGAGATGCCGGCATAGAGCGCCTTGCCCGAACCCACCGCCTGATCGAGCGCGCCCATGGTCTCCTCGAGCGGCGTCTCGGGATCGAAGCGATGGGAGTAGAAGATGTCGACATAATCGACACCCATCCGCCGCAGGCTCTGATCGAGGCTCGCGAGCAGATATTTGCGCGAGCCCCATTCGCCGTACGGACCCGGCCACATCGGGTAGCCGGCCTTGGTCGACAGGATCAGCTCGTCACGATAGGGGCGCAGATCGTCGGCGAGGATGCGGCCGAAGCAGGTCTCGGCCGAGCCGGGCGGCGGACCATAATTGTTGGCGAGATCGAAATGGGTGATGCCCAAGTCGAACGCACGACGAAGCATCGCTCGACAGGTCTCGACCGGGCTGGTGCCACCGAAATTGTGCCACAGCCCGAAGGAGAGGGCCGGCAGCTTGAGGCCGCTGCGGCCACAGCGATTGTAGGTCATCCCGTCATAGCGGGATTCTGCAGGCAGCCAGGACATGCGCCGTATCTCCCCCGATGGCACGACCTTGGCACTGGGTCGCACACTGGGATCCCTACGGTGATCCGCGTCAGCCGTCCAGGGCCGCGGCCTCGGCGTCGGTGAACACCCGACTGCGGGTAAGGAAGCGGAGCCCTTCGGGAGCCTCGAGCGAGAAGCCGGCGCCGCGGCCGGGAACCACGTCGATGATCAACTGGGTGTGCGACCAGTATTCGAACTGTGCGCCACCCATGAAGAACTCGCATCCGGCGATGGTGCCGAGCTTGACATCCTGCGCACTGATACGGAACTCACCGGCCGGGTAACACATGGGCGCACTACCATCGCAGCAGCCGCCCGACTGGTGGAACAGCAGGTCGCCATGCCGGGCCCGCAGGCGCTCGATCAGCTCGACGGCAGCAGGGGTGGCGGTGACGCGCTCGACCATGGGCTGGCTCCGCTTTGGAAAAGAAGTGGGTGCCGGCCCTGCCGGCCGGCACCCCAGTGAGGATCGCGTCCTAGGGGAGGCTGGCGCGATCAGAAAAAGCCGAGGGCCTTGGGGCTGTAGCTGACCAGCATGTTCTTGGTCTGCTGATAGTGGTCGAGCATCATCTTGTGGTTCTCGCGGCCGATGCCCGACTGCTTGTAGCCACCGAACGCGGCGTGGGCGGGGTAGAGGTGGTAGCAGTTGGTCCACACCCGGCCGGCCTGGATCTCGCGGCCAAAGCGGTAGGCGCGGCTGCCGTCGCGGGTCCACACCCCGGCGCCGAGACCGTAGAGCGTGTCATTGGCGATCGACAGCGCCTCGGCCTCGTCCTCGAACGTGGTGACCGAGACCACCGGGCCGAAGATCTCCTCCTGGAAGATCCGCATCCGGTTGTGACCAGCGAAGATCGTGGGCTGGACGTAGTAACCGCTGGCCAGCTCGCCGCCGAGCTCGGCCCGTGCCCCGCCGATCAGCACCTCGGCACCTTCCTGGCGACCGATGTCGATGTAGGCCAGGATCTTCTCCAGCTGGTCGTTGCTGGCCTGGGCGCCGATCATCGTGGTGGGGTCGAGCGGGTTGCCCTGCTTGATCGCGGCGACACGCGCCACCGCCCGCTCCATGAAGCGGTCATAGATCTTCTTCTGGACCAGGACCCGGCTCGGGCACGTGCAGACCTCGCCCTGGTTGAGGGCGAACATGGCGAAGCCTTCAAGCGCCTTGTCGAAGTAGTCGTCGTCCTCGGCCATGACGTCGGCGAAGAAGATGTTGGGTGACTTGCCACCGAGCTCGAGAGTTACCGGGATGATGTTCTCGGAGGCGTACTGCATGATCAGCCGCCCGGTCGAGGTCTCGCCGGTGAAGGCGACCTTGGAGATCCGCTTGTTCTGGGCCAGCGGCTTGCCGCACTCGACGCCGAAGCCGTTGACGACGTTGAGCACGCCGGGCGGTAGCAGGTCGCCGATGACGTCCACCAGCACCATGATGCTCATGGGCGTCTGCTCGGCCGGCTTGAGCACGATGCAGTTGCCGGCCGCCAGCGCCGGGGCCAGCTTCCAGACCGCCATCAGCAGCGGGAAGTTCCAGGGGATGATCTGGCCGACGACGCCCAGCGGCTCGTGGAAGTGGTAGGCTACGGTATCATTGTCGATCTCGGACAGGCTGCCTTCCTGCGCCCGGATGCAGCCGGCGAAATAACGGAAATGATCGATCGCCAGCGGCAGGTCGGCGGCGGTCGTCTCGCGGATCGGCTTGCCGTTGTCCAGGGTCTCGACCAGCGCCAGCAGCTCCAGCCGCTCCTCCATCCGGTCGGCGATCCGGTTCAGGATCAGCGCGCGCTCGGCAGCCGAGGTGCGACCCCATTTCTGCTTGGCGGCGTGGGCGGCATCCAGAGCCAGCTCGACATCCTCGGCGGTCGAGCGGGCGATCTCGGCAACCTTGCCACCGGTGATCGGCGTGGTGTTGTCGAAGTACTGACCACGAACAGGCGCAATCCATTTGCCGCCAATAAAATTGTCGTAGCGACTGCGTAGCGGGAACTTGGCATTGATGCTGTCGAGTGTCTGGTGAAGCACTTTCAGATCCTCCCTCGGTTCAGGTGGTATTTTGAGTAGCTTAGACCGGGACTGGATTGGAGACGGACTTTGGTCGTAGCGACCGATGCTCAGGGGCGGATCGCCACCCCCCAGGGCATACGACCGACCGGCATCGACCGGACGACCTCGAGGCTGGCGACGTCGATGACGGAGACGTCGTTGGTGAGCCCGTTGGTGGTGAACAGCGTGCTGCCGTCGGGTGTCAGGGCCAGGTGCCAGACGCGACGGCCGACAAGCAGGTACTTGCGGACCTCGAAGGTCGCGGCGTCGACCACGGCCACCCGATTCGCTGGCCCCAAGGCGACGAAAGCAGTGCCGCCGTCCTGCGACAGTCGCACGCCCACCGGCTGGATCAGCTCAGTGGGCACCCCCGGGATCTCAAATCGGACCTCGTGCATGATGTTCCGGCTGGCAACGTCGACCACCGCCACGGTCCCGCCGATCTCGGAGGTCACCCAGAGCCGCTTGTCGTCCGCGGAAAAGCGCGCGTAGCGCGGCCGCTGCCCCACCAGCGTGTTGGCGACGATCTCGTGGGTCGTGGTGTCGATCCAGTGCACCATGTTGGTGGTCTCGGACGTGGTCACCGCCAAACGCCCGTCATGACTGACCGCCATGCCCTCCGGCTCGACGCCGACATCGATCTGCGCCACCACCCGATGGGCGCCCGTATCGACCACGGTCGTGATCGCGTCATCCTCATTGGCGATGTAGAGGTGGCTGCCGTCCGGATCGAGATCGAAGAACTCGGGGTCCGCGCCCGACGGCAGATCGGCCACGATCTTGCGGGTCGCGACGTCCAGTACTTGCACGGTATCGTCGTCCGAGGCGCAGATATAGAGCTGCGTATAGTCGGGCGAAAAGATGATGCCACGCGGGCGCTGGCCGACCGCGATCGTGTCGACCACCTGCAGCGTGCCGACGTCGATCACCGAGATCGTGTTGTCCTTCTCGTTCGAAACCCAGGCCGTGGGCGCGGCTTCAGCACGGGCGGCCGCTAGCACGAGCACGAGTGCCGTCAGACAGCGGGCTTGCATCTCATTGTCTCCCTGAATTCACGGGCAGCGTCGCCGCACGTGCCATAGCGACATGGCCGTGCGCCGGCCAACCGCGACCAAGGTCCAAGGCGCCCACCCGCAGAGCGATCGCGGGACCCCGACCAAGGTGCTGCTGCACAGCTCCGACAGGTGACCGTAGGAACCCCGGTCAAGGACACACTGATGGCCGGAGGCAGGCTGATGGCGACCAAGTGGCAGATGGCACTGATTGGATTCGTGGCCGGGATGGGTGTGACCGGCGTGGCGTGGGCACACGGGGACGTCGTCCCGCACGCCGTGGATACGGCTGGGCTGCCGTCGCTGGGCGAGGATCTGCACGCCGAGGACCCCTATCGCGGCACGCCCGACTACAAGCTGGCGCAGGAGATCGGCGCCAAGGCGTTCAATCAGAACTGCGCGCGTTGCCATGGGCTGGGCGCGGTGTCGGGTGGAATTGCGCCGGACTTGCGGCAGCTGGTGCCGGTCGACGACGACGGCTACTTCCTCGGCCGTGTGATGAGCGGCTCGATCCGCGACGGCGTCACCTACATGCCGCCCTTCGAGGGTGTGCTCAGTCAGGAGGCGATCTGGTCGATCCGCTCATGGCTCGATACTGTGGCGGAACAATGAGGCTCGATCGGCGAGCAGCGCTGGGGGGCCTCGCGGCCCTGGCCGCCCCGATCCCGGCGGCTGCCCGAATCTATGCGGATACGGTGAGCACCGTCGGCGAGAGCCTGGACGAGATTCGCGCCAAGGGCAGGCTGCGGGTCGGTGTGTATGCCGACTTCGCCCCGTTCTCCACCGCAAGCTCCAACGGCCCGCAGGGGGTCGATGTCGAGATCGCCAGACTGGTCGCCGACCGCCTCGGGATTCCCCTGGAGCTCGTCGTGGTGCAGGCCGGGGACAGTGTCGACGACGATCTGCGCAATCATGTCTGGCGCGGCACCGTGGTCGGGCATGAGGTGGTGAACCTGCTGCTGCACGTGCCCTACAACCGGCAGCTCGCGACCCGCAGCGAACTCGCAGTCCTGGTGCAACCCTACTTCACCGAGACGCTGGCGATCGTGCGCGACCCGAGGCAAGTGCCCGAGGACGGCGAGCCCGATCTCGCCGCGCTCGAGGGCATGCGGATCGGGGTGGAGCTGGACAGCCTGCCCGACTTCTATCTGGGCTCGACGCTCGGTGGACGGCTGCGCGACAGCGTCGTCCACTACCGCCGCCCGGAGGAGGCACTGGCCGCTCTTCTTTCCGGCGAGATCGCCGCCTTCATGGGCCTGCGCAGCCAGATCGATTTCGGACTCGGCAAGCAGGCGGAGCGGTTCGACCTCGATCCGATCCCGCTGCCGGGGCTGCGCCTGACCAGCTGGGCCGTGGGTGCGGCCGTGCGGGAGAACGCTCGCGATCTCGGCTATGCCGCCGGGGACGTGCTGGCCACCGCCGTTCGCGACGGCACGATCCGCGCGATCTTCGCCGCCGACGGCCTCGACTATCAGCCGCCACCGTTCAGCTAGAGCAGATGAACGGGCGACTACGACTTTTCTCCAGCTTCCCAACTGCGACCGTACGATTGACTTTTATTTCACTGTAATCACAGGGAGCCTCTCCATGACGGGATCACGACTTCTGGCCGGCACTGTCCTGGCACTGCTGGCGACGACCTCGATGCCGGCTTTGGCCGTCACCGATCAGGACCTGCTCGACGACGCCAAAACACCTGGCGACGTCCTCACCTATGGCATGGGCTACAAGGCGCAGCGCTACAGCCCGCTCGAGAAGATCAACAAGAGCACGGTGAAGCGGCTGGTCCCGGCCTGGACCCTGTCGTTCGGCGGCGAGAAGCAGCGCGGCCAGGAAAGCCAGCCCCTGGTTTCCGACGGCACGCTCTATGTCACCGCCTCCTACTCGCGCCTATTCGCGGTCGACGCACGGACCGGCAAGGAGAAATGGCAATACGACGCGCGGCTGCCCGACGGCATCCTGCCCTGCTGCGACGTCGTCAATCGCGGTGCCGCCATCTACAACGACAAGATCTTTTTCACGACACTGGATGCCCAACTCGTGGCCCTGAACAAGGACACGGGCAAGGTCGTCTGGCGCAAGAAGATGGAGAATTACCAGGACGGCTACTCCAATACCGCCGCTCCGCTGATCGTCAAAGGCAAGGTGATCGTCGGCAATTCCGGTGGCGAGTTCGGGATCGTCGGCGCGGTCAAGGCCTACGATGCCGAGACCGGAGACGAGCTGTGGTACCGGCCGACGGTCGAGGGCAACATGGGTCGGGTCGCCGGCCAGGATTCCACGGTCACCGGCACGACCAACGCGACCTGGCCCGGCGACATGTGGCAGCATGGTGGTGCAGCCACCTGGCTCGGCGGCACGTACGATCCCGAGTTGAACCTGCTGTTCTTCGGCACCGGTCAGCCGGCCCCCTGGAACAGCTGGCTGCGGCCGGGTGACAATCTCTACAGCTCCTCGACGCTCGCCATCGACCCGGACAACGGCGAGATCAAGTGGCATTTCCAGGGCACGCCGCACGACGGCTGGGACTTCGACGGGGTCAACGAGTTCATCCCGTTCGAGCTCGAGAAGGACGGCAAGAAGATCCACGCCGGCGCCAAGGCCGACCGCAACGGGTACTTCTTCGTGCTCGACCGTACCAACGGCGACTTCATCAGCGCCTCGCCGTTCGTCTCCAAGATCACCTGGGCCAAGGGCTACGGCGATGACGGCCGCCCTCTCGCCGACCAGTCGTCGCGGCCGAAGAGCCCGACCGAGCCGAAGGCCGCCGATGCCGAGCCCGAGTCCGTATTCAACGTCCCCAGCTTCCTCGGCGCCAAGAACTGGATGCCCATGGCCTACAGCCAGAAGACGGGCCTGTTCTACGTGCCTAGCAACGAGTGGGGCATGGATATCTGGAACGAGGACATCGCCTACAAGAAGGGGGCGGCCTATCTCGGCGCCGGCTTCAACATCAAGCCGCTCTACGACGACCATATCGGTGTGCTGCGGGCGATCGATCCGGCCACCGGCCAGATCAAGTTCGAGGTCAACAACACGTCGCCGCTGTGGGGTGGCGTGCTGACGACGGCGGGTGGGCTGGTCTTCTACGGGACGCCCGAGGGCTACCTGCAAGCCGTCGACGACACGACCGGCGAGATCGTCTGGAAGTACAACACGGGCTCCGGCGTGGTCGGCTCGCCGATCACCTGGGAGCAAGATGGCGAGCAGTATGTCGCCGTGACCTCGGGTTGGGGCGGTGCCGTGCCGCTGTGGGGCGGGGACGTCGCCAAGATCGTCAAGAACTTCAACCAGGGCGGGTCCGTCTGGGCTTTCAAGCTGGTCGACTGACAGCCCGATCGTTCTGATGGCGGGGGCGGCGCGAGCCGCCCCTTTTTCATCCGCAACCGGCTTCTCTCGGTGCCGGCGGAGGCCTATCCTCTCGCCAAATGCTCGGGGAAGGCTCGGCTTCATGCTCAAGGTCCTGGTCGCGGACGACCATCCATTGTTCCGAGAGGCGGTCGTGCTGTCCGTCCGACATCTGGATCGCACGGATTTCCAGGTGCTCGAAGCCGGCACGCTCGACGAGGTCTGCCGCCTGGCCACGGCCATGCCGGATCTCGATCTGCTCCTGCTCGACCTGAAGATGCCGGGCATGGATGGGCTTGGCGGTCTGCTCGAGCTGCGCCGCCGGTTTCCGGCCCTGCCGGTGGTGATCGTCTCCGCGACCGAGGAGCCACGGATCATCCGCGAGGCGATCGCGGCCGGCGCCATGGCCTACATCCCGAAATCGCTTGATCGCTCTGCCATCACCCAGGCACTGGAGCACGTGCTCGCCGGCGAGATCTGGCAGCCCGAGAGCGATGCGGACCAGCTTGCCAACGAAACGCCGATGGCCGAGCGGATGCGGGCGCTGACGCCGCAGCAGACCAACATCCTCCGCCTGATGGTGGCGGGCAAGCCGAACAAGCTCATCGCCTACGAGCTGAGCATCGCCGAGACCACGGTGAAGGCCCACGTCACCGTCATCCTGCGCAAGCTCGGCGTGTACAGCCGGACGCAGGCCGTCCTCGCGGCACGGGAGTTCTTCGGCTAGATGGCCTGAGAATTGCCGGATGGCAATGACCTTACAAAATTGGCGACAGCTAGCCGGCCCGTCAGACGACTATCTAATCCAGGGCCGACGGCCCAAATAGCTGCTTCGATATTGCCGAAATCGGGTCCGAAACTTGAGCAATATGTCGAGGGCCGGTCCGGTCAACGCGGCCCGGTCGGCAAGGTAGCTGCCGAGCCTGTTGCGGTTGGCAAGGCCGAATTCGTGCTCGTTCACCCACAGCGCTTGGCGGCCGGCTCTGAGGAGATCATCCCGACTGTCCAGCATCCGATCCAACAGCTCCGACGTCGCCCGAGCCAGCACACCGCGAGCGATGCTCGCCTGGGTTGGGTCGACCAGCGCTTTGGCCTCGGCGTGATCGAGGTCCCGACCCATGGCCCGAACCACTGCGAGCCTGCGGAGACTCCATCCGAACTTCGCCGCAGCCGGCGAGCGCCGGTCGGCGAGAAGCATGGATCCCTGCCCGGGGTGCAGCCGGTACTGGAGCAGCCGTTCCGCCGTGTACCAAACTCCGGTGAGCAATGTCGCTCGAAATGCCTGCAGGACATCGTGCCCGGCCGGCAGGTAGGACGAATCCAGTCGGGTGAATCGGTCATGTACGGCGCTGTCGAAAGCGTAGCGGGCCCCGGACAGCACGCCAGGATTGTCCATCACCAATGCCTCCATCCCTATCCAGCCTGGCGCAAGCAGGGGGGGAAAGGGCTGAGGTTCAAGGGGTCCGTCGTCACCATGACGGTAGTGCACAAGGCTCGTGATCAGCGATGCTCCCGTCTCCCGATAGACGGCAATGAGACGCGCCATGCGGCCAGGCAGGCTGACGTCGTCGCCGTGCGCCTCGATCAGCAGACGGCACGATGCGCGATCCACGAGATGCTGCAAGTGATCGATGCCGAGGCGTTGGTCGGCTCGCAGCACGACCACCTGGTGCGGCCCCAAGTCTGCAGCGACCGTACGCGTCGCCTCGTCCAACGTGCCATCCTCGGAAGCGTCATCCGAGATCAGCACCTCAAGTACGCATCCTCGTTGATCGAGGACCGACTTGATGGCCTCCGCGACGAGCGCAGCGGTATTCCGGAGTGGCATAAGAACCGTGGCATCCGGCCGGCCCCTACCCCGTCGGACGTGAAGAAGTCGAGGCTCGCTCACGGAGTTGGCCCGCGATAGGCTGGGAAATAAGTTGTGGCGCCTTTGAGGGTGGAGAGCCGCTCGTAGGCCGGCAAGTCGAGGATCGCGGTCAGAAGCACGACCGGGTCGGTCCGATTGGCCCAACGCGCCTTGAACTGTGCAATTCCCCTGCCGTCGACCCCGTCCGGCGCGCCGCCGAGATAGACACGGCCCTCCTGCCCCCACCGTTCGAGCGCCGTAGCCATCAGGAGGTGCGTGGCGCAGGTACGCATCGCCCTGGGCGCCGTGATTAGGTGGAGGCAGTGCGTCTCGCCGCCTCGGCGGGCCGAGACCAGCACAGCACCAACACCGGAACTGTCCGCCGCCACTACCGCCTCGATGCCATCGAGATTCGCGAGGATGGAAAAGTGTTGCGACGGCACATTCGCAAACGATCCTAGCCGTCCGCGAGCGGCGAGGCCCTCCTGCAAGGAACAGCCAACAGCAGCGAGTTGTGCACGCGGCAAGGTCTCCACAACCCAATGACGCCTCGCCATGGCGATGTTGCTACGCGTCTTCGCCCTGAGTATGGGTTTAGGCAGCGCCGGGTCCAGCACGTAGTGGGGTTTGAGCGGGACTATCCGAACGCCGGCTGCGCCCAAGGCCGCCCAGTCCGCACCGGCATCCGGCCGAACCAGCAACGTTGCGGTCACGAGCTTCAGCGAGCGGAGCGCCGCCAGGGCGCAGTGCAGTTGAGCGGGATCAGGCACGCTCGCGTACGGCCACGGACCAACCCCATCAACGAGTCCGGTCTCCGGAATAGAGCGCAGCAGTATTGGATAGGCGAGACCAGAAACAATCGACGGTTCGCCAATATGCGTTAAAGAATAGCAGTAACTTAAATCGTCAAAAACTAAGGACTCCGGCGCATAGAGATCCTCATTTTTCGTAAATATCGAATGACTGCGTATAATTTGACAGCCATCAATTGCATTTGATTTACAAAAAATATTATTATCGCGACATTTATTAATGACCTGGACTGCCCGAATGTTCGTAACTACCATCAAATATCATCCGTTTTGCGTGCCCCGAGTGATCCATGTTAAGCATGGCCGTCAGCCACGCCCTCACATTCCAACAGCGTGTAGAGCAGGAAGCCATGCCAGCGTTTCAACGGCAAGGGTCATCCCAGTGCATTTATACTCCCATCGAACACCCTCAACCGAAGGTAGAGATGTAGCTGCTGCACGGCAATGCGTGACTCACCGGAGTTGCACCGCAGCTGGCTATTGATGGAGTTACCCCATTTTGCTCAGCAGCTCGGCCAGCAGCGATCTGAGTTGGGCCGGGCGTACCGGCTTGTTGAGCAGCGCTGCGGCAACCGCTTCCACCTCGCGCTGCACCTCGGGCGTCCGATCGGCCGTGATCACCAGGGCCGGAATCGCGGTGCCGAAGCCGATGCGCACCATCTCGATCGCATCGGTCCCGGTGCAGCCGTCCAGATGGTAGTCGGCGATCACCGCCGCCGGCCGCCGCCGGCCCCGGCGCAACAGGCCAATGGCGACCTCCGGCGAGGGTGCGGCGAGCACGACATAGCCCCAGCCCTGCAGCAGTGCCTGCATGCCGTCGCGGATGGCAGCCTCGTTCTCGATGACGACAAGCAAAGCCCCCTGGGACCGCGGCGCGGTCGACACACCGGCGTCAGCCGTCGCTCGGGCAGGCGCCCGGATGCCCGCCGGTAGGAAAAGAGCGAACCTCGAACCACGGCCGGGCACCGACTGCACGCTGAGGGGATGCCCGAGCATGCGCGCGATCCGCTCGACGATCGCGAGCCCGAGGCCGAATCCGCGGTCGCGCTGGTCCGAATCCACACCAAGACGCCGGAACTCCTCGAAGATCAGGCTCTGCTGGTTGGCCGGGATACCGATGCCGGTGTCGACCACCTCCACACGAAATCCCGCCCCGTGCCGGCGCACCCCGATCAGGACCCCACCACGCCGCGTGTAGCGGATCGCGTTCGACACCAAGTTCATCAGTGCTCGGATGAGCATGCCGGGATCGGTGGCGACCACGACGTCCGTCGGCACCATCCGCAGCGCCAGACCCTTGCGTTCGGCCACCGGCGCGAACTCGGCCACCAACCGTCGCAGCAATGGGTCCAGGGCGACGTTCTCGATCACCGGCGTCACCACCCCGGCATCGAGCTTGGAGATATCGAGCAGAGCGGTCAGCAGCCGGTCGATCGATTCGAACGCAAGGTCGACGTTCTCGACCAGCCGTTCGGCACTTTCCGGCAGCGCCGTCTCGGCCAGGGCGGACAGGAACAGGCGGGCCGCGTTGAGCGGCTGCAGCAGATCGTGCGACGCGGCCGCCAGAAACCGGGTCTTGGACATGTTGGCGGCATCGGCTCGGGCCCTCGCCTCCTCCAGCTCACGATTGCTGCGCTGCAGGTCGGCCATCGCCTGCTCCACCTGCTTGGTGCGCTTGCGGACCTCGGCCTCGAGCAGGGTCGCGCGCTCGAACAACGCGAACTCCGACCCCTGCAGATCCATGCTGCGCTCGACCCGGCGGACGAGCACGTCGCGGATCTTGCGCAGCTTGGCGTTCTCCAGCGCCAGATCGGCCAGCTGAACATCGGCGCCGGCATTCATGGCAGGGCCCTCCGCCCGATGGCGATGCCGGTGAAGGTCTGGGTGACGTGCATCGATCCCCACTGCTCACCGAAGCTGGCAAATCCGGTCACGTTGTTGGCCGCGTGCAGCCGTGACAGGCGATGCTTGATCTGGCTGCGCTCGGCCTCCAGCCGGTTGAGCACGCATTCGAAGCCGATCACCGCCTCGGGAACGCCCAGTGAGGCCCGCAGCTCGTCATACATGCCCTCGGTCTCGCGCAGCAGGTCGCGGCCGTCCGAGAGCGTCAGGACCAGACCCTCGTCGACAGCGCAATAGAAGCTGAGGCTGCCGTCGGGGTTCGCCTTTTGGATCGAGCGCACATATTCGGCCCCGCCCAGGCGCACCACGAGCGGATGGGTGGCGAACACCATCGGCGTGAGCTCGGCCTCGTCGCGGCCGATCAGACGCGCATAGACCGATACCGCGGGCTCCGCATCGAGCTCGGTCACGATGCGCCGTTGAGGATCGGCGCCGGTCACCACCACACGCTGCTCCGAGGCGACGAAATGCTGGTTGCGGAAGGGCCAGACCTGCCGGCGTGTGGCGACCAGAATGACGACCGCCCCCTGGTCGTGAAACCGGCCGCCAGCGAACACCGAGGTGTGCTTGAACGCCAGCGCGTCGCCGGCCGATCCGCCGAGCACGGGAATGTCCACCATCGCCCCGCCGACGAAGGCCGCGACCGCGTCCTCGCGTTGGGTCGTGCCGTCGATCAGCAGCAGCGCAAAGCGGTTGACCTCGCCCTGCCACGCGCGCGTGCGCGCGTCCAGCTCATCGCGCAGCAGGGCGATGGTCTCGCCGCAGCGGCCGACATCGAGGTCGCCTTCAGCCAGCAGCAGCCCCGCCACCGCCGCGAAATCGGGCGCAGAGAAGCTGAGGGCCGTCACCGAGTTCTCATGGTAGCCGCCCGGCCCGATCTCGCCGGCACTGGTGCAGCCGACCACGGCCACACCGGCGAAGAGTTGGCCCAGTGCAGCCGTGAATCCCGGCGTCTCATACTCCGGCGCACAGAAGAACAGGACCAGCACCACGTCCGGCCCGGCCAGCTCCGCGTGCAGATGCCCCGCCGCCACGGCCGGGTCGGTCGCCGCCGACATGGCTCGCCGAATACCGGCCCGTGCATCCGGAGGGCCATCACTCATGCTGCTCGTTCCCATGGCTCGGCGGCCCGCCAGCGCAGGTCACGCAATCAATCTGTGACCGCCGGCCCCGAGAGGCACAAGGCCGACTTTCGGGGGGCCTCGTACGACCCTGGTCGAACCGCGCGGCATCCTACATGATAATTGCCAAGCGACCGCCTCTGTCCATCAAGGAACCGACCGCCCATGCAGCCGACATCGTTCGTCATTCCGCCGCCGCCCGTCGTCACCGTCCCCGTCGCGGGTCAAGCGGGAACGTTCCCGGTGCGTCGGATCTACTGCGTGGGCCGCAACTATGCGGACCACGCGCGGGAGATGGGCCACGATCCCGACCGCGAGGCGCCGTTCTTCTTCCAGAAGGCCACCGACACCCTGGTTCTCGACGGACGGTTTCCCTACCCACCCGGGACCGAGGACGTCCATCACGAGGTCGAGCTGGTCGTGGCCCTGGGCAAGGGCGGGCGCGACATCCCGGTCGAGCAGGCGCTCGAGTGCGTCTACGGCTACGCGGTCGGGCTGGACATGACCCGGCGCGACCTGCAGGCCGTGGCGAAAAAGGCCGGTCGGCCATGGGAGGTGGCCAAGTCGTTCGACGCCTCGGCACCGATCTCGCCGATCGCGCCGGCAGCCGAGATCGGACACCCCGCCAAGGGCGCGATCTGGATCGACGTCAACGGTGAGCGACGGCAGACCGGCGATCTCGCGCAGATGATCTGGAAGGTGCCGGAGACGATCAGTTATCTCTCGGGCCTGTTCGAACTGGCGCCGGGTGATCTGATCTTCACCGGCACGCCGGCTGGCGTGACCGCGGTCGAGCGCGGCGACCGGCTGCACGCTTCGATCGAAGGTGTGGGGGAACTTCGGGTCGAGGTCACTGACTGAGCCAGATAGGTCTTCGTGCTGGCCACGACAGTGGGCTTGCGAGCGGCGTGGATCGGCTGCAAATTGTCTACTCGGCAGTACCCGCATCGGTGGTGATGGTAGGGTGCCTAAATCGTGCACAGACGCCTGTCCGCAATCATGGCGATCGACGTGGTCGGCTATGCACGTCTGATGGAGTTCGACGAAGACGGCACACTGACAACCTTGAAGAACTATCGCCAGGAACTGATCGACCCGCGAATTCTCGAAGCGGGCGGTCGAATCGTCAAGCTCATGGGCGACGGAGCATTGGTGGAGTTCGGGAGCGCCGTGAGCGCCACCGAATGCGCTCTGGCGATTCAGAAGGCTGTCGCCGAGCGACGCGCCGTCCTAGCTGAAGCTTGTCCGATCGAGTTCCGCATCGGCATTAACCTTGGCGACGTGATCGTCGATGGCGACGACATTTACGGCGATGGTGTCAATGTTGCGGCTCGACTCGAGCAGCTGGCGCCTTCCGGTGGCATCAGCATTTCGGCTCCGGTTTTCGAGCAGGTGCGGGATCGGCTGCAGGCCAGTTTCGAGGATCTGGGCGAGCAGGCGGTGAAGAGCCTGACGCGCCCGATTCGCGTCTGGTGCTGGCACGGCAGCGGGCACGTCTCCCCGCTCGATGCTCCACCCGTACCCGTGGGCCGACCATCGCTGGCGGTGCTCCCGCTCGAGAGTCTCTCCGAACGGCGCGAGATCGAGTTTCTGGCGGACGGCCTCACCGAGGACCTGACGACGCTTCTGGCACGCATTCCGGGGTTCTTCGTCATCTCGCGGAACTCGAGCTTTGCCTACAAAGGACGCGTCCGCAACATCCGGTCGATCGGGCGGGAGCTGGGCGTGCGCTATCTGGTCGAAGGCAGCGTGCGACCGGTGGGCGCGCGACTGCGGCTGACCGTGCAGCTGATCGACGCCGAGACCGGCAAACATCTGTGGGCCGATCGGTTCGACTGTCCCGAGAGCGAATGCGGCGCCATTCAGGACGAGGTGGTACAGAATATCGCCGCCCACCTGGAGCCGGAGCTGACCCGCGCAGAGGTTGAGACCATCAAGCGCCGGCCGCCGGCCAGCCTCGATGCCTGGGCCTTCTACCAGCAGGCTGCCGGTTTGCTGGCGATCAAGGGCTGGCATCGCGAGACCTTCGTCGAGGCGACGGGGCTGCTCGAGCGTGCTCTGGCGCTCGATCCCAATTTTGCGCTCGCCCACGCCTATCTGGCGCTGATCCTCGCGGTCGGGCACATGTTCGGTCTGACCGACGAGCGGGCCGACAATGTCGCCCGTGCGACGGACGAAGCCGAGCGCGCCATCCGGATAGACGGCCACAGTTCGCCGGTACTCGGCTTCGCCGGCTGCGCGCTGACCGACATCGGCGCGCTGCGCCGGGGCATCGAGCTGCTAGAGCGGGCCGTCGAGAGCGACGCCAGCAATGCGCAGGCCTGGGTAGCCCTGGGCACCGCTCTGATCCGCGCCGGCAAGGCGCGCACCGGTGTCGGACATCTACGGCATGGCATGCGGATCAGCCCGATCGACAATCGCGCCTCCTACTGGGGCACCAATCTCGCCTACGCACTGTTCCGGCTGGGTGATCTGGCGGGGGCCGAGGCAGAGGCCAGGGCCGCCTGCCGCCGCGATGACAGGCTCTACATGGCGCGTGTCGTGCTCGCCTTGATCCTGGCTTGCCAGGGTCAACTCACGGAAGCGCGCGCAGCGATTGCGGAGGCGCTGCGCGTGCGCCCGGACCTATGCGCGGAAGCCTTGCGGAGTCTGATCGGCCGCCGGGGAATCGAGATCCTGCGGACCGCCAAACTGCTACCGTGAGGACCCAAAGCCTAGCCCGGCAAGGAGGACGACGATGGACGTGCAGAAGCGCATGACGACGGCCTGGGAGAGGACAGCGACGTTGCTGCGTCAGCGGCCGGCAACGGCGGTGGGCACCAGTACCACGACCGTCCGGCTGACCGACGGATTCCGCGCGACGGTCGAAGATGGGCACTGGCGCCTCTCGGCAGATCAGCCGGAAAACTTCGGCGGGGAGGATAGCGGCCCCGATCCCGGATGCTACGGGCGCACGGCACTGGGTCTTTGCGCGGCACAGGGCTATGCACTGGCGTTGGCGCGGCACGGCCTGACGCATCGCGGCATCGAGGTCCGCGTGGAGGGGGACTACGACGTCCGCGGCTTCTTCGATTTGGCCGCGGACGTACCGATGGGCTACGTCGCCATGCGCTGCCTGGTGACTATAGTCACGGACGCGCCGGAGGCAGCGATCCTGGCCGCCCTCGACGAGGCCGACCGGCACAGCCCATGGCGTCACAACCTGACCACGGCCATCCCGGTCACCCGGCACCAGACGCTGCAGCGATCGGCTTTACCGGCCTGAACGGCATGTGGTGACGCATCAGCCGGCGAAGCGGGGCTCCGGCACGCCGCGTACGCCCAGGTCGTGGATCGCGAACAGGGCGCCGCGCTGCTGCGGGTCGTCCGGGAAGCGCGGCAAGGGCGGCTTGGCCATCGAGGTGACGTAGAGGATGTCGAGGTCGGGCCCGCCGAAATTGACGCTGGTGACCTTCTTGACCGGCATGTCGACCACCCGGTCAACCCGCCCGTCAGGCGCGTAGCGGATCAGCTTGCCGACATAGACGATGGCGCTCCAGACCCCGCCCTCGGCATCCACCGTGGCCCCGTCGAAGGCGCCGCCGGCATACTCCATCTTCGCGAAGCAGCGCTTGTTCGCGATGCTGCCGGTGTCGAGGTCATAGTCGTAAGCCGAGATCTGGCCCGACCAGGAATCGGTGAAATAGAACGTCCCACCGTCAGGGCTCCAGCACGGCCCGTTGCTGACGATGATGTCGCCTTCCAGCTTGGTGATCTTCAGGTCGGGGTCGAGGCGGTAGAGGCTGCCGTTGCCGCCCTCCTCCATCGTGTCCATCGAGCCCGCGACGAAGCGGCCGCGCTTGTCGACCTTGCCGTCGTTGATGCGGTTGTTGGGCTTGTCGGGCTCGGGGTCGTGGATCAGCGTAACCTCGCCGGTGGCGAAGTCCAAAAAATGGAAGCCACGCGCGAGGGACAGGACGGCGCCGCCCTGCCGGCGCAGGCACATCGAGCCGATCTTCATCGGCACATCCCACGAGCGCACCTCGCGACCGTCGGCGGTGCAGCGGAACACCCGGCCGTCGAAACTGTCGATCCAGTAGAGCCGCTGCTCGTCCACGTCCCACAACGGGCCTTCGCCGAGCGTCGTCTTGACGTCGACCAGAACCTCGATCCGCATCGTTCCTTCTCCCTGATCAGCCCTTGAAGCGCGGCTCCGGTACCCCGCGCACGCCCAGCCCATGCACCGCGAACAGGCCGCCGGCCTCGCGCTCCTGCCGCGGCCGGCAGTTGAACGGCCGTGCCATCGAGGAGACGTAGAGGATGTCGAGGTCGGCACCGCCGAAGTTCAGGCTGGTGATGCTGTCGACCGGCATGCCGACCAGCCGGTCGACGGTACCGTCCGGCGCGAAGCGGACCAGCCTGCCGCCATAGACCTCGGCACTCCAGACAAAGCCCTCGGCGTCGACCGTGGCCCCGTCCGGATAGCCGCGCAGCCCCGTCTGCTCGAAACTGGTGAACAGCTTGCGGCTGACCACATTCCCGGTCGCCGTATCGTAGCCGTAGGCGAAAATGCAGCGGGTCCAGCTGTCGGCGAAGTAGAGCGTGCCGCCATCCAGGCTGAAGCACGGCCCGTTGCTGACGATGATGCCGCCGTCGAGCTTGGTCACCTGCAGATCCGGGTCGAGCCGGTAGAGGCCGCCCAGCGGGTCCTTTTCTTCATAGTCCATGTAGCCCGCGACGAAGCGGCCCTGCCGGTCGACCTTGCCGTCATTGAGCCGGGTGCGGAGCAGGTCGCGCTCCGGATCGGCAAGGGGCATCGTCTCGCCGGTGGCGAAGTCGAACAGGTGGAAGCCGTCGCGCAGCGCCACCACCGCCCCGCCGCTCTCGCGCAGGCACATCGAGCCGATATGTTCCGGCACGCCCCAGCGCTCGACACCCTGTCCCCTCGCATCGCACCGCTGGATCAGCTTGCCATGGCTGTCGATCCAATAGAGCCGTTGCTCCTGCACGTCCCAGAGCGGGCCCTCGCCCAGGTCGTTCCTGGCATCGACCAGGAGCTCGATTCGCAGCATCG
>JBATRI010000583.1:0-18778 GCA_049292515.1 Geminicoccaceae bacterium
GACTGAGGCCGCCGGCCGGCGCGGCCCTCACAACGTCTTCAGATACTCCAGCAGCGCCCGCTTGTCCGCGGCCGGCAGCGTGGTCCCGTACTCGTGGCCGCAATTGCTGTTGCCCGAGTTCAGCTCGTCGCAGCCGGTGGCGGTGAAGACCTGGTTGAACTGGGTCTGCTTGGCGGCCAGCCCGACATTGACCTGATCGTAGTTGGAGCCGACCTTGAACGACTTGACCCGCTGCGCCGCCGGGGTCAGCAGCTGCGCCAGCGACGGGACCGAGCCGTTGTGCAGGTAGGGTGCCGCGGCCCAGATGCCCTGCAGGACGCGGGCCTCGTAGGCGGCACCGGCGGTGGCCTTGACCTTGTAGAGGTCCTTGAGCCCGCCGACCCTGGGGCGCTCCGTCAGCGCCTTGCCGCTGCCGTCGACGAGGCAGGTGACCGGATTCTCCAGGCAGTACTGCTCGATCGACCCCAGCACCGCCATGCCCAGGATGTTGATCGCCGCGTCGACCGGCTTCAGCGGCGTCGGGTTGGCGATCGTGGAGGCACCGTTCATCACCCCGGACTGCGCGGTCCAGGCCAGGATGTCGTACTCGCGCGTGTCGGTGCCGACGTCCAGGACCGGCGTCGCCCACGTCTTCTGGCCGATCGGGCGGGTAATGCCCGGCTTGATGCCGTGGCAGTCGCCGCACCCGCCATTGGCGGTCGAGCGCTTGAAGATCGCCTGTCCCCTGGCCAGCAGGCTCTGGTTCACGGCCCACGGCCATTGCGGCGGCCCGATCTGCTTGATCAGCTCCTCGAGTGCGAACAGGCCCTTGAAGTTGGCCGAGTTCACGTCGAGATAGTCGATCCCGTACCAGGCCTTCTGCGGCGCGAAGGTGGCGAACACGCCGTAGACCTCGCCCAGGTTGCGCGCGAGCCCCAGGATCGCGTTGCCGTTGGCGGCGAAGCCCGGCCACTGGGTGTGGTCCTGGATCGCCGCGTTCCACAGGAACGGGTAGCGGACCGGGGCCACCGCCGGCTTGATGTTGGCGGGGATGAGGTAGCTCGGCGGCGGCCCGAGATCGAGCCCGGTCAGCCGGTTGAAGATCATGGACACCGCGTCGAGCCGCCCCGGTCCCCAGGCCGGCGTCGGCAGGGCGCGCTTGATCAGCGTGTCGTAGCGCAGGAACCAGGCCTGGACCGCGCTCTTCAGGATCGCCTGCTGCGCCGGCGGCGGTGACGGCCCGAGCACGGCCGTCGCAAAGGCGGTGAACGCCGGGCCACTGCTCAGGACCCTGCCCACGGCGGTGTCGAGATCGGCGAGGAAGCTCTGGAAATCGACGATCGCCGGGCCACCGTCGATCCGGTAGGGGATGCCGCCCGACACGATCTGGCGGGTGTGGCAGGCAGCACAGGTCATGCCCACCATCGTGCTGTTGCCGGAGCCGTTGACCGTGAAGCCCACCGGCAGGCCCGGCGTGGGGCTGGCCGGGTTGGGCAGGTAGCCGTAGCGGCTCAGGCTGCCGGCCAGGAAGGGCTGGCCGTTCGGCTGCTTCAGCGCCTCGAACCAGACCAGGGGCATGATCTGCGAGCCCTGGTCCTGGCTGTAGAACTGGAGTCGTGCCGTCGGCGTCCAGTTCGGCCCCTGATCGACCGCGATGGGGCTGGTGGCACCGCCCGGTGCCGCCGCCAGGGTCAGACCGGCGATGCCGATCGACGATGCCAGCGCCAGGCGCCGGATGGTCCGCAAGCGCATGTTGCCTCCCGAGCACTTTCGCCGGTCGCGGTCACGCAACCCGGCCCCTGATCGATTGGAATCGATTTAAGTACGAATATCGGGAGGTGTCGATAGCTCAGGCAAGGCCAACTCCTGCGCGTGGGAACGCGTGCAGCGGCCCTCGGGTTCGCGCTGGCGGGCCGGGCAGCTCGGGGAACTCGATCAGGTAGCCGCCGCCTTCCGCCCCGGTCAGCGGCCGCACGGTGAACCGATAGGGTCGGCACCCTGGCCGCGCCGATCCGTGTTGTTGCCCGAGGTTCGGCCGTGATAATCTATTTTCATCTGCGTCCTGACCTACACCGTACGCATCGAGCCCGCCCAGGAAGGTGGCTACGACGTCTTTGTCCCGGCCCTGCCGGGCTGCGTCACCCAGGGCGACACCTACCAGGAAGCGGTGGCGATGGCCCAGGAGGCGATCGAGGGCTTCGTCGAGGCGCTGGCGCTGGCGGGCGAGCCCGTGCCCACCGAGCCCCAACCCGAGCAGCCGACCACCGTCGCCCTGCGCGTGCAGGTGCCCGCCGCCGCATGAGTCGCCTGCCGGCTGTCTGACCGCGCGAGCTGGTGGCGGCGCTGGAGTCTCAGCCGAGGTCCGGCTGGGTGGCCTTGAAGCTCGGCAGGGCCTGGATCCTGGCCCACCAGTCGGCGAAGCCGTCGACAGCGAACAAGGCGTCCTTGTCCGGGGTCAGCGACACATAGAAGAGGATCGGCGCCAGATAGAGGTCGGCCAGGCTGAGCTCGCCGGCGATGAAGGGTGACGCCCCCCTGGTCCGCATGGCGAGCTCGAGGGTCTTGCGGCCATTGTCGATGCCGGCCTCGCGCATCGCGTCGTTCTTGCCGCCGACGAAATCCGGAAAGAGATGATAGGCGGCGACACCGCCGATCAAGGCGCCGTAACCGTACGAATCCACGATGCCGACGATCATGTCCATCCGCGCGCGATCCTTGGGTGTCGCCGGGACCAGCGACTTGCCGGGCAGGACGTCGTTGAGGTAGCGGGCGATCGCACCCGTCTCCAGGATCCGCATCCCGTCATGGTCGAGGACCGGGACCTTGCCGAAGGGATGGCGCTCGAGATGCTCGGGCTGCTTGGGCTCTCCCGCCAGCACGTTCAGCTGCACCTGCTTGAACTGCGTGCAGCCCTTCTCCGCGAGCAGCATCTTGACCGTGCGGACATAGGTTGAGCCGTCGAAGCCCCACAAGGTGAATTCGGTCATGGCAGCAGCCTCCCTTTGCTTGTCTTGGCTTCCGCTCGATCAGTACACTCGTCCTGCCGGCTGTATGTATATGGTGGTTGATTTGAACGGCAACCCTTGAGGGTTGCAGGGACATACGTAAAGGACGGTCGCCGCGGCTGAACCCACTCTTTTCCGGGCGCGGTTGGCAATGGCCGTGGCGGCCGAGGTGCCGCATCGTGTGACTAGCGGGGCCCCAAGCGGGTCTCGGCCAGCGCCTGCGCCCTTCGGTCCGATGGTCGACGCGGCCGTAGCCAGGAAGGGCTCATTGCGTAGGGTATCCCTGGATTCTAGCGCGCATGGCACTTTGATCGCTCGATGTTCCTATACTCGTGCACATCTTGAGGCTTTGTTAAAAGCTGAAATATTCTCCAGCTTAATCCACAGGATGATGCCGACGAGCGTGAGCGTGACGCTGTTGCCGAGCCAGATCGCCGGCGCTTCCCGCCACACACCATAGGAGATCCACAAGCTGGTACCGGCCTCGAGCATCAGCAGCGTGACCAGGCTGAAGTCGTCCGCGCTGCGGGTGCGCCAGGTCTTCACCACCTGCGGCAGGAAGGCGAGCGTCGCCAGGGTGCTGGCCACGAGGCCGACATATTCGATGCTGTCCATGGCAGGGCTCCCAAAGCCGCGGCACCCGCGACGGTTCGCGCAAGGTGCCCTTCCCGAACACAAGCTAGTGGCCTACGATCGACACAGTAAGTACGCACAAACAGGACATGTACTATCATGGATGATAGTGCCACCCGCCGATCCAGGCAGCGCAAGGCCGGCCGGACTGGCTGTGCGGTGGAGGCGACGCTGTCGGTGATCGGCGGCGTCTGGAAGCCGGTCCTGGTGTTTCACCTGCTGGGCGGCAAGCTGCGCTTCAACGCTCTGTGCCGCCTCATCTCTTCGGCCACCCCGCGGATGATCACCCTGCAGCTGCGTGAGCTCGAGGCGGACGGGATCGTCAAGCGCACCGCGTTCCCCGAGGTCCCCCCCAAGGTGGAATACGAGCTGACCCAACTCGGCCAGTCGCTCGAGTCGGTCCTGCTGAGCATGCGCGACTGGGGCGAGCGGCTCAGGGAGATGGAGCCGGTGGTCTCTGGAGGGGTAGGGAAGGAGACATCAGAGTCCGCTATGCCATCACGATTAACGGCGGCTAACCCTCCATGAAACTGGTTGATTGAGTATGCTGTCCCCGAAACTTCCAGCCGGTGGCGCCCTTGCTGGACGCGATCGGCGACGGGTCGGCGTTTCTGGCTGTCGAGCCCCCGGCGGACGAGATGGATACCCTGCGCCGACATGAGCGAACCGGGCGACCGCTTGGCAACGGCACGTTCGTCGCCACGCTCGAAGCGGGTCTCGGCCGACGCCTGCGCCCCCTCCGGCCCGGTCGTCGATGCGGCCGTGGCGGCGTCTATTGGGTAGGGTGTCCCTGGATTCACCCAGCTTTTGTCAGTGGCGGGCGGCGGTGCCGTCCATCCGGGAAATGTCGGTAAAATCAAGATTGGACGCTGGTCCGCGCAATGGCGGTGCCTTGACACCCATTTCGGTCAGGCTCATTCTTGGCACGCGAAGCGAAGGCGGCAGGGTAAATACCGTAAGGATAACAAACAATGGCATTATTTGATCTCGATGGCATCATAAAAGGAATCATATTTCCACTATTTGTTGTCGCAATTCCTGTGATATTTCCCAAGATCAGAGAATGGCTTCGCGGACATCCCGCCGCCGCAGGCAGCGTTGGAGGAGCCGCGGCTGCACTCGTAGCTATTCTCATTTGGAGCATACTTACACCTCCTCCAACTATTCCGCAGGGAGTAGTGGTTGCGGCAACAGTCGAATGCAGCTCACTTGGAGCTGGATGGGCACCCTATCCCGGTGCCAAGGGCCGTTTTCTAATAGGAGAAGGGACTGGGACGGACGACGCTGGGAACGAACAGAATTTTGAAGCCGGAAAATCTCATGGGGAATACAAACATAAACTCGAGCCCGATGAGATGCCCAGTCACAACCATTCATTTACCGGCACGCCTACGGTTCGAGGAGAAAACGCTGGCAGCGGCCTCACCCTTGCTGGTGGGCGGTCCCCTCAGTTAGGCATGCAATATGAACCCTTGGGCGATTGGTCGCCGAACGGCACCATAGGAATGAGCGGAGGAGATAAGGCGCACAACAACTTACCTCCCTACCTCGTTGTCTGGTATTGCCAGCATAGGGACCTTTGACCGAGGCCGCGGGCGACGGGCATGAGTTTCTTGCAGGCGGGCTGAAGGAGCGCAAAGCGGACGATCTGCGTCGACACGAGCGCACCGGCCGGCCACTCGGCAGCGCGGGCTTCCTGAACGAGCTGGAGGCGCGCCTTGGCCGTCGAGTGCAGCCCGGCAAGCGGGGGCCACCCAAGAGAACCGTGAAATTGGTTGATTGAGTAAGGTATCCCCGAAACTGGCAAGGCCGTATCCAGGTGATCACCACCTGAACTCAAATTTCCCGCAAAGAATGGCAGCTGTCAGCTCAACTCCGACACTGTGCAATACAGCAGCGAGCTAATGAGCATGGATTCGACATGCACACTCTGAAGCCGTAAGTAACATTATCTTGAGTATCCCGTTACCCGTTTCCCGATCGCCATTGCAATTTCCCACAGATACATTGGAGAATAACATTAGCCACCCTTGCCCGCGATACAGACTTGCCGCACTCCTTGCAGAAGAATGCAGCGTAAGCCGCCTCACATGCATCAATCAGATTCGCTGCCTCTGCTGGCACGACGTCGTAAGAATGTGAACCCCTATTACCCCAAATAATTAGCCTGGTGTCCGCGGCTTCCAACAGCTCAATTGCCTTCTTGAAGGGCACATACCCGGAGGCTTCCTTGAGCTTAAAGCACTTTTTCCCATCCGAGATAAGGCGCTCCATAAAATCATGCGCCATACGATGATCATTCCTTTCGCCTCGAACGTACGGCATTCGGATCTGAAGCGCCTCGGCCAAAAGTCCCAGCTCGATATCCATGATCGTACGAGCTTCATTAGCTGCGACGGCGGGAGCATCTTCTATCTTCGACCGAGCAGACGCAAACGTGGTTGCTTTGTCGGCAATCCGGATGCCAACGAGAGGAGTTTGGTATGGCAGAAGAACTTTCCAACCCCATCTTTTCTCATCATTAAGGAGATGGCGAAGCTCCGCATACCATACCCGATCATGTGTCAGAAGGACTACTTGTCTATCAGCAAAGTGCCTTTCCAGTATCTCCACCACCATCCCGCGATGGTTGCGATCCAGACTGACCACCACATCGTCTAGGAACAGAGGGTTGTTCTTCGCGGTCTCACGTTTTGCCAACGCCAGGAAAATGCATAACCCGAGACCGTTCCGATATCCCTCCGAAAGCGTCAGGCGGGGCGAATCTTGCTTTCTTCCGTGAAACTTTAGAGCGATGTCGATCGCCTTGTCATCCTCCGGCAGTTGGAGATTGATATCATCTATCAGATCTCCGGGATGCAGTATCTTCCACATTGTTCTTACATCATCAGTGATTTCCTCCAGTATTGCCTTTGATTGAACGCGGATCTCGGCCCTAATGCCGGCCTCCAACTCCACGAGGAATGCCGAAAGCGCTTCAATCTGGGCAATCACTTTTGTGGTTGCCAGCGCCGTGAGGATCGCCTTTGCCATCTCAACGCTGGTCATATCGGATGCGAGTTCGCGCATCTCCGGTGGAACAACCTGAGATGCATGATCAGCTTTTGCTACAATTATAAGAACATCGCGCTCGATAGTTTGAAGCACCTCGTCGGTAGTCTCTGTTCGCAGCGCTTCTGTTTGGAGGCTTTCGAGCCATTCAAGGCCGGACTTTTCGGGTCCTTGGCGCAGACTATCCCTCCATGCTGTGACTTCGCTCTTTGCTACATTCAGTTTCATGTCACGTACATTATTCGCAAGTACTCCTAAAGCCGCTCTTCTGTCTGCAGCCGATTGTATTATCTCCACGAAACGTCGCTTCTCTTGCTCAATATGTTCTTTAAAGCTGGTAGCCAGGATGGACTGCCCGCATGCGGGGCAGGTGATTTGGGCCTCAGCATCGATCTTGGTTCCAAATTTTTCCGCCACCTCCAGAATCTCAATCTTCTCCTGAATGAGGGGATCAACGGAGCCCGCTAATTTTGCATTCGCCACTCGAACGGTGCCAATGGTCTGCTCGATATTCGTCTCAGCAATGGATCGAAGCGTCAAGTGACATCGCTCTACCACCGTTAATTTATTGATGCGAGCGGATAGTGCTCTGCTTAGCTCATCACATTGAATTTCATAGGAAGTGGTCTGAATAGAAGGAGGGCAATAGAGTTTGTAAAGCTCGTCAATTTGTCGTTCAATATCCGCATACGTTTTCGCGCCGAATACTTCCTTCTGACGAACGGCGGTTTGACTGGCGGTGGCTCGCAGATTTTGTATCCCAGATTGCTGATCAACCGCTTTCGCAAGCTGTCGGACGTTCTCGGCGGCTAGTTCAAGCTCATGCAGGCCTAGCAGCGGCAAGAACGAAGAATATTTTTCGCCTTTGCTACTGCGGATGAAGCTAGCTACTTCGTCCTGTCGTAGCACCGTGCATTGGTAGTCCCAAGCCTGCATGTTGACTGTTTCGGCGCCGCTACATGAGGACGTTCCGTTGGGCTTGAATTTGACATGCAGTTTCTCATCATTAACAAATGTAATCAGTATATCGGTCTTGGCATTCAACGGTCGGTGGGTATTTGGAATTGCCTTCTCTTGGCTTCTACCGCTATATTCGTGAGCTTGATGTCCAATCTTGCTGTTGTTAATAATGTATTCGATGGCATCGACAAAAGACGATTTCCCGGATCCGTTCTCGCCGTATATCAACATCGACTTACCCATGAGTGTCAGATCAACACTGCCGGCAGCGCCACGAAACCACGTTATATTGAGAGACTTAATTCGCATTGCCAGCTTCCTTCTCCGAGGGTAGCGTTGCAGCGTCGATCAACGCTTTAGCAATATTTGTAAGATCAACAGGGCGTAACTTTTTCACACAGAGCGAATCTCGGAGCCTTTCCTCCATGATGGACGATACTGCCTTATCGACAGGCTTCTGGCTGCGTGCTTCCGCTACGCGCTTTGCCACCCAATCGTGGTAGCCATCTACCATTGTTGCCCCCGCCGTCTGAGCACAGTTTGTTGAATGGGGCATCCTACATCGGTGAATGCCGGTCAGGTATTCCGAGGACACCCATCGCAATTAGCCCTTCGCCTGATAAGGTGCTATCCGGCGGCTGTACGCCGCAATTCGTCCGCGTCATACTCAGATACGTCCATATTGTCGTGGGTAATCAGCTTATTGCGATCCACGACGTCGGTTGTGCCATCGCCTGGGCGCGCTGTGAAGATCCCGGCCGCTCGCCAGCGATCCCGCCCTTGACATCGCCGCTGGGCCATGGGAGTGTCCAAGGCTTTTCATCCTAGAAGAGTTGCGCCATGCCATTGCGTCTGCTCCTCACGCTCGTCAAGCCGTCGTCCACGGTTCGCAGCAGCACGAGCGCGCGACACGCGCGGAAGTCTGCACAAGCGAACCCAGGCACTCGCGTTCGCGCGAAAACTGCACCAACGAATTGCCGCCGCGCACGTCCGAACCCGAGCCCCGATGCACCCGCAAACTGCACGAACCAATTCTCAAAAAATGCACAAACGAACCCGGCGGCGACCCGCACTGGCGCATTCCGCACCGGCGAGCTGCCGCCGTGCACGTCTGAACCCGAGCGCCGTCGCAGCCGAAAATGCACGAGCGAGTTCCCAGAGAATTGCACGCCCGAACCCGACAGCAGCCCCGCACCTTCTGCTCGAACGATCTCCTCCGCAGCACACGCGAACCCGAGCCGTGGGACACACGGCGGCCAGTTCCGACAACGCACACGCGAACCCAACCGAGCCGCCGCGCTTTGCTCGGCTCAGCCCTTGACCGCGCCCAGCGTCAGCCCGCGGACGATCCAGCGCTGCGTGCAGACGGCCAGGATCACCGGCGGCAGGATGGCGACCAGCGCCCGCACGCTGACCGCCGGGAAGTCGAGGCTGCGCACGCCCTCGCCGGAGCCGATCAGGAGCGGCAGGGTCTGCGAGTTGGGGCCGGAGAGGATCAGCGCGAACAGGAACTCGTTCCACGAGAAAGCGAAGGTGATCAGCGTCGCGGCGACGAGGCCCGGCAGGGCAAGGGGCAGGGCGATCGTGCGGAAGATCTGGAAGTCGGTGGCGCCGTCGATCTTGGCCGCCTCCTCGATCTCGCGCGGCATCTCGGCGAAGATCGAGCGCATGATCAGGATCACGAACGGCAGGTTGAAGGTGACGTGCGCCAGCGTGATCGCCGAGAGCGTGTTGAGCAGCGTGCGGTCGCCCTCGAGCACGCAGACCAGCTGCAACGGCTGCGGCAGCCACAGGCCGAACGGCAGCTCGATCGGGCCGCAGGCCGAGCGCATCATCAGCAGGTAGGGGATGATGATCACCGCCGGCGGCAGGAAGCGCTGGGAGAGGAACCACATGGTGAGGTTGAAATTGTCGGGGCGGCGATACTCGTACCGGCCGAGGGCGAAGCCGGCCAGCGTGCCCAGCGGGATGACGATGAGCAGGTGGCAGCAGGCGACGATCAGGCTGCGGCCCAGGGCCGTGGTCAGCACGGTCTGCTCGATCAGCTCGAAGCGCCAGGTCTGCAGGGTGGGCGTGAACTGCAGGAAGGGGATGAACAGCGGCTTGTAGGTGTCCTCGAGCAGCATGATCGAGTTGCGCAAGGACCACAGGAACGGCGCCAGGACCCAGCACAGGGCCAGGGCCACGCCCAGCACCCAGAAGACGCGCCAGGCAGGCGAGCTGTTGTAGGGTGAGGTCATCTAGCGGCCCTGAAATTCCCAAGCCGAGCGGAAGCGCCCGAACATCACGAAGGCATTGACGACGACGAGGACGACGATGAGGAACAGGAACGACGCCGCGGAGGCGAAGCCGACGTCGAAGCCGGTGAACGCGCTCCGGTAGATGAAGATGCTGAAGGTCTCGTTCGCCCGTCCCGGCCCCCCGGCGGTGAGCGCGAACGGGATGTCGATGATCTTGAGCGCCTCCACCATGCGCAGCAGCAGCGTCAGCGCCAGGAGCGGGCGCAGCAGCGGCAGGGTGATGTGCCACAGCACCTCGAGCCAGCTGTTGGTGTCGAGCTGGGCCGATTCGTAGAGGTCGTCGGGGATGCTCTGCAGGCCGGCCAGCAGGATCAAGAAGCAGAACGGCGTCCACTGCCAGATGTCGAGCAGGGCCACCGCCGCCCGAGCCGACCAGACGCCGGACATCCAGGAGACGCTGATCCCGAACAGCGCCTCCAGGCTGACATTGATCGGGCCGTTGTCGGCGTAGATGATCCGGCCCAGATAGCCGAGGCCCACCGGCGTCGCGAACAGCGGCAGCAGCAGGAGCGTGCGCACCAGGCCGCGCAGCTTGAACTCGCGGTTGATCAGGAGCGCCAGCGCCAGGCCCAGCAGCATCTGGATCGCCACCGTCACCACCGCATAGCCCAGCGTGAAGGAGAGCGCCCCCCAGACCCGGTCGTCACCGAACAGGCGGACATAGTTCTTGAGCCCGCCGAACTCCAGCGGCCGGCCCATGCCGCGCGACTGCTGCAGGCTCAGCCACAGCGCGTAGCAGAGCGGGAACAGCGTGAAGCCGCAGGTCCAGATCACCGCCGGCAGGATGAACCAGGCCTTGGCGGTGCGCAGGCCGCCGAGGAACGGCCGGCGCTCGGCCGGCCGTTCCCCGCTGCTCAGGCTGCCGTCGATGGCGACGCTCACTGCAGCCCGTTGGAGAGTGCGTAGGCCTCCTTCTGGCTGTCGACGCCGAGACGCTCGGTGATCGACTTCCACTGCTCGGCGACGCCGTCCAGGGCCGCCTGCGGGGTGAGCTGGCCGGTGAGCGTCTGCTGCACCGCGATCTCCAGCGCCAGATTGTACTCGGCCGCACCGGGGACCTTGAAGTACTCGAACGGCTTGCCCGCCAGATTGTCGTGGACCGCCTTGGACACGCGCTCAGCGTCGCCCTTATCGAAGCCACCGGCGACGTAGGTGTCCATGCTGGCGGTACCGTTGGGCGGCAGGAAGTCGGACTTGCGCCCGATGTCGATGCCGTCGAAGCCCCACTTCACGTTCCAGACCCGCATCGGTCCGGAGCCCAGGAAGGCGAACAGGGCGTAGGTCGCGTCCGGGTTCTTGGACAGGGCCGAGACCTCGCCCGACCAGCTGGCGCCCAGCACGTTGTAGGCCGGCGGCGGTGCCTCGATCTGCACCATCTTCTTGTCGCGGGCATTGTAGACCTCGGTCGAGCCCGGAATCGGCATCACCCCGAGCTTGCCCTGGATCTTCGACTCCTTCTCCTGCGACAGAGCGGAGATGTCGCCCGCACTCCAGGAGAACACCGCCTCGCCTTGCGCGAACCGGTTGAAGTGGCCGCCCAGATCGATCGAGGCGAAGTCGCTCGGGCCGCAGGCATAGGCCTTCTGCAGCCATTCCAGTGCCGCCACCTGGCCCGGATTGTTGACCAGCGGCTCCATCGTCTCGGGATCGAAGCTGAAGGTCTGGCCGAAGCCGTCCTTGGCCCCACCAACGACGCTGACCCACGGGTTGGCGATGTCCTTGTACCAGTCGAACAGCTGGCTGTTCAACGCACCCGGCTGCATGAAGCCGTAGAGGGGCTTGCCGGTGCCGAGCGGGTCCTTGCCGTTGAAGTAGCAGCCCATCTCCAGCATTTCCTGCTGGGATTGCGGCGGCCGCAGTTCCTTGCCGGTGTCGGCCTTGTACTGGGCCTGGAGCTTCGGGTCGTCGATGATGTCCTTGCGGTAGTAGAGGATGTGCGAATCGGCGTCCCACGGCACCGCGTACCAGTCCGCACCCCAGCGGAACAAGGGCTGCATCGACGGCATCAGGGTCTCGAGGCCGCGCTTGGCGCCGTCCGCGATCTGGCACTCGTCGGCGGTGAACACGGGCGGGAACTTGGGGTCGCACATGCGGTCGTTGAGGACGACCAGCTTGTCCTTCATGTCGCCGAGAAAGACCATCGGCGGCACGAACCCGTCATAGGCGCCGGTGCCGGTGAACAGGTCGTTGAAGATCACCGGCGCCAGGTCGTTGAACGGCTTCAGCACCACCTCGAGCTTGGCGCCGGACAGCTCCTCCCACGCCGCCTGCCACGGCAGGAGGCCGCCGGAGATCGCCCCGCGCGGGCCGGCATTGAGCGTGACGACGGCGGTCGACACGCCCTCAAACGGCTTCTTGCCGCCATTGGCCCAGGCATCCTCGATCAGCGAGCCCAGCGTGCCCTTCGGGAACACGACGGTATCGCCGACGTCGCTCTTGACCTCGATGCTGCCATCGTCATGGCGGGTGACCATGCCCTCGGCCCAGCCCAGGCTGGGCAGGGCCAGAAGACATACCGATCCCAGCAGTGCCGCTCTGGTCATGTTGTTCCTCCCTGTTGTGGACGCCTTAGTTCGGGCGGCGCCTGCCCGTCGTCGAAAACCGGTCTAGGTGCCCCACGCCCACAGCGTGTGCTCGCGGGTGCGCTGCAGCAGCTCCAGCGGCATGGGTGGCACCGGGTTGGGGCCGAACATCATCAGCTCGGCCGAGAGCCAGCCCGCATAGTCGGCGCGCTTCAGCGCGGTGTAGGCGGCGACGAAGTCGAAATTGCCCTCGCCCGGCAGCAGATGCGCGTCGACGTCGCCCAGATTGTCGTCCAGGTGCAGATGCTGCAGCCGCGGCCCCAGCCGGTCGATATGCGCCTGGAAATACTCGATCGGGTCCTTGCCCAGCGCCCGCGCGGTGACGTTGATGTGGCCGGTGTCGAGCATGGCCACCAGCGCGTTCGAGCCGACGCCGTCGAGCACCGCCACGAGGTCGTCCAGGGTCTCGACCGCCGTCGTCTCGAGAAAGGTCAGCGGCTCCAGCACCAGCGTGACCCCGCGCTGCTCGGCCCGCCGGGTCAGCCGCCCGAAGCTCTCGACCACGCGCGGCAGCGCCTTGCCGGCACCGTAGCGGAACCGCGCGCCGTCGCGGGCCCAGCCCCAGAACGGGGTGGTGACCAGCATCCGCGCGATGCCCAGCGCCGCGGTCAGGTCGATCGCCCGCTCGAAATAGGCGAGGCTGCGCTCGCGCAGCTTCGCCCCGTCGAACGGCGGCGCTTCCTCGATCAGGAAGTTGACCGGGTAGAAGCACTGCTCCGGCAGGAACGAGACCGGCTCCAGGCCGCTGTCGTCGAGCAGCCGCCGGCAGCGGTCGACCGTGGCCTGGTCGAGCTTGCCGTCCTCGTAGAAATCGTCGGTGTAGGCGTGGGGCAGGCCGCCCCAGAGCTCCACCCCCTGGTAGCCGGCCTCGGCGATCACCGCCAGCGCCTCCGGCAGCGGGTAGAACTTCATCAGCGACGTCACCGAGCACAGCCGCATCCCGATTTTCCCTTCAGCTCCGGTGGAACCGGTGGCGGCTCATCGCCTTGCCTCCCAGTAGCGCTCGTAGTCGTCGCGCAGCAGGAACATCGGCGCCTCGTCCTCCTCGATCTGGGCGAAGCGGCCGACCGGCTCCAGGAAGCGGTTGTCGGTGTCGTCGTCGTTGACCAGCGAGACCTCGGCGACCATCACGTCGTGCCGCCAGCCCCACAGCTTGTGGTAGACCGTCGGCGGCAGGCTGACGCTCTCGCCGGGCTGGACGCGGATCTGCGTACCCGCGTCGAAAACGGTTCTCGTGCCGTCCTTGCTCAGCGTGACCGGCGTCTCGGCGACGCCTTCTTCCGGATTCGAGTTGTAGACCTGCACGTACAGATCGCCGCCGCCGCGATTGATGATGTCTTCCATCTTGTGCCAGTGGAAATGAAACGGGCAGACCTGGTCGTGCTTGAACATCAAGATCTTCTCGGCATAGAGCTTGCCCTTGCCGGTCGGCAGGTCGGCCGGGTCGCCGTTCCGCAGCGTGAAGATGGCGAGGCCGCATTTGCAGAACTTGCCGCGGCCGAAATCGGTGATGTCCCAGCCCAGCCGGCGGTCGACGATCTCGGCGACCTCCTCGCCTTTCTTCTTCCATTCCTGCGGCGACCAGTAGGCGAACGGTGGCAGATGGAAGCCCTGGCCGCGAAAGAACGCGTCCGCGGCACGCATGATGCCGTTGATCTCGGATCGTTTCACGATCCTTGCCTCCCTTTGCTTCTTGGGCCGCAGTAAATCCCGTGGGCTGGGCCCTGTCCAGCACGGATGACGCATGCCATGGACACCAATCGGCTCGGGCCGGCCGGCGCGGAAGCTGCTACGAAGCGGCGCGGTGGAGCGGCGACAGGAGGAGGACGGCCATGGAATATCGCCAGCTGGGCCGGTCGGGGCTGCGGGTATCGGTGCTGACCCTGGGGACCATGACCTTCGGCGGCAGCGGCGCGTTCGCCAAGACCGGCGACACCGACGCCGCCGGTGCCCGCCGTCTGATCGACGTCGCCCTCGACGCCGGGATCAACCTCTACGACACCGCCAACATCTATTCCTGGGGCGTCTCGGAGGAGATCCTGGGCCGGGCGCTGCGCGGCCGCCGCGATGCCGTGCTGATCACCACCAAGGCGCGCATGAAGATGGGCGAGGGGCCCAACGATGCCGGCCTGTCGCGCCACCACCTGATCGCCGCCTGCGAGGCCAGCCTGAAGCGGCTGGGCACCGACCGGATCGACCTCTACCAGCTGCACGAGTGGGACGGCCAGACACCGCTCGACGAGACGCTGGAGGCCCTGGACACGCTGGTCCGCTCCGGCAAGGTCCGCTATGTCGGCTGCTCGAACTATTCCGGCTGGCACCTGATGAAGGCGCTGGCGGTCTCGGACGCGCGCGGCTGGCAGCGCTTCGTCAGCCAGCAGATCCACTACACGCTGGAGGCCCGCGAGGCCGAGTACGAGCTGGTGCCGGTGGCGGTCGACCAGGGTGTGGGCATCATGGTCTGGGGGCCGCTGGCCGGCGGCCTGCTGTCCGGCAAGTACCGCCGCGGCGAGCCCTACCCGGCGGGCTCGCGCCATCTCAACGAGTGGGGCGAGCCGCCGATCCGCGACGAGGCCCGGCTCTACGACATCATCGAGGTCCTGGTGGCGATCGCCGCCGAGCGCCGCGTGTCGGCAGCTCAGGTGGCGCTGGCCTGGCTGCTCGGCCGCCCGGGCATCTGCACGCTGGTCATCGGCGCCCGCAACGAGGCGCAGCTGATGGGCAATCTGGGTGCTGCCGAGCTGCAACTCACCGCGGACGAGCGCACCCGGCTGGACCAGGTCAGCGCCCCGCCGCTGCTCTACCCCTACTGGCACCAGGCCCGCACCTCGGCGGACCGGCTGGGAAAGGCCGATCTGGCGCTGCTCGGGCCATATGTCTGACCTCGCCCACCGGCAGGGGCGCCGCTAGCCCGGCGGCATCCCTTCGAACATCGGCAGGGCCGGATCGAGCTTGTCCCAGGCGTGGCCGCGCGCATGGTAGGTCACCGCCTGGGGTGCGTATCGGCCCGGATCGTCGAGGCTCGCCGCGTGCACGATGAGCATGTCCGGCATCGCCGCGAGCGTCAGATAGACCGGTGCGCCGCAGGTCGGGCAGAAGGCGCGCGTCTTGACGTTGCCGCTGTCGCCGATGGAGTCCCACCGCGTCGCGTCGCCATCGAACTGCGCGGCCTCCCGGCTGGCAAAGATCAGGTAGGAGCCGTGCCCGGTGCCGCTCATGTGCTGGCAGTCGCGACACTGGCAGTCGACCATCGTCACCGGGTCAGCCGAGATCTCGTAGCGGATGGCGCCGCAGGCGCAGCCGCCCGTGTAAGGCTCGCTCATCTTCCTCTCCCTTGTGGGGCCCATGCATCGCTCGCCGGCGGCGAGGCTGCATCCCGTCGATCAGTCCTCCGGCGCGCCGGCGACGGCGCCGATGTTCGCGATCACCTTCGGCCAGCCGGCACCCATGTTCCTCAGCGCCGTGTCGTTCCTCGGCGTGACGAAGCCGGCATGGACAAGGCGCAGCCGCGTGCCTTCGGCAACCCTGGTCAGGGCGAACGTGACCACCGTGTCCAACGGCGCGCCGTAGCCGACATTGCCCTCGGCGCCGCCCTGCCAGGCATAGGCGAGGCGCTCGTTCGGCAGCACCTCCAGCACCCGGCAGTGGATGACCCCGTCCCAGGCGCCGGCGGGCTTGGTCTGGAAGGTGAAGCGCGTGCCCGGCACGGCCGCGAACCCGGTCGGCGCCATCAGCCAGCGGGCGATCAGCTCGCCATTGGTCAGAGCCCGCCAGATCGTCTCCGGCGCGTGCGGCAGGACCTCCTCCACCACGATCTCCTGCGCGGTGGGCCTCGACGCGACGTCGTTCATGGATCGATGTCCTTCAATAGGGTGCGCAGGCCGGCGAACCGCTCGCGCCAGAAGTCGCCGTAGTGGCTCAGCCAATCGACCAGCGGCGCCAGCCCTGTCGGCTCGGCGCGGTAGAAGACGTTGCGGCCTTGGGCGCGGCCGGCGATCAGCCCGGCCTCCTTCAGCGAGCGCAGATGCTGCGAGATCGCCGACTGCGTCACGCCGCTGCCCTGCGTCAGCTCGACCACGCTGATCTCCTCGGCGCGGATGATCCGCTCGAGCACGGCCCGCCTGGTCGGGTCGGCCAGCGTGCGCATGACGGCGTCGAGAGGGGCGGTCGGGATCATGAAAACCCATTAGCGGTGACTGATTGATAAGTCAACGCTAATTGGTTGGTGGCTGCTTCGCGTTGCGCGGGCCAAATCGCAGCGCTCCGACGCATGGACGCGAACCGCTGCTGGTGCGGCTTCGGCTCGCTCCACCCAGACCGACGAGGATCGGGAAGCCGCAGCATATTCAATCAGGTTTGGACTTATCTGATAGCGCTTACTTAAGATTTAGTTCTTCTAGAAAAAACTGCAAATCAATAAGTAGTTTCCTGTTGTCTATAGGATTCGAGGTTTCGTTTTATATGTAACAATTTAAAGAAAAAGCAATATTTTATAAATAACTTGCAATGACCGATATTTCGGTAGATATGCAGATGAAGTCTAGATAGGAGACTGTACGCATGAGCGCAGAGGACCGCAGTATGATTGATGTTACTAAAGAGATAAAAAGGCTGGAACGCGAGAGCGAGCTGGTTTTGACCCAAGAGCAGATACCTTTGAGACGGCGATCGAACTGATCTTTCTGGCCATGGCTGAAGCTAGCGTTTCGGCAAATCAACGCCGCATGGCTCCCGCAATTGGTATTCCACCTGTTACGTCGAACTGAGCAGTCCATAGCAAGACGCAAGTTAGTGCGTAGCAATATCGCGCCTCGTATAGATAGCGATCGCTATCGTGCGTCTGCATCGCAAATTTTACATACTCCCCTAGTATCAGGCATACATCTGATATCTCTTTAGTTTTGAATGATAAATCAGGTATGTGCGCAAAGGCATTTCTTACCTCTTTAATGCTAGTCAGTGCGCGTTTTTGTTCTGGCCCAATGGCGCTGATGGCATAACCAACCATGATCTTTGCAGAAAATGTTGATAGCGGGCCTTGGCCGTCGAAAAGCCGATCAATCTCATCTGCTGATTGAGGGCGCATTCTTCGTTGTATCGCTGCTTGCAGAGAATCCTCGACCATGGCGCTCCACACGATGGCGACAGATCGGTCATCGCCGGACTCGATTTCAGCGAATATGCTCTGAAAGCGCTCGGAGTTTAGCGGCTGTCGTGTTAGCTTTTTTAGCCGCGATGAGGCGTTAGGTCCTGACATAGAGCTTTCCAGTTTGATCCAAAAGCTATCCAGTGCCGCAGAATGTTATACTGATGAAGAGGCGGCCGGCCGCCTCGATGAGGTGGTCCAGCGCATGCTGAACACCACCCGCAGCCCCATAAGCCGCCGACCAAACCCGTGGCATGCTCAAATGAAACGCTTGCACGCTCTCGCCCATGGATGCGCCCGGGTCGCGGAACAGGATGACGCCTGGTGATCTCTCGCCGTGCAGCGACAGTTCGCCAAAATCCTTCCTCCGCAAGCAGGACGCGGCGCACGTTTCTAGCGAGCGCCAGGACATCGCCATCGCGGGCGCCGGGGCAGAGGTCGCGTACGGACGCGATGTCGAAGCCTTCCGCCCGGAGGAGGCGGCCGAGCACACGGGCGTCCAGACACTCGTCGGCGAGGAAACTCAAGCTGCGGCCGGGGCGCCGAACTTGATGTCCTCCAGTCGCAACCAGTCCGCGGCGAAGCGCAGGGCGGCCAGGATGTCCTCACGGGAGAGGTGTGGATAAGCTGCCAGCAGCTCCTCCACTGACATCCCATCGCCGAGCTTGTCGAGCAGCAGCTCGACGGTGATCCTGGTCCCTCGGACCACCGGCTTGCCGGTCATGATCTCCGAATCGGAGACGATGCGCTCATGCCGGACACGTCCCATGCACCACGCTCCCGGTTGCCCATCCTCACGCGTGAGTAAGCTTACCACGTCGCCTCGCCCCGAGCCACATTACCACGTTGGCCATCCCCGCCGACGAGCCATCGTCTCGTTCGTTGGCCGGCCGTATCGGCCGGGATCGCCAAAGGACCCGGCGGAACAGCTGACCCGCCTGGCCGAAGACTTGCAAAAACGCTTGACAACACCCGCTCGCCGCGCGTCATCCTGTAGGATGAAAGACCTATGACGCAAGCAATGTCCCGACATGACCGAGCGAACCCGACATGACCGAGCGAACCCGACATGACCGAGCGAACCCGACATGACCGAGCGAACCCGACATGACCGAGCGAACC
>JBATRI010000584.1:0-18241 GCA_049292515.1 Geminicoccaceae bacterium
CGCATGGTCGTGCCCGCAACATTCGTGATGCACGTGTTCGGCATCGGCTTGCACCGGCGTGGGGCGAAGCTGGCGCACCAGCCGCCTCGCGCCGGTCAGGGCCATGCCGGCGCCGAGCGCCGCCACGAGCGCGAAGCTCACGGTCTCCACGTTGGCCGCGAGGCGGGTCAGCTGAAATCCGGCCAGACCCATGACCAGCGAGCCGACCAGCACGATCGCCACCGCCGAGACCGCCTGCGCCAGCGCCGCCGCAAACGAGAGCACGATTCCGCTGCGGATCGTCTCGCCGTCGGCCAGCAGATAGGACGAGATCACCGCCTTGCCGTGGCCGGGCCCGGCCGCGTGCACCACGCCGTAGAGCAGGCTGAGGCTGCCCAGCACCCATGCGGCATGGACGGGGTTGCCGTCCCGTAACCCCCGCAACGTCCCGGCCAGTTGCCGATGCAGGCTTGCCTGGTACTGGATCAGCTCCGTCCACCAGCCGCCACCAACCCACGACGACAGGCTTGCCGCCTGCACGGCGTGGGTGGTCACGAGGCAGAGCAGTACCGTGACCAATAGCGCGGCGGTTGCGGGGCGTCGGCAGGTCAAGAGCAGATGACGCGGATGGTCGACGCGTCGTCCGCGGCGTAGCTGCGGGCGAGATCGGCGTCGGTGGCCATATCGTCGCTGAGCGTCGGCGCGGGCTCGTCGGTATCCCGCGGTCGATCGACGACGCCGCTGCAGCCTTCGGGGACGACACCCGCGAGACGCACCGGATCGACCGCGGCGATATCGAAGGCGATGTAGTAACTGGGGTCCGATACCTGCAGCGCGATCTTGGCCGCGCGCGGATCGACGGGCCTCGTCAAGGGCAGGACCGCATCCAGCCGCATGATCCCGCCATCGGCGGACAGGGTCAGCTCCGTCGCCTCGGCATAGGCCAGGGGGCGGTCGTTGGCGGTGAGCGTGGTAAAATAGCCGAAACTGCGCAAGGACGAGTGAACCTGCGACCGTAACGGCTCCAGCTCCTCGGCCGTGTACGCCCCGTCACCGTTCAGATCGAGGCCGTCGAGGGAGAAGGCGCTGTAGAGGTCGTCGAACTCCCAGTGGGCCAGGACCGCTTCGATCCGCCCCTGGGAATCGAAGCGCAGCGTCTCCCGTGCTTCGACCCAGATATGCGGGTGGGCGGCAGCCCCGGTAGGCATGCATGCCGAGGCCACCACGCCGGCCAGCAACACCCGCACCGCTGGAGCCAACATGCCCACCTGCCAGTCTAGTCTACTTTTCGGGTCACGTAGATCGGACAGCCACAGATCGGGCAGACCTGGGACGCCGTGACGGTCGTGCCCGGCGCCGCCGACTGCTCGGCGAGGCGCCCCTCGAGACTGGCCCTGATCTGGGCATGCTCGGCGTCGGGCACGCAGCGGTTGGCGTAGGCCACACCCAATGCGCTGCCGGGCTCGATGCTCTCGGTGGTGAAGGCGCGGGCCGGCCCGCCAAAGGCCAGCGCCGCCACGCTGCCGCCGCCGATGGCCGTACCGAGCAGAAGGCGACGCCGCGAGAACATGCCGTGCATGGCAACCTACCCCAAGATTCCTGGCGACGGGTACGGCCTCACTCTAGTCCCCGTGGGCTCCCCTGGCCAGTGAACAACCCGTCAAGGTTTGCTCCTGCTGTCGCCTCAGCCCTGGCCACCGCTGGCCAGCATGGCGTCGCGCAGGAGAGGCACGTTGTGCTGGAACATGCCGAGATAGCTGTCGGCGGGGCCGCCTGGACCGGACAAGGCATCGGCGTAGAGCGTGCCGCCGACCACCGCACCGGTTTCACGGGCGATCTGTTCCACCAGGCGTGGGCTCAGGGCGTTTTCGAAGAAGAGGACCTTGATGTGCTCCGCGCGGACCTGATCGATCAGATTCTTCAAGGCGGCCGCCGACGGCTCGGCGTCTTCACCAATTCCCTCCGGCGCCACGAACGTCACGCCATAGGCCTTGGTGAAGTAGCCGAACGCGTCGTGCGAGCTGACGACCTTGCGTTGTGCTTGGGGTACTTTGGCCAGCTCGGCGCGGACCCAGGTGTCGGTGACGTCGAGTTGCTGCAGATAAGCGGCGGCGTTGGCGGCGTAGGCAGCCGCGTGCGCCGGGTCGGCCGCGGCCAGGCCGCGCTCGATGTTCTCGACATAGAGCTTGCCGTTGGCCAGATCCTGCCAGGCGTGCGGGTCGGTGACGGCCTGGCCGTCCTCCTCCATCTCGTGCGGCACCACACCGGCGCTCGCGGTGACGATGGCACCCTGGTAGCCCGAGGCCTGGGCCAGCCGATCGATCCAGCCCTCGAGGCCGAGCCCGTTGACGACCACGAGCCTGGCCGCGGCCAGCGCCTTCGCATCGGCCGGGCTCGGCTCGAAGGCGTGCGCGTCCGAGTCCGGGCCGACCAGCGCCGTCACCGCCACGTGATCGCCGCCCACGGCCTGGATCATGTCGCCCAGGATCGAGATCGTCGTCACGACCCGGACCGGCTCATCGGCGGCAAGGGCAGGGAGGGTCGAGAGGACGCCGGCCAGGGCGGTGACCAGCAGCAAAGCGCGACGATGCATGGTGATTTTACTCCGAGTTCAGGCTCAAGCTTCGAGATGGCGCACACGACGGAAGCGCCGGAGCACCCCGCCCTGGGGCCCGAGCAGGACCGACAGCACGTAGAGCGCGCTCGCGGTCAGCACGATGGCCGGCCCCGACGGCAGCCCCAGGTGGAACGAGGCCAGCAGGCCAAGGCAGCTGGAGGCGAAGGCGATGCCGGTGCCGAGTGCTGCCAGCGTCCAGACCTCGCCGCCCCAGAACCGTGCCGCCGCCGCCGGCACCATCATCAGGCCGACGGCCATGAGCGTGCCCAGGGCCTGGAACGAGGCCACAAGGTTGAGGACGACCAGGACCAGGAAAACGAGATGGTAGCGCCCACCGTCGGCGCCCTGCACCCGCAGAAAGCCCGGATCGAAGCATTCGACGACGAGCGGCCGGTAGATCACCGCGAGCCCGATCAGCGTGACGCTGGTGATGCAGCCGACCAGGAGCAGCGCCGCATCGTCGATCGCCAGCACCGAGCCGAACAGGACATGCAGCAGGTCGATGTTGCTGCCGTGCAGGGAGACCAGCAGCACACCCAGCGCCAGGGAGGAGAGGTAGAAGGCGGCGAAGCTCGCATCCTCGCGCAGCGGCGTCGCCCTGGTCACCAGCCCCGCCAGCAGTGCTACCGACAGGCCGGCGACGAAGCCGCCGACGCTCATCGCCCCGACCGACAGGCCGGCCACGACGAACCCCGCGGCGGCGCCCGGCAGCACCGCATGCGACAACGCATCGCCCATCAGGCTCATCCGCCGCAGCAGCAGCAGGATACCGATCGGGCCGCAGCCCATGGAGAGGGCAAGGCAGCCTACCAACGCCCGCCGCATGAAGGCGTAGTCGACAAAGGGGGCCAACAGCAGGTCGTAGAGGATCATGCCGGCTGACCGATGGGGCAGGGGCCAGCATGATCGTCCCAGGCCTGCGGCATCCCCCAGGCGCGCATCAGCTTGTCGCGGGTGAGGACCTCCGCCGTCGGGCCCCAGCCGATCACGGAGCGTGCCAGCAGCAGGGTCTGCCCGAAATGGGCGCGCACCATGGCCAGATCGTGCAGCACGGCCACCACGGTGCGACCCTGGCGGTGCCAGCGCCCGATCAGTCGCAGCAGGTCCTCGGTCGTGGGCGTATCGATGCCGGCGAACGGCTCGTCCAGCAGGATCAGCTGCGAATCCTGCAACAGGATGCGGGCGAACAGCACCCGCTGGAACTGGCCCACGGACAGGCTGCCGATCGGACGGCCGCCGAAGCCATCGAGCCCGACCTCGCCGAGCGCCGCTTCGGCGGCGGCAAGCCCGGCAGCACCGACGCGGCCGAACGGGCCCGAGCGCCGCCAGTCGCCGAGCAGGACGACATCGAGAACCGAGATCGGAAAGCTGCGGTCGATCTCCGCCAGTTGCGGCAGGTAAGCGATCTGGGCAGGGTCGAGACCACCGAGACGGATCGTGCCGCCGAGCGGGCGCAGCAGGCCCATGACGGCCTTCAGCAACGTGCTCTTGCCGCCGCCATTAGGCCCGACAATGGCGTGCAGGGCGGACGCCGCGAAGGACCCCGAGACATGATGCACGGCCGGGTGACGATCATAGCCGGCCGTCAGGTCGTTCACTTCAATGGCAGGCGGCATGCTGGATTCAGCCGATCCAGCCGAGGACGGCGCCGATGGCCAGCCAAAGGCAGCCCAGCGCCAGCAGCACGAACCCCAGGCGCTCACGGGCACCGCGGGTGAGGACGGTCCGGCCCGAGATGTGGGTGGCGTGATCGATCTGTGACATTCGGCGGACGGCCTGCATGCGGGCTCTCTGAACGAAACGTTATAACATAACGTCGAGGACTACAGCCTACCGGGGGACTTGGCAAGCCGGGGGAGATGCCAGCGGCCTGCCGAGAACGGGCGCTCAACCACAAGAAATTCCGTCAGAAGGGTGGGCCAGACGATGTTGGACGCTGCCGGCGATAACCAGGGCTTGTGATTGGCTTCGCCCAACGGCGCGCCGCGGACCGACTTCGGACGAATCTTTTCGCCGACATTACTGCATACAGGTCATGCCTGAACCGCACGGCGACCTTATCGACTTCGGCGACCAACCAGGCGACACACTGTCATTATGGGTGACTGCCTAGGGCTATCGAAATACATATCCGACTAAAGAGGCAGGCTTCATATCCCAAGATCGAGCCTGCTGTACAAGAAAATGCTTCCTATCATCAATAACTAGCGCCTAGAGCGGCGATTGGATTCGATCCGTATGCTTCAAAATATGTGATTATTTAGATAAGACTTCAAATACAGGAAATCCTTGTTCTAACTTGTTAAAATTACATTGTCGATATCAACAGTTGACTACGGTCGTTAGAGCGAAATCCGCAGCTGGCTGACCGCCAGCGCTGCCATAGATTTGATGAGCGTTCGTCATGCTGCGTCATGGACTCGAATCAATCCAGTCGCGGCGTTGCTTCGGACTTGCTTTTCCAGGAATCGCCATGATATCTGAACGGTAGTTTACGATTCGACAACTAGGAAGGAAAAACAGGATGGACGACGGCCCGAAGCATCAGGACCTACTGAGCCTGACGACGGAGATCGTTGCTTCGTTTGCTGGCAACAACACCGTGGCCGTAAACGATCTGCCAGCGATCATCTCAAGTGTGTTCGACGCTTTGCGCTCGGCCGGCACGGTGAAGGAAGAGAAGCCGGTCGAGGCATTGGTGCCCGCAGTACCGGTGAAGAAGTCGGTCGGCACCGACTACATCGTCTGCCTCGAGGACGGCAAGAAGTTGAAGATGCTCAAGCGGCATCTGGCGACGCGGTACGATTTGACCCCTGACGCCTATCGTCGTCGTTGGGGCCTGCCGGACGATTACCCGATGGTTGCACCGGCCTATGCGGCACAGCGTTCGGCGCTGGCCAAGCAGATCGGTCTTGGTCGCAAGCCCGCCGAGGCGCCGGAGCCGGAGCCGGTACCCGTCGCTCCCGAGCCTGTTCGCCGCTCGGTGGTTGGTCGGCGGCTGCCGAAGGCGGCGGCGCGGGCTGCTCGCTAAGTCACTTGCTGGGGTCGCACATACCGTGCGGCCCCGCGCAACTCGATGTTATTTTCCATAACGAAGATTATCCGATAATTTATTGTACCCCCGTCAGGCTGTCGCCTCGCTGGCCAGCGCCGCCAAACAGCGTCGGCGCCAGGCGTGAATGTCGTTGGCCCGAACGGATTCCATCAGCTGCGCATGCCGCTCGCGCCGCTCGGCCAGCGGCATGGTGAGTGCCCGATCCAAGGCGGCCGCGACCCCGTAGACGTCGTAGGGATTGACGATCAGCGCCCCTTCCAGGCACGACGCCGCCCCTGCGAACTGCGACAGCACCAGGACGCCCGGGTCCTCGGCGTCCTGCGCCACCACGTACTCCTCCGCCACGAGATTGAGACCGTCGCGCAGCGGCGTGACGAAGCCGACCCGTGCCGCCCGGTAGTAGCCGGCCAGCGTGCGACGCGAGTGCGCCCGGTTCAGGTAGCGCAGCGGAATCCAGTCGGCCTCGCCGTAGCGGCCGATGACGTGCCCTGCCAGACGTTCGATGGCGCGGCGCATGTCGCGGTACTCGGGCAGATCCTCACGGCTCGGGGCCGAGATCTGCATGAACACGACGTTGCGCCGATGCCGGGGATACTCGCTCAGCAAGGCTTGGTAAGCGCGCAGCCGCTCGACGATGCCCTTGCTGTAGTCCAGCCGGTCGACGCCGATGATCAAGGCCCTGTCGCCGAGTGTACCCTGCAAGGTCGTGGCGTGCCGGCGCGATTCGGCCGACACGGTCAGCCGCTCGATGTCCTTGATGTCGACGCCGATCGGGCAGGCTTGCGCCTGTGCGATGTGCTCGCCGACTTGCAGGCGGTAGTCCGCCAATGATACGGCATCCAACTCCCGTTCCGCATAGTCGATGAAATGGTCGCGATCGACCGGCGTCTGGAAACCCACGGTGTCGTAAGCACAGAGATCCGACCCCAGCTCATGATGCCATGGCATCGTCATGAACAGCTGGCCGGGTGGAAACGGAATATGCAGGAAGAAGCCGATGCGGCCCGTGAAACCCAGATTGCGGAGTTCGTGGCCGAGTGGAATTAGATGGAAATCCTGGACCCAGACCCGGTCACCGGGCTGCAGCAACTGCATCAGGTACTCGGCGAAGCGCTGATTCACCTCACGATAAATACGATACCAATCATGGTCGAACGACGTCAGGTCGATCCGGTAATGCAGCAATGGCCACAACGTCCGGTTGGCCATACCACCGTAATGCCCGGCATATTCGGCCTCGGTGAGGTCAAGCAGAGCGTAGGTGATCTTGCCGCGTTCGACCTGCTTCAGCGCCCGATCGGCAGGATCGGTGACGCTCTCACCACTCCAACCAAACCATGTCCCGCCTTTGTCGCGCAGCGCCGCGAGGACACCGACCGCCAACCCTCCGGCCGTTGCGCTCGAGCGGCCCGTGGGCGGCGTCACACGATTCGAGACGACGAACAGACGTCCGCCGGGCATCAGGACTGCTCCCCGGTCAGCGACCGTTCGAGCCATCTCTGCAAGGCGCCGATATCGGCAAGGTAATGCTGGGCGTCGGTGCCGCCTTCGGCATGGCCGACGCGGATGCTCGTTCCATCCAGATGGTTGACGGTACGAAAACCCGCTTCATCGGTAACGTCATCGCCAACGAAGACCGGCCGGCGACCGGCAAAATCAGGCAGTTGGAGCAGATCATCGATCGCCCGACCTTTGTCCCGGCCGGCTGGCAAGAGTTCCACCACCATTTTTCCCCGCTGCAACCGTAACAAACCCGCGCTCTCGTCCGCCAGCCGGCTCGCCACGGCTTCTGCTGCCGCAGCGGCGTCGGGTGCCTGGCGGAAATGCAAGGCGACGCTCAAACGCTTGTCCTCCAGCAGGGTTCCTGGATTCAGCTCGACAAATGCCCCGAGCCGCAACCGAGCCGCCGCCAGCACCGAGTCGGGCGGCACATGCTCGAGCAGATCGCCGCTCCGGGGTCGCAGCTGCAGGCCATGCAGACCGGCCACGCTGAACCGCAGCGGCGCCAGGAAGCCATCGATATCGGCCACCGGCCGGCCGCTGACGATGGCGATGGCCCCGTCCAGACGTCGCGCGAGCCGCTCCAGCAGGTGGCGCAGCGCATCGTCGGCGTGCGCCGCATCCGGCGTGGGCGCAATCGGCACCAGAGTCCCGTCATAGTCGAGGAACAGGGCGCAACGCCCGAGATCCAGGGCCGGAAGTTCGTCTGGCATCGACTTGCTCATGCGTTCCACCTACCCACATGCGATCAGGTTTGGACCAGCTGCTGAGGAATCCGGTCATGCACACGCCGATCTGCGCGCTACTCGACAATCGCGGTATCGTGCGGCTCACCGGGCCGGACAGCCGCTCGATGCTGCAAGGCCTGATCAGCAACGATATCACTACACTGACGCCGGGCCATGCACTCTATGCCGCGTTGCTGACGCCGCAGGGGAAATACCTCTTCGATTTCCTCCTCTACGACAGTCATGGAGGAATATTACTCGACGGTGAGTTGGCCCGGATCCCGGCGCTGGTTCAGCGACTTTCCATGTACCGGCTCCGAGCCAACGTGGCCATGGAAAATGCCAGCGATGAGTTTCGCGTGCTGGCCGTCACCGGAAAAGGCGCTGTCGAACGGCTCGGCTTGCCTCCCTCGGCCGGGGCCACCCGCGCTGAGGGCGATGCCATCATCGCCGTCGATCCACGCCTGGTGGAGCTGGGCGTTCGTGTCGTGCTGCCACGATCCAGCCTCGACGCTTTCGTCGCCCGTTATGACCTGACCCCTGCCCCGTTTGCCGACTATGACCGGCACCGGCTGGCGCTGGGCGTGCCCGACGGCAGCCGCGACCTGATCGTCGACAAGTCGCTGCTGCTCGAAAGCGGCTTTGAGGAGCTGAACGGGGTGAGCTTCACGAAAGGCTGCTTCGTCGGCCAGGAGCTGACGGCGCGCACCAAGCATCGGGGCCTGGTCAAGAAACGTCTGCTGCCGGTGCAGGTGACGGGAGCGCTGCCGCCCTCGGGAACGCCCGTTACCCGGGGTGAGCGAGACGCCGGCGAGCTGCGCTCGGGCGTGGATGGCATGGCACTGGCGCTGTTGCGCCTGGAACAGCTGGCCGTCACCGGCAAAGGGCCACTGCTGGCCGGCGAGGCGACCTTGACGCCGAAGCCGCCGGCCTGGCTCCAGCTGCCGGTAGCCGATTGATGCGACCAGGGGCCGTTCAGGCGACACGAGAAGCGGGATCGCGCCAGCGCCCTGGATCGAGTGACTGGTATCGACAGCGATAAAGGTCCAGATTCAAACGAGATATCAGGGCCGGCGAAGCGTTCGGCTCAGCGAGCGGCTTGTGCCACCATAGCTCCCGGTCGCCCCAGAACCGAGTGACCAGGCCATGCTCGCCCGGCTCGACCAGGACCAGCTCCACCAGCACGCCGTCCAGCAGGAACGCGCGCTTGTGGGCGAAGCGCTTGCCACGCACCTCGCTCGCAGCCTCTTTCGCGATGAACCGCTCCGCTGCCGTGAAATCGGCTGCCGGCAGCAGGAGATCGACGTCCGCATGGGACCGGGGTAGCCCCATGCCCAGCAGCTCCTCGGCCCAACCGCCGAAGACGAGGCATGGCGCTTCGGCACGGTGCAAGCGCGCCAGGACGTCCAGAAGGAACGCGAGGTCGTTCCGCCTAGGTTCCAACCTGGGCGATCCAGATCCGCTGCAGCCAGCGGAACGGTGACACGCTGCCGTCGGCGGCGACCGTCGTCAGTGCGCTGCCGAGCCGGGCCGCACCCTGCCGGCCGAACTCCTCACGCACCCAGCGCTCCAGCCAGAGCCGCGCCTGGGCCTGGCGCCGGGCCTGGAGCGTGCCGCCGAGAAAGCTGTGGTGGCGGTCCATCTCCGCCAGGGCGGCGTCGATCCCCTGCCCGCTGCTGGCCGAGACCAGCAGCACCGGCGGCTCCCAGCCGTCGACGCCGGCGCCGGTCAGGCCCAGCGCACCTTCGAGGTCGCGCTTGGCCCGCTCGGCGATGCCACCCATGTCGGCCTTGGTGACGATGGCGACGTCGGGGATCTCGACGATGCCGGCCTTGATGAACTGCAGGCTGTCGCCCGAGCCCGGCTGCACCGCGAACAGCACGGTGTCGACGAGGTCCGCGACCTCGGTCTCGGACTGGCCGACGCCCACGGTCTCGACCAGCACCACGTCGAACACCGCGCGCATCAGGACCATGGCCGCGGCGCACAGATCGGCGAGCCCGCCCAGGCGCTCGCGCGCCGCCATCGAGCGGACGAAGACGCCCTGATCCTCGGGGTCGACGTCGATCCGGGTGCGGTCGCCCAGGAGCGCGCCACGGGTCCGCCGCGAGGACGGGTCGACGGCGATGACGCCGACCGTGCGCTGCTGGACCCGCCAGGCCCGCACCAGTGCCGAGGCCAGGGTCGACTTGCCGACGCCGGGCGGGCCGGTGAGCCCGATCACCGTCGCCCGTGGCGCCGCCCAGGCGGCATCCAGCAATGCCAGCGTCGCTTCGGCCTGGGGTGCCGACTCGGTCTGCGCCAGGGCCCGCGCCAGGGCGGCCTTGCCGCCGCCGCGCAGGGCCTCCAGCGGTGCTGTGGGCCCGCTCAATGAACCTGCTTGGCCCTTATCGCCGCCTGCGCCGCGGCGAGACGGGCGATCGGCACCCGGTAGGGGGAGCAGGAGACATAGTCGAGGCCGACACGATCGCAGAACCCGACTGAGGCCGGGTCGCCACCATGCTCGCCGCAGATGCCGAGCTTGATGTCTGGCCGGGCCACGCGACCGCGCTCGACGGCGAGCTTGACCAGCTCGCCGACACCGCTCTGGTCCAGGGTCTGGAACGGGTCGCCCTTGAAGATGTCGGCGCGCAGGTAGGCGTCGAGGAACTTGCCGGAATCGTCGCGCGACAGGCCCAGCGCCATCTGGGTGAGGTCGTTGGTGCCGAAGCTGAAGAACGCGGCGTGCTCGGCGATCGCACCGGCCTGCAGGGTCGCGCGCGGCAGCTCGATCATGGTGCCGACCAGATATTCCAGCGTCCCGCCCCGTTCCTTGCCGACCTCGGCCGCCACGGCGTCGATCCGCTCCTTGATCAGCTGCAGCTCGCGGGCGGCCAGCACCAAAGGAATCATCACCTCCGGCACCACCGTGCGGCCGGTCTCGGCCTCGACATTGAACGCGGCCTCGAAGATCGCACGCGCCTGCATCTCGTAGATCTCGGGGAACAGAATGCCGAGCCGGCAGCCGCGCAGGCCCAGCATCGGGTTCGATTCCTTGAGATCCGCCAGCCGGCGGCGGACGATCTTGAGCTCGACGCCGGCCGACCGTGCTACCGTCTCGAGCCCGGCCTCGTCGTGCGGCAGGAACTCGTGCAGCGGCGGGTCGAGCAGGCGGATCGTCACCGGCAGCCCGGCCATGATCTCGAACAGCTCGACGAAATCGGCCCGCTGCATCGGCAGGATCTTGGCCAGCGCATTCTTCCGCCCCTCGACGTCGTCGGCCAGGATCATCTCCTGCATGGCGACGATCCGGTCCGGCTGGAAGAACATGTGCTCGGTCCGGCACAGGCCGATGCCCTCGGCGCCGAACTTGAGCGCGGCGCGGGCGTCCAGCGGCGTCTCGGCGTTGGTGCGCACCTTCAGCCGGCGCCGCGCGTCGGCCCACTCCATCAGCGTCGCGAAATCGTCCGAGAGCTGCGGATCGACGGTGGGCACCCGGCCCAGCATCACCGTGCCCTCCGCCCCGTCGATGGTGATCAGGTCGCCTTCGGCGACGCGCACGCCCTTGGCGGTGAAGCTCCTGTCGGCGTAGGAGATCATCACCTCGCTGGCGCCGCAGACGCAGGCCTTGCCCATGCCGCGGGCGACCACGGCCGCATGGCTGGTCATGCCGCCGCGGGATGTGAGGATGCCCCTGGCGGCATGCATGCCGTGAATGTCGTCGGGCGACGTCTCGATCCGCACCAGGATCACGGCTTCGCCGGCAGCCGCCATCTTCTCGGCGTGATCGGCGCTGAACACGACCCGGCCGGAGACGGCCCCGGGCGAGGCCGGCAGGCCCTTGGTGATCACCTGCCGCTCGGCCTTGGGATCGAGGGTCGGGTGCAACAGCTGATCGAGCGAAGCCGGATCCACGCGCAGGATGGCCTCTTCCTGGGTGATCACGCCGTCGGCCGCCATGTCGACCGCGATCTTCAGCGCCGCCGGTGCCGTGCGCTTGCCGGTGCGGGTTTGCAGGATGTAGAGCTTGCCGCGCTGCGTCGTGAACTCGATGTCCTGCATCTCGCGGTAATGCCGCTCGAGCCGGTCGAACACGGCCGCGAGCTCGGCGAAGGCCTCCGGCAGCACCTCCTCCATCGGCTGGCCGTCGGAGCCGCTGCCGTCCGCCATGACCCGGGTCAGCGGCTGCGGCGTGCGGATGCCGGCCACCACGTCCTCGCCCTGGGCGTTGATCAGGAACTCGCCGTAGAAGGAACGCTCGCCGGTCGAGGGATTGCGGGTGAACGCTACGCCGGTGGCGCAGTCCTCGCCCATGTTGCCGAAGACCATCGCCTGGACGGTGACGGCCGTGCCCATCTCATTGGCGATGTTGTTGAGGCGGCGGTAGGTGACGGCGCGCGCGGTCTGCCAGGAGCCGAACACGGCGCCGATCGCACCCCAGAGCTGCTCCTTCGGGTCCTGCGGGAACGGCTTGCCGGTGCCCTTCAGCACGATCTTCTTGTAGGTGCCGACCAGCTCGGCCAGGGCATCGGCATCGAGCTCGGTGTCGTACCGGCAGTCCCGCGCCTGCTTGCTTTCCTCCAGCGCCTCCTCGAAGGCGTAGTGGTCAGCCTCGAGCACGACGTCGGCATACATCTGGATGAAGCGGCGATAGCTGTCATAGGCGAAGCGCCGGTCGCCGCTGGCGGCGGCCAGGCCTTCCACGGTGCGGTCGTTCAGCCCGAGATTGAGCACCGTGTCCATCATGCCCGGCATCGAGACCGGTGCGCCCGAGCGCACCGAGACCAGAAGCGGGCTTTCCGGGTCGCCGAACCGGGCACCCAGCTCCTGCTCGATCATGGCCAGCGCTGCCTCGACCTGCTCGGCCAGCTCGGGCGGGTAGGTCTTCCCGTGGGCGTAGAAGTAGGAGCAGACTTCCGTCGAGATGGTGAAACCGGGCGGGACCGGCAGGCCGAGATTGCTCATCTCGGCGAGGTTGGCGCCCTTGCCGCCGAGGAGCGCCTTCATCGCAGCCGTGCCGTCGGCACGCCCACCACCGAACCCGTAGACCCATTTCGCCATCCGTCGTCACCTTCCACGGTCAAGACACGCGCGCGGCGTGCAACATACGGCGTCTATTGCGATTGCGAACCGCAGACCAACGTCGCGCTACACCACGATGGACGTCCGGATCTCGTCGTAGCCGATCCGCAGCCCCGCTTCGTCGCGCATCAGCAGGCCCGCCGCAACCAGCGCCTCGACGTCCTCGTGCACGCGCTTGTAATCACGCCGCAACGCTCGCGCGAGTGCTGCGATGCTTGCTGCCGGATGATGTCGCAGGTGACGCAGCAGCTCGAGCCGCCGTCCGGTCATGACCCGGCTCAACCCATCCCAGCTCTCGAACGACACATGCCGTTCGTCGACGACCTCGCCGCGCTCGGCACGATGCCAGGCATCGACGAACCGCGCCGCCATCGCCTCGGCAGTCTGCTCGACGTGGAGGGTGACGCTGCGCATCGAAGACGGTTCCCGCAGGCGGCGACACCGGCCCGATGTCGGTGTCAGGCCATCCTATGCCGCCGTCCGGCCGCTGTCCTCGATCAATGCGAAATCGGCCACGCGCCCGAGGCTCATGCGGATCTGACCGAGCAGCAGCAGACGGTTCACCCGCAGGTCGGGCTCGGTGACGTTGACCATCACGGCCTCGAAGAACCGATCGACCGGCTGCCGCAGGGCAGCGAGAGCGGCCATCGCGCCGGCATAGTTCTCGTCCGCCAGTGCACCTTCGATCCGTGCCCGGGCATCCGCCAGGGCCGCGTAGAGGACATCCTCGGCCGGGTCCACCAGGGCGCCGACCACCGGATGGCCGTCGTACTTCCGGCCGTCCTTCTTCTCCTCGATCCCGACGATGCTGCTGGCACGGCGGTAGGCGACGACCAGGTTGCGCCCGTCCTCGCTGTCGAGGAACGCCTGCAGCGCCTCGGCGCGGGCGATCAGCCGCACCAGGTCGTCCTCGTCGCCGATGGCGAAGATGGCCGCCACCACATCGTGCCGCACGCCGCGGTCGCGCAGGTAGACCTTGAGGCGGTCGGCGAGGAAGGCCACGAGCTCCGCGGCGACCGCCTCGGCGGAGCCGGCGAGTGCGCCACCGTAGCTACCATGCGCCACCGTCAGCGCCTGTCGCAGCGGCAGCCGCAGCTTATTCTCCAGGATCAGGCGAATCACGCCGAGACCGGCACGCCGCAGGGCGAACGGGTCCTTGGAGCCCGTGGGCCTGATCCCGGCGCCGAAGAAGCCCACCAGCGTGTCGAGCTTGTCGGCCAGGGCCACGACGACGCTGTCGGGTGCCGTCGGGCAGGCATCGTCCGGGCCCTTCGGCGCGTAATGGTCGCGAATCGCATCGGCCACGGCCGTGGGCTCGCCCTGGGCGCGGGCATAGTGGCCACCCATGATGCCCTGCAGCTCGGGGAACTCGCCCACCATGCCGGTGACCAGATCGGCCTTGGCCAGCAGCGCCGCGCGCTCGGCGAGCGTGCGATCGGCACCCGGGACATAGGGGACCAAAGCACCCGTCAGGGCGACGAGGCGTTCGACCCGCTGCCCGAGCGAGCCCAGGTCGGCGTGGAAGACCATCCTGTCCAGCGCCGGCAGGCGGCTCTCCAGGGCGGCCTTGCGATCCTGGTCCCAGAAGAAGCGGGCATCCCACAGCCGTGCGCGCAGCACGCGCTCGTTGCCGGCGACGATCGCGGCACCGCCGTCGCTGGCCACGTTGTTGGCGACGATCACGAACCGTGGCGCCAGCCTGCCGTCCTTGGTGCGCAGCGTCAGGTATTTCTGGTTGGCGCGCATGGTGCCGACCAGCACCTCGGCCGGCAGCTCCATGAACGCGGCATCGATCGTGCCCACCAGCGGCACCGGCCACTCGACCAGGCCCGAGATCTCGTCGAGCAGCGCCGGGTCGTCCGCGACCACGTAGCCTTCGGCCGCCGCCAGCTCCGCCACCGCGCGCACGACGATCGCCCGGCGCTCCGCACCGTCGAGGATCACCCTGGCCTCGCGCAGGCGGACGACATAGTCGGCGAAGTCCCGTACCTCGAAGGAAGCCGGCGCCATGAACCGATGACCGCGCGTCCTGTTGCCAGCAGGAACCCCCGAGAGGGCAAATCGCAGCACCTCACCATTGAACAGGGCTACAATAGAATGCAGCGGTCGAACCCATCGCCCGGTGCCGTCGCCCCATCGCATTGATTTGGGCCACGGCAATCGGGCGATAGCGAGAGCCATATTTTTCGAAAGAGTTTCGATGACCGCCATGCCCGGCTCGCGGATGACTGCGAACAGCACCTTGGCCTTCTTGTCGTCGCGCTCCTCGATCGCATAGTCGAGCCCGGCGAGGCCACGCAGGAAGCCGTCCCGGGCCTGCTGCGGCGCATCCGTGCGCGGACCCTTGCGCTCGACGACCCGGTCGGCCTGCTGCACCGGCAGCCCGCTCGCCACCACGGTCAGCCGTCGCGGTGTCGCGTAGCTGCGGATCGGCTGGTCATGGACGATGCCGGCGGTGGCCAGCATCTCGCCCACGATCCGCGCCAGGTCCTGGCCGGCCCGCTCCTGCATGCGGGCCGGGATCTCCTCGGAGAACAGCTCCAGCAGCAGCTCAGCCATGGTAGCCGTCGCCACGGGAAGCGAGCCACGCCTCGGCGCAGCCCTTCGCCAGCGCCCGGACACGGCCGATATAGGCGGCGCGCTCGGTGACGCTGATCACGCCACGCGCGTCCAGCAGGTTGAACAGGTGGCTGGCCTTGAGGCACTGGTCGTAGGCCGGCAGGGCGAGGCCACACTCCAGGATCAGGGCGCAGTGCCGCTCGGCGTCGGCGAAGTGCCGGAACAGCAGCTCGGTGTCGGCGACCTCGAAGTTGAACGCCGAGTATTCCTTCTCGGCCTGCAGGAAGACCTGGCCGTAGGTGTAGCCTTTGCCGTTGAAGTCGAGATCGTAGACGTTCTCGACGCCCTGCACGTACATGGCCAGCCGCTCGAGGCCGTAGGTCAGCTCGCCCGAGACCGGCCGGCAGTCGAAGCCGCCCACCTGCTGGAAATAGGTGAACTGGGACACCTCCATCCCATCGCACCAGACCTCCCAGCCCAGCCCCCAGGCACCCAGCGTCGGGCTCTCCCAGTCGTCCTCGACGAAGCGCAGGTCGTGCAGGCCCGGATCGATGCCCAGCGCGTAGAGGCTCCGCAGGTACAGCTCCTGCAGGTCCGGCGGCGACGGCTTCATGATCACCTGGAACTGGTAGTAATGCTGCAGCCGGTTCGGGTTGAGCCCGTAGCGGCCGTCGGTCGGGCGCCGCGACGGCTGCACGTAGGCGGCGTTCCAGGGCTCGGGCCCCAGCGCCCGCAGGGTCGTCGCGGGATGGAATGTCCCGGCACCGACCTCGATGTCGTAGGGCTGGAGCAGGACACAGCCCTGCTCGCCCCAGTAGTGCTGCAGGCGGAGGATCAGGTCCTGGAAGCTCAGTGGGCGCAGGGCGGTCACGCGGGCAGCATTTTCAGCGGTTGAGGGGGCCGCAACCTAGGCAGCCATCCCCGCGCGGTCAAGGCGAGCCAGGCCGCTCAGCCGCGGCGAAACTGGCACTGCTCGGTGCTGCGGCAGGTGGTGCCGTTGGGCACGAACAGGCCGCAGCGCGGGCACTCCACCAGATCGGTGGCCTTGGGCCCCGCCGCGGGCGGTGCCGGCCTGGCATTGGCGGCGGCAAGCTTGCTCTGCATCTGCTGGTAGATGCGGTAGCCGCGCCACGCGACGATGATGACGAGCACCGTCAACAGGATCTTGCTGAAGCTCAGAGTGAACATGCTTCCCACCGGCCTCGCGGCTAGAGTCCGAAACGCTGCCAGTGGGCGCGCGCCTCGACGACCGCCAAAGCATCTTCGAGCATATGCGCAGCCTCGCCCCGGAAACGCAATCGGCGCAGCCAGCCCCGCCTCGGGTTGGCCAGGGCCAGGCGGGCATCCTTGCCGTAGCGCTGGCGGATGACCGCCCGCGCCTCGCCCAGGCCGTCGATGAGCCCGTGCTGCAAGGCGGCGTCGCCGGTCCAGATCCGGCCATCGAACAGCTGGGAGTCGTCACCCTGCAGCCGGTCACCGCGCCGAGCCCGCACATGGGCCACGAAGCGCGCCAGAATGTCGCCGTGGATCTGCCGCAGCAGCACCAGATCCTCCGCCCGCTCGGCGCGGAACGGGTCGAGCAGCGCCTTGTGCTCGCCGGTGGTGTGGACCCGGCGCTCGATTCCGAGCTTGGCGATGGCCTCCTGGAACCCGAACCCGGCGCTGACGACGCCGATCGAGCCCACGATCGAGGACGGATCGGCGAAGATCTCGTCGGCGGCACAGGCCAGCCAGTAGCCGCCGGATGCCGCCACGTCCTCGACGAACGCCAGCACCGGCAAGCCCTTCTCCTCGGCCAGGGCACGAATCCGGCCGGCGATGAGCGCCGACTGGACCGGCGAGCCGCCGGGGCTGTTGATCAGCAGTGCGACCGCCGGGGCGCGCTTGTGGGCGAACGCCGCATCGATGGCCCGCTCCAGCGTGGCCAGGGACAGCCCCCGCGCACCGAAGCCGGCGCTGCCGATCACCCCGGACAGACGGATCGCCGGGACCACGGGCGCGCGCAGCCGGCGGCGCAGAAACTTGGGCATCGGAAAGGAGAACATGCTGGGTCAAAACTCGCTGTTGGATTCTGGCGCATCAGAGTTGCAGGGACGCGCCGTCGCGGAGGATCGCCTCGGCTGCGGCGGTGAAGCGACCGTCGGCCTCGTGCAGGACAAGGCCACGCCCGAGCCGGAGTGGTCCGCGGCCGGTCTTGCGCGCGGCCACGATCACGCGCTTGGCCGTGCCGGCCGTGGCATCGGGCCATAGCGGGCAGACAATGGCATCGCCGGCGCGCCCCGCCAGCGCCGTCAGGATCACGTCCAGCTGATCGGCGCGGTGGATCAGCGTCAGCCAGCCGCGCGGCCGCAGGCGGGCGAGGCAGGCGGCGATCCAGCTGGGCAGATCGCGCTCGGCCAGATGGGCCGCGCGCCCCGTGAGCGTGCGCGGGGGCGTGGCGCTGCCGCTCATGTGGAAGGGCGGGTTGGTCAGCACCTGATCGAACTGCATCGCCGTGATCGTGGCTGGCGGGGCGAACAGATCGCCCGCCACGAGGTGCAACCGGCCGGGATCGCGGTCGGCCGCGAAATTCCGCGCGGCGATCGCCAGCAGATCCGGGTCCCGCTCCAGGCCGACGATCCGGCAGCCGGGTACCCGTGCGGCCAGACACAGTGCCGCAGCCCCGCTCCCGGTGCCGGCATCCAGCACCGCCGCGCCCGGCTCCGGTGCCACCGCCGCCGCCAGCAGCACGGGGTCGATGGC
>JBATRI010000585.1:0-5220 GCA_049292515.1 Geminicoccaceae bacterium
GGCTGTCGAGCGGCTGCTCGGGGTCGGCGAGCAGGCCCGCCAGCAGGGTGAGGAAGTGCGCCCGCAGCCGCTCGATGGTGGCGGGTGTGAACAGGGCCCGGGCATAGCTCAGCCGGCACTCCACCCCGCCACCCGCCAGCTCCGCCGTCGTCAGGCTCAGGTCGAATTGGGAGGTTGTCGTGGCCGCGCCGAACTCCTCGATCAGGAGCTCGGCCATCGAGTGCGCGATGCGTTCGCGCGGCTCGTGGCTGAACATCACCTGGAACAAGGGGTTGTGGCTGAGGCTGCGCTCGGGCCGCATGGCCTCGACCAGCCGCTCGAACGGCAGGTCCTGGTGCGCCTGGGCGCCGAGGGCGGCGTCCCGTACCTGCTCCAGCAGGCTCGTGAAGCCCTGCCGGCCGTCGACCTGGGTACGCAGCACCTGCGTGTTGACGAGGAGGCCAATCAGCCGCTCGGTCTCCGGCCGGCCGCGATTGGCGACCGGCACGCCGACGCGCAGGTCGTCCTGGCCGCTCCAGCGGTAGAGCAGCGCCTTGAACGCCGCCAGCAGCACCATGAAGGGTGTGGCGTGCTGCTGCCGGGCGAGGGCATCCAAGCGCCGCACGAGGTCGGCCGGTAGGGCGAACGCGATCTGCGCCCCAAGGAAGCTTTGCTCGGCAGGGCGCGGCCGATCGGTCGGCAGCTCCAGCACGGCATCGCTGTTGCCGAGCTGAGCCGTCCAATAGGCGAGCTGACGCTCCTCCTCCCCGTCGGCGAGCCAAGCGCGCTGCCACTCGGCATAATCGGCATACTGGATGGGCAGCTCGGGCAGGGTCACCTGCCGTCCGTGGCTCAAGGCATCGTAGGTAGCGCTCACCTCCTCGATCAGCACACCCATCGACCAGCCATCGGTCACAATATGGTGCAGGGTCATGAGCAGGACATGCTCGTCTGACCCGAGCTGCAACAGGCGCGCCCGCAGCAGCGGGCCGACCTCGAGGTCGAAAGGTGTCGTCGCTTCGGCCTCGGCAAGCTGTCGAGCATGGGCCTCCGGTGCCGGAAGCGCGGTGAGGTCTGCCACGGGAAGGTGCTGCGGCCGTGGCGAATGGATGCACTGCACCAGCCGGCCGTCACGGTATGTGAACGTCGTGCGCAGGATCTCATGGCGGGCGAGGAGATCCGTGAGAGCCTGAGCCAGGAGGTCAGGCCGCAGATGGCCGCGCAGCCGCAAGGCCAAAGGGATATTGTAGGCGGCGTTGCCCGGGTCGAGCTGCCACAGGAACCACAACCGGCTCTGCGCGAAGGAGGGTTGCCCCTCGCCGGTGACGGCACGGCGCACAAGTGGCAGCACCTCGGTGTGCGGTGCCAGCGTCTCGAGTGCGGCGGCGAGCTCCTCGAGCGTCGGCGCCTCGAACAGGGTGCGCATCTCGACCGGCAGGCCAAGCTCCGCCTGGATGCGGGAGACGACACGGAGAGCGAGCAGGGAGTGGCCACCGAGTTCGAAGAAGTCGTCTTTGGCGCCGACACGCTCGACGTCCAGCACCTCCTGCCAGATTGCCGCGAGCGCGCGTTCGGTCGCGGTGCGTGGCGACACTTCGTTCCGGCTGCGCCATTGCGGCTCCGGCAGGGCATTGCGGTCGAGCTTGCCGTTGGCGCTCACCGGCAGCCGGTCCAGCACGACGATCTGGGCTGGGACCATGTAGTCGGGCACGCGGCCCTTGAGATAGGCCCTGAGCTCGGCCGCAAGCTCCGGCCGGTCACCCGCGACATAAGCCACGAGCTGCCGCGCGGCCGGGACCTCATGCGCCACGACCAGCGCCTCACGCACCTCGGCATGTGCCGCGAGGCAGGCCTCGATCTCGCCCAGCTCGATGCGGAAGCCGCGGATCTTTACCTGATGGTCGATACGGCCGAGATAGTCGATCAGCCCGTCGGGCCGCTGGCGGACGAGATCACCGCTGCGGTAGAGGCGGCCGCCATCGCCGAATGGGTCGGGCACGAAGCGCTCGGCTGTGAGCGCCGGCCGGTCATGATAGCCGCGCGCGACGCCGAGGCCACCTAGATAGAGTTCACCCAGCACGCCTGCCGGCATCGGATTGAGGTCGGCATCGAGCACCCAGGCGCTGCGGGCACCGACGCGGTCGCCGATCGGCGCATAGGCGGCATCGCAGGTGGATTCCGGTCCTGCCTTCCAGATCAGCGGCGTCACCACCGTCTCGGTTGGCCCGTAGCCGTTGATGATCCAGCGCGGGCGCAAGACGCGTTTGACCTGCTCGAAGCTCGCGCTCGGTACGGCATCGCCGGCAAAGCAATAAACTCGCACCGGTGGCGGGCTTACTTGGCGCTCAGCGATCTCCGCAAGCTGTTGGAGATAGGCCGGTGGCAGGGCGGTCACGGTGACGCCGTAGCGATGCAGTGCCGCCAGGGTCTGCTCGGGTGTCCACAGCTCGGGCTCGCGGATGACGACGCTGCCGCCATGGGTCAGGGCGGTGAGCCAACGCTCGTGCGCGCCATCGAACGAAAAGGACATGAAGATGAGCTCGCGGTCCGCAGGACTCATCTCGTAGCGGGCACCGATGCTGTGGCAATGCATGGCAAGCGCGCCATGGCTCACCGCCACCCCCTTGGGCCGGCCGGTCGAGCCCGAGGTGTAGACGAGATAGGCCAGGCTCTCGGGATGCAGCTCAACCATAGGCGCGTCGCAAGGCCCGGCTGCGAGGTCGACTGCGCCCAGGTCCAGTGTCGCTAGTCCCTCTGAAGTGGCGCACCGCTCGCCGAGGCGGCGGTGGGTTACCAGAAGTGCGATGCCCGCATCCGCGATCATGTAGTTCAGGCGCTCGGCCGGGTAGTCCGGGTCAAGCGGGACGTAGGCGCCACCGGCCTTGAGGATGGCGAGCAAGCTCACCAGTAGATCGATGGATCGCTCCAGTGCCACGCCGACCCTTACCTCCGGGCCGACGCCGTGAGCGACCAGGTGGTGCGCCAACCGATTGGCGCGGTCCTGCAGCTCGCCATGGGTGAGCATCGCGGTGCCGCAGAAGAGGGCCGGCTCGTCGCGCCGCCGCTCGGCCTGGGCCGCCACGGTGAGATGGGCGAAAGGGAGCGGCGGGTAGGTGGCAGCGTCTTGGTTCCAAGCCGTAAGCTGTTGCCGCTCGGCTGGGGTCAGGAGCGGCAGGTCGGCAATGCAGGTGGCCGGGGTGTGAGCGACATGTCGAAGGAGGGTCACGAAGTGGTCGCGCATCCGCTCGATCGTGGTGCGGCGGAACAGATCGGTGGCGTAGGCGAAGCTCACCAAAAGCTCACCCGTGGCGATCTCGGCGGTGTCGAGGGCGAGATCAAAGAAAACAGCGCGCAGCTCACGCTCGATCGGCACGAGCGTGAGGCCCGGCAGCGCCGGTGCCGCATCGGCCGGCTCGCGCAGGTGGTTGTACATGACCTGGAGGAGCGGCGTGCTGCTCAGACTGCGCTCGGGCCGCAGGGCCTCGACCAGCTGCTCGAACGGCAGATCCTGATGGTCCTGGGCCTCGATCGCGGTGCGCCGGACCGAGGCCAGCAGCGCGTCGAAGCCTAGCCTGCCGTCCACGTCGCTGCAGAGCACCTGCGTATTGACGAACAGGCCGACGATCCCTTCGGTCTCGGTCCGGTTGCGGTTGGCGATCGGGACGCCGACTCTGATGTTGCCCTGGCCGGTGTAGCGATAGAGCAGGACCTTGAATGCCGCGAGCAGCAGCATGAACAGGCTGGAATCGTGCGCCGTCGCCTGCCGCCGCAGCGCATCTGCCAGCGGCCGGTCGAGCTGGCAGGACAGGCTGGCGCCGTGCCCGTTGCGCAGGGCCGGCCGGGCGAAATCGAGCGGCAGCTCAAGCGCCGGCGTCTCGCCGGCGAGCTTCTCCCGCCAATAGGTGAGTTGCCGCGCGGTCTCGCCGACCTCGGCAAGCCGGCGCTGCCAGACGGCATGGTCGACATATCGGATCGGCAAGGGTCGGAGCGGCACCGAACTGCCCGCGCGGTAGGCCGCATAGAGAGCCGCAAGCTCGCCAACTGCCAGCTCCATCGACCAAGCGTCGGCGATGATGTGGTGCATCGTGACCGAGAGCAGATGCTCCCGCTCGTCCAAGCGTAGCAGGCGCACCCGCAGCAGTGGGCCCGTGCTCAAATCGAAGGGGGCTTCCGCCTCAGCCTCGACGGCCGCCTGGGCCGCCTGCTCACGATTCTCGGCCGGCACACTGGCGAGATCGGCCAGTGGGATCGCCAAAGGTGCCGGCTCGGTCACGCAGAGACAGGGCTCGTCACCCACCTCGCGAAAGCTCGCGCGGAGCTGCTCGTGACGGCGTGCAAGCTCGCTAAAGGCGTGCTCTAGCGCGACGCGATCAAGCTCGCCACACAGGCGGAAGCTCTGGTGCAGGTTATAGGCCGGGCTCTGCGGATCGAGCTTCCACAGGAACCAGAGGCGGCTCTGGGCGAAGGAAAGCGGCGGGTTGCCGTCATGCGGCAACGCCACCACTGGCAACCGTGCCAGCGAGATTCCCTGATCGACCAAGCGGCGCAGGAAGATTGTCTGCTTGTCGGCCGGCAGCTTGGCGAGTCGTGCCGCGATGGCGTGCACGTCGTGGCGCGGCTGTGTCGCTGAGGCGTTCACGTCACCTGCTCCAGCTCATCGAGGATATCGGCCATCAGATCCAGCTCGCCCCCGGTCGCGGCACCGGCCATGGCGTCGATCCGGGCCGCCATGCCGTGGATCGTCAGGTCCTCGAAGAGCCGGGCCAGCGATATCTCGACCCCGAAGGTGCTGCGGACCCGCAAGACGAGCTGGGTCAACAGCAGCGAGTGGCCGCCGAGCTCGTAGAAGCTCGTGGTGATGCCCACCTGCTCGACACGCAGGAGCTGCGCCCAGATCTCGGCGAGCTGGCGCTCGGTCCCGGTGCGGGGCAGGATCAGCTGTTGATCCTCCCAGGCTGGCGCTGGTAGGGCTCGGCGGTCGAGCTTGCCGCTCGGCAGATGCGGCAGGCGGTCGAGCACCACGATCCGGGCCGGGACCATGTAGTCCGGCAGGCAGGCCTTCAAATGCAGCCTCAGTCTGTCGGCGAGCCCGTCCACCGGTGCTGCGGCGACGTATCCGAGGAGCTGCGGTCCCAGGGCTGTATCCTTCACGACCACGGCGGCCTCGCGCACGCCGTGATGCTCGGCGAGCCTGGCCTCGATCTCGCCCGGCTCGATGCGGAAGCCGCGGATCTTCACCTG
>JBATRI010000586.1:0-1612 GCA_049292515.1 Geminicoccaceae bacterium
GAGGTTCTCCTCACTCCGGTTTATCCGCTGGGTTGTTGGAGATAATCTCACTGGACTACCTAAAACCTCCACAAGCTTTAGTAATTGTATCTTAGGGTTCACTCGAAAATAACTTTGGACATTAACAGTCGAATATTATCCAGAACAAACCTGTGGTTGAAGAATGTAGTTCCAAGTAGGACAAGTACGACAACGCTGTAAATTGAGGTTGTCCCGTTCCTCAGGGTCATACTTCATTCCTTTATCAAAGACACGTTCGACCAGGCACGCTTTGACCTTAAGCCCCGTTTCCGTTGTGGTATCCCGAATGTAATTGAGTGTCGTCTGAAAAGTTCGTAAAGGTTTCCCCGCCCAATTCTTGGAAATCTCGCTGAAAAGTCGGTGTTCAATGGGATTCCATTTGGACGCCCCTGTGGGATAATGACAAATCATCACCTCAATACCAAAAGCGTCAACCACTTGCTTTTGTACCTCGATTTTCCAGCGCCAGTAACGGCAATTATTGCTGCCCCCGGCATCACAGAGAATAAGCAGTTTGTCCTCGCGGGCAAAGCGCGGGCGGTCGGGGTCAGCCCACCACTGAGCAATGGCATAAGCCGCGAATTCAGGCGTATCATAAGAAGTGCCGACATAAACAGAGCCTTGCTGATGAACCAGGTCATAGATGCCATACGGTGTTGCCCGACCCACTGCTTCAGAAAGAAAGTCATGGGTATTAACCAATGTGGGCGATTGTTCCCAAATACGCCCGGCATTTTTGACATTGCCAATCAACTCCTTCTTTTTGGTATCGACACTAATGACCGGCCGACCTGCGGTCAGGAATAGTTTCTTAACCCGACGGATGAAGCGAAATTGCTGATCTCGGTCAGGATGGTGCGGTGTCAGACTTTGACGATTGCCGAATAAGTGATATTTCAGCTTCTTCAACATACGGCGTACTGTGGTCGCTCCAATGCGAAAACGCCGTTTCACTAAGGCGTGGGCCAAATATTTGAGAGAACGACGGACCCATTTGTGGTCAGTCATCGGGTCGCCAGCAATTTCATCATCAATTACTTCTTTGAGGGCGGTGGCAATGGACGGCGTTTTTTTTCGACTGTTTGACGACCACCACCGGCCTGGCGTACGCGGTCAACGGGTCGGTCCGCCAAATCATTTTCTAATTCGTATCGACCGCGTCGAATGGTTTCCACAGATAGCCCGGTTATCCTGCCTATCAGCGTCGTTCCGCCATGCCCTAATTTTTGAGCTTCAAGGGCGGCATACCAGCGGCGTTGTTGTTCATCGAGGCGGCTCATAAACAAGTTCATTCGTTGATGTTGCGCCTGTTCTGGATGAGATTCAGATTGCTGACAAATAGCACATTCACATTGATGGATTACGGTCATATGGCCTCCAATTGGCTAAATTGATTGGCGGCTATTTTACCAAATATCCAAAGTTGTTAACGAACGAACCCTAAGGCGCTTATTCTAGCCGGGGACACCACCTATAAAATTTTCAGCGCCAGCGCGGTTTTTGGGGCAACACTTTCCCAAACCGTAACCGGCTTACGGGCTGGCAGCCGGGCTGTTTTAACCGTACCGATTCAAGCCCACCTGCGTGGTGA
>JBATRI010000587.1:0-5252 GCA_049292515.1 Geminicoccaceae bacterium
CCCTGCAGCTGGGCGGCGTGCTGATCCCGCTCCTGGCCCCCTCGGCCCCGCTGCTGGCCCTGTCCGCGCTGGTGATGGGCGCCTTCACGCCCGGCATGCCGACCCTGGTCATCGGCCGGCTCACCGAGATCGCGACCGCCGGCGACCAGCACGGCGCCTGGGGGCTGGCCACCACCGCGTTCGCGGTCGCCCAGGCGACGAGCGCCTACGGCATGTCCTGGCTCTTCGCCCAGAGCCATGCCTACCAGCCCTTGTACCTGATCGGCGCCGTGGCCTTCGTGGCCGCCCTCGCCCTCAGCCTGGCGACCGCACCCCGGCGCCGCTAGTCGAGCCCACCGCCGACCGAGACGCGGTGTCGGGGCCCCCGGAAAGTCGGCGAACGGGCGCCTAGAACGCGTACTCCGTGAACACCGGGTCGACCTTGCCGCCCCAGGCCTCGTGGAAGCGCTCGAGCTTCTCCTCGGCCGGGGTCCGCCCGTCGGCGGCGATCTGCTCAAGCCTGGTCAGGTAGCGGGTCTCGTCCTGGCCGTCCCAGTCGATCCGGGCGCGGGCCTTGAGCCCGGCCTTGGCGATCGCCACCACGTCGCGGGCGACGTCGCCGACGCTGCCGCCCCGGAACGGCGTGCCCAACGCGGTCCGCGGTACCTCGGCCCGCAGATAGGCGTGCTCCTCGGCCGTCCAGTTGCGCACCAGCTCGGCGCAGGCATCCAAGGCCGCATCGTCGTAGAGCAGCCCGGTCCACAGCGCCGGCAGGCCACACAGCGACCGCCAGGAGCCGGTATCGGCGCCGCGCATCTCGAGGTAGCGCTTGAGCCGCACCTCGGGGAAGGCCGTGGTCAGGTGGTCGCCCCAGTCGCTGATGGTCGGGCGCTCGCCCGGTAGGGCCGGCAGGCGGCCGGCCATGAAGTCGCGGAACGACTGGCCGCTGGCGTCGATGTAGCGGCCGTCGCGGTAGACGAAGTACATCGGCACGCCCAGCGCGTAGTCGACATAGCGCTCGAAGCCCATGCCGGGCTCGAACACGAACGGCAGCACGCCCGAGCGGTCCGGGTCGGTGTCGGTCCAGATGTGGCTGCGGTAGCTGAGATAGCCCGAGGGCTTGCCCTCAACGAACGGCGAGTTGGCGAACAGGGCGGTGGCGATCGGCTGCAGCGCCATGCTGACCTGGAACTTGCGCACCATGTCGGCCTCGGACGCGAAGTCGAGATTGACCTGCACGGTGCAGGTCCGCAGCATCATGTCCAGGCCGAGCTTGCCGACCTTGGGCATGTAGCTGCCCATGATCGCGTAGCGGCCCTTGGGCATCCAGGGGATGTCGTCGCGCTTCCACTTTGGCTGGAAGCCCATGCCCAGCATGCCGATCTGCAGCGGCTCGGCGATCTTCTTCACCTCGTCGAGGTGGGTGTGCGCCTCGCAGCAGGTCTGGTGCAGGGTTTCCAGCGGCGCGCCGCTGAGCTCGAACTGGCCGCCCGGCTCCAGGCTGATGTTGCAGCCCTGCTTGGTCAGCGCGATCGGGTTGCCGTTCTCCAGCACCGGCTCCCAGCCGAAGCGTGCGGTCATGCCCTCGAGCAGGGCGCGGATGCTGCGCGGGCCATCATAGGGCAGCGGGCGCAGGTCCTCGCGGGTGAAGCAGAATTTCTCGTGCTCGGTGCCGATCCGCCAGGCCACGCGCGGCTTGCAGCCCTTGGCCAGATATTCGACCAGTTCACGGGTGCCGCTGATGGGCTCGCCCTGACCGCTCGGTGGTGCCGACATCAACTGTCCTTTCGTCGCCCGCGGGCGGCCTCGGGCCGCGGCGCGGCGCTGATAGCGCGCCCACCGGCCGACCGCAATGTCGGCTGCCTCAGACCTGACCGTCGTCCATCATGTGGCCCTCGGCGAGGAACCGTTCCAGACGCCCCCGTGCGGCCGTGATGTCGTGCCCCCGGGCGGCCAGCCAGCCATCGTCGAAATAGCTGTCGAGATAGCGCTCGCCCGGGTCGCACAGCAGCGTGACCACCGATCCGGTCTCGCCGCGCGCCCGCATCTCGGCGATCAGCTGGGCGCAGCCCCACAGGTTGGTGCCGGTCGAGCCGCCGCAGCGGCGGCCCAGCCGCTCGCTCAGGACCCGGGTCGCGGCGAGGCTCGCCTCGTCCGGGACCGCGATCATGCGATCGACGATGTCCGGGATGAACGAGCGCTCGGCCCGCGGCCGGCCGATGCCCTCGATGCACGAGCCGGGGCCGTCATAGCCGGTGACGCTGCGGTCCGCCCAGTGGCGATGGAACGCCGAGCGCTCCGGGTCGACCACGCAGAGCCGGGTCTCCAGGCGCAGGTAGCGGAGGTAGCGCCCGATCGTGGCCGAGGTGCCGCCGGTGCCGGCGCCGCAGACGATCCAGCGCGGCACTGGGTGGGGCTCGAGCCGCATCTGGGTGAAGATCGATTCGGCGATGTTGTTGTTGCCGCGCCAGTCGGTCGCCCGCTCGGCATAGGTGAACTGGTCCATGAAATGGCCGCCGCACTCGGCGGCCAGGCGATGGCTGATCTCGGCGACGGCGCGCGGCTCGTCGACGAAATGGCAGCTGCCGCCCTGGAACTCGATCTGCGCCACCTTCTCGGCCGCGGTGCCGCGCGGGATCACCGCCACGAAGCGCAGGCCGAGCAGCTTGGCGAAATAGGCCTCGGAGACCGCGGTCGAGCCCGAGGAGGCCTCGATGATCGTGGTCCTCGGCCCGACCCAGCCGTTGCACAGCGCGTAGAGGAACAAGGAGCGCGCCAGCCGGTGCTTCAGGCTGCCGCTGGGGTGGGTCGACTCGTCCTTGAAGTAGAGGGTGATGCCGGGCGTGGCCGGCAGCTCGAAGCGGATCAGATGGGTGTCGGCCGAGCGGGCGACATCGGCCTGCAGCCGGGCGATCGCCTCGCTCACCCACATACGGTCGTTCATGGCACCATCCCCCAAGCCCGGCGCGCGCCGGCGACTCCCTTGTGCCAGCACGCCGGGCGCCCGGTCAAACGGGCCGTCCGCGGTTTGGATGCGTCGGGTTCGCTCGGTCACGTCGGGTTCGCTCGGTCACGTCGGGTTCGTTCGGTCACGTCGGGTTCGTTCGGACGCGTCGGGTTCGTTCGGACGCGTCGGGTTCTTGCTTACACTATAGGTACTATATCCTATAAGAGGATGGATGGCGAGCGAGTGTTGTCAAGCGCTGTTGTAAGTCGTCGACCAGGGGGATTACCTCTTCGAATGGGCGCTGAAACGGTTCCGGGCGATATGGCCGGCCGACGAGCATGGCGGCGGACGAATGAGGTGAGTGACGGTCGATGTGGTCATGTGGCCCGGGACGCGGCGTCGTGGTAAGCTCGTCCATGCGTGAGGATGGGCAGCCGGGAGCAAGCTGTATGGGAAGCGTCCGGCATGAGCGCATCGTCTCCGATCCGGAGATCATGACCGGCAAGCCCGTGGTCCGAGGCACCAGGATCACCGTCGAGCTGCTGCTCGACAAGCTCGGCCGTGGGATGTCGGTGGAGGAGCTGCTGGCAGCCTATCCGCAGCTCTCCCGCGAGGACATCCTGGCTGCCCTGCGCTTCGCCGCCAACTGGTTGCGGCGGATCGAGGACTCGGAGAGGTACTCGCCGAACCGGCCATATAAATGGATCAGCTTAGCGAAATGTACTCTACCTCGAATGGCGCCGCGAAGGAGCCCTGCCCCCCAAAAGCCTATCGCGGCACTCAATGCCGCGATGGCATACCTCAGCTGAGCCCTGCCGCAAACGAAATTGACTGTTATTTCGCCTCCAATATCCAGTTGGAGAGCTGCTGGTAGATCGTAGGTGTGATCCAGAGTCCAATGTTGTAACCGGCTTCGGGGCCACCAAGATGAATGGCTGATATCGTCGCTATCTGACCTAGGATCTCCATGCTCCAAAATGGAGCACCATCACTTCCCTTCGCAGCATCGCATTTGTAGCGATAATATTTTGCCTGATAGAGTTGATAAGAGCATGGCGAAGCCCACACGGTACCCAGTGGCTTATCCGATGGATAGGCCAATAGACCCGTTGTTCCGCGTGGAAATTGGCCGGACCATAGGCCGAATGCATTAGCCTTGGGGTACAAATCCTTTGGCAAAAGTAATAGTGCGTAGTCAGCGCTACGATCACCTTTCATAGACCATGCTTTTGGAACGTATACCTTGACTGGCTTGATTGTTCCCAGGGGTTTGACAAGGCCGTTCTGCTGAGGAACGAAATTCAAGCCGGTTCGAAAATTCTTTGTAACCGGATCGTAGACACAATGTGCGGCAGTCAAAACGTGCTTAACCGTCCCGAAATTGTAACCCACCAGCGCACCGGTACAGCCATTCTCAAGCCGGCCGATGCGGTATGCTGGATGGACAGTTGTCAGGGAATTGCGGGTACGATTGTCAGGCAGGAAAACGGCCCCGCCGCTCAGCGTGCTAGGAGCCGCAGCAAGATTGGAAAGCGACCCCACTCCAAGAAATGCGGCCATTGCCATAATTACAAATTTCAATTTCATATGGATGTTCTCCTTAAAGTTGATCAGCAATGCAAGTTTGGCTGCATCGGGCACTGCTACCTCATTCTAATAGGAGCAGGCATTAAATGTCATAAGATTAATGTTGGGCCTAATTTGTGGGGTCAGGCCGCTGCAAGAAAGGTTAGCCGTTGAGCCGAGGTTACCTGGACGCCAGCAGAGTTACGCGGGAGCATTGGCAGAAAACGGGGAACTGGCGTCCAGAGCGCGTGTCGTTACGGGTCATCGGGCATGACGCGAAGGCGGTGCGCCAAGCGATTGGCTGGCCGCACAACCCCAGATCCGGGCACCATCCCATTAACGCCAGCTAACCGATCCCGCCGCGCCTCACGCCGGCCAGGGCTCGGCGAGGGCATCGACGAAAGCCTTGGCCGTCGGCGGCATGGGTGCCGGCAGCGACGGCCTTCGACTGACGGTGCGCCTCGGCGACAAGGGCAGGGGAACGCATGTCGGGCACGCCGACGCCCTGGCCACCGGCAACCTGCGCCACTGCAGGGAAACTCACCACGGCGCGATCCAGATCCTGTCGCCTCGCGCATGCCTCGATCGGGCCGACTGACCGTCGTTCGGCAGCCACGGACGGGCAGGATCATCGCAGCCCGCATGGCTCCCGCGCCGCCTCGTCCGGCATGTAGCCGTCGCTCACGTCATCCTACCTGCCGCGGCGATTGACCGATCAGTGCACCATCGCCAAGGTTGCGGCCAACGCCGCGGCGCCCTC
>JBATRI010000588.1:0-7950 GCA_049292515.1 Geminicoccaceae bacterium
GCCGCTTCACTGGCAGCCGGGCTGCCCGCGGCCGAGCTCGAGCTGGCGGGGCGCGTGCTGCGGCTGCTGCGGCAGCGGCTCGACATGACGTCACACGACGAGACGGAGGACCTCGATGGTCGCGTTCCTGGAGATGGATGAGACGGTCACCCTGCGCGAGCAGATGGCCGACGAGGGCGGGCCCGTGGTGCTCGTCAACAGGTTCACGGTGGCGCCGGATGAAGCCGATCAGCTGCTGGCCGCATGGGCCGGCGATGCCGAATGGATGAAGCGGCAGGAGGGCTTTGTCTCGACCCAGCTCCACCGCGGCGTCGCCGGCAGCTGCGTCTTCCTGAACTACGCCGTCTGGGAGAGCACCGCGCATTTCAGGCGCGCCTTCGCCCATCCCGAGTTCCAGGCCCGCATCGCGCAGTACCCGCCGAGCGCCGTCGCCTCGCCGCACCTCTTCCGCAAGCTTGCCGTGCCCGGCATCTGCTCGGCCTGAGCTGGTCGCCGCGGATCCAGGCCGGTTCGGCGCGAGCGTCGATCACGTCGAAGTCGATGAACAGGTGCGAGGTCCTTGGCGTGCTCGCTGATGACCTGGGAGCGCTGCGCCAGCTCGCCCAGCAGTCCTAGACGGCGTAGGGCACCACCTCGCCGGCTGTTGCCCTTGACCCGGATCGCCGGCAGCGGCCGCGCGCGGACCCGGGCGGAGGTCTGGTAGCCGAGCACGATGCCGCCAGGACCGACGATGGTAGGCAGGCGGGCGGATCCCACGTCGGAATCCGAGAGCGCAATCTCCAGCACGAGGCGGGCGAGCTTGACCAGCTGGGTCATGGTGTCGGCGGGTGGCAAGGCCAGGAAGTCCTCATACAAGGCGACCCACACCCAATCCGACCTAAACCAAGATTATAGGAAATTACTCTTGCATGCAAGTCTCTTGTGGCGAATGCCTATACTGGACAGCGGTCCAGTTCGGCATTGCACCGGTGCCGATAGGCGGAGAGAGAACGCGGATGGTTCCCGAAAGGGCTTGAGACCCCCACGGCCGTTAATTTTGACCCGATACGGTGAACGCGTTCGTGCCGCCTCGGCGACGCTGCCGGCGCTCTCGAACCAGTCCAGGCCAGGATCGAGCCTTGCCGACGATCCGCTGTTGGCCGTCCTGCGTGAGGGGCCAGGCACTTGCTGATGCAGGCGATCGAGGCCGAAGTCGAGGCGTTCCTCGCCGACCATGTCGAGTTCACGGATGCTCAGGGCCGTCGTCGCCTTGTCTGCAACGGCCATGGCCTTCTACCCGAATGGCCGACCAAAGTAGGTCAGTGCCCACATCGCGACCAGGTAGACGCTGAGCAGAGACTGCACCCCAGCAACTGCCCGCACCCAGCCGACGGCCCGCAATTCGTACTCATGCGTTTGGAGGCGGGCGAGCCAGTTGCCGACTGTCAACTCGCGAAAGCCAATGTCGAAAGCCGACAGGAAACTGAACTGCAGCCCACGCCCGAGTGCCGTCCATGACCTACACAGAAGCAGCGGCTCCGCCCTGGCCGAAGCGGCCAGTAGTGCGCCATCCATAGGTTCGAGGCGTCCTGCCGGCCAAACCCGGTAAATGCTGCCCACCTCCATGGCCAGGGCAACGGTGTAGATCAGAGCGAAGATGCCGACAGCGCCGATCAGCACCAGCAATGCTCGGCCCGGGTAGAGCCCGTACCCAACCGGAAGTTCGAAGGCGAACCAGCGAAAGGCACCTTCGAGCAGGGAGAACGGGTTGTCCCAGAGTTGATGCCCCATGCCATTGGGACGATCTTGGGAATCTTGTTCCCCGTACAGTAGGTGGTCCGTCTTATTGTGCTCGATCGCGTAAGTAGCCTGACGCTCCTCCGGCAGACCACCTTCTTGAAGAAGCCTGCGGAGCTGCACGAGGCCAATCGTATCACTAAAATTTAAAATGACTACTAAGTCTAGCCCCTCGATGCCAACCAAGTAGGCAGCGGGTGGCAGCGACTTCGGCGCGTAGGTTGTTTTCGCGAACTTGGCGTAGCTCAATTCTGCATTGTCGACATTGGCCTCCACCAGGTTGGCTCCTTGAAGGCTGGCCCGCCTCAGGTTGGCGTCCTTGAGAATGGCATTGCTCAGATTGGCTCCCTGGAGCTTGGCATTCGGCATTTCCGCATCCTGGAGGCTGGCCTTCCAAAGGTTGGCTTTCTGAAGGCGAGCGTCGCTCAGATTGGCGTTCTGGAGGTTGGCCTCGCTCAGGTTGGCTTCCTGGAGGTTGGCCCCGGTCAGGTTGGCCGATCTCAAATCGGCTTTCGGCATGTCTTTCCCGCTCAGGTTGGCAATGCTCAGATCACATTCCTGGCACGACGTGTAGCCGTTCGCCTGGAAAGACTTCATATCACCCGTATCGAAGGCATGAGCGGGTGACACAGCCATCACCGCTTCGAGGAGAAATAGCATCGCAGCGCCATGTTGCCAGCTTCTCATCTCGAGCTCCGTGTGCATGCCATCCAAACTTGGCCCAAGGGCTGGCAAGTTTAGCACCGCCCCTGGCGCTTGGCATCCCACCCGAGTTCATTCATCTCCTCCACTGGCACGTCGGCCGGGTCTATTCCTTTCGCCAAGAGATCGTTGGTAACTACGTCCCTGCAGTTTTTAGCGGGAATAGAACCACGAGGATTGGCAGTTAACCACTCCTCCGCGGCGGCAAATCTGGTCAAGTCAGATACCGTGGCGCGTGGATCAATCTCCTTGTACTTGGTGAACGGCGAGAGGCTGGCCAACGACTCGATGTGCTCCAGCAGGCGCTGGGTGAACGTCACGAGAGCCTGATAGCGCTTCTCTTTGCTGGGTTCCCAGTTATAGACCGCAAGCACCGCCGGCGCGGCGATCGTCGCCACCTCGGTGTCCTCTGGCACAAGTCCAGGATAGTCCGCATGCGTGAAGCTCCCGCCCTCATACTTGAAGCTTCCCTGCTCATCGTCGACAAGCTCTGGCACCACCAAAAAATGCAGTTTCGCTTCGTTGGCCTCCTGAGGCCTAATGCTGCTGAAAAATGGCGCGGGCTTCGCTGTAACGAAGAAGAGCGCATCGATCTCGCCGTGCTTCAGCTTATTTAACGCTATCTCATCGCTATCGGTACGCTCGTCGACTTTAATACCCGCACGACGCAGTACCTGCTTGGCGGTCAGGTAGGTTCCGCTGTTCGGTTCGCTCAGGTTCACTTTTTTGCTGTCGAGGTCTTTCAGTTCGGATATCTTACGCCCGTCAGGCTCATACCTACCAAGAACGTGCACCTCTTCATTGTAGAGTCTAGTAATATAAGCGACACGTTTCTCGATATCCTGCAAACCTCGTTTCATAAGCTCGTCAGACCGCAACTGCTTAATATAGTGCAGCACATCCGCCTGCACGATGGCAGCGTCAACCGACCTGAGGTTATAAAGGTCGTTAATGTTCTGGAGAGAGCCTTTACCGAACATCACGACCACCCTCATCGAGAGGTCTTTGTGATTGTCGAGCAAGCGCGCAAGATCGACGCCAAATTGCAAGTAGCGGCCGCCGGGACCTCCGGTAATTAATCCTACCCGATTGTCGTTGAGTTTCTTTTTGTCTTCGTCGCTCATTTTGCCTTTTAGGTCGGGCATCTCCTGAGCCGCGCCGGCCCCGCCTAGAACGCAACCTGTTCCGAAAGCGCCCAGACCAAGCAGAACCCGGCGCCGCGGCACATAAGGCATTCCTTCTTTATCAAAAAAAGGAATTGCACTAAACTGTTCCATGCTACGATGGGCCTAATTATCAGTAGAAGTTGGCCGCCCAGGGTACCTGGCGCCGGCTGCTACATGGCATATTCTTCGAAAAGAGCTGTGATCGAGGCAGTCGCCTCCAAAGAATTCAGCTGGTCGCCAGCATTGTTGTATGGATACATCAATTTTTTGAACTTGCCTGACTTTTACAAACACACCATTTCTCCTAAACCCTGGAACCGACATTCTTCAGATGGGCACGTCTACCACCCGAAACCCTGCTCCTCCGCCGAGTCTCGGTCAAGGATTCTGTTGCGTCGGCGCGGTACGGGCGAACTGCTAGACCGCTCCGGCCTGGTCAGGCCGCCACGCCAAAGACCTGGCGCACGAAGGAGCGCTGGGCGAGCACGTCGGTGGCAGGCACGGCACACATCCGTCCCTTCGCTAGGCGCTGGTAGAAGGCCCGGAGCGCCGGGTTGCGGGGGCTTGCGGTGAGGGCGGCCATATCGAGGGTGGTGCGCACCTGCTGCCGCCCGCCCCAGACCATCCGATTGCCGCGCATCACGCCCCTGTTGCGGGCGAAGGGTGCCGTGCCGGTCAGGCTCGCGATGGACCTTGCCGTCCAGCCTGCTGAGCTCGCGCGGGAGCGCCAGGAGCGTCGCCATGGTGATCCGGCAGACGAGACCCTTTACTGCTCTCTCAAGCTAGCCTGTCGCCTTTTTCACCTATCATCTCCCCAACGAATCCAACTTGTTTGCCACCCACCAGTACCTGAACCCTTGCCCACGCAGCCAGCGTTCCAGCCGATCGAGGCTGGTCCACTCCTGGCCCAGGCCGCGCGCGCTGGTGACGCGGGTGTTCAGGCCGTCGATCTGGACGAAGCTGGCCCAGGTGTGGGGGTGACGGGTCTGGTCGCTGAAGCCGCCGCCTGCCGGGCGGGCGATTCGGGCGACGGTCGAGTGGCCGATCAGGCGCCAGGCCTGACAATGGCCGGGAACGAGGATTACTGGCGGATGCAGGTCCCGTTGATGCGGCGGTGACCGATCGAGTGCAGCCGGGCCAGCCGTCACGCCGGCTTCGTCCTTCCCTCCAGCGCCGCCAGCATCTCCCGCAGCCGCCGCTTGGTCCGCTCCGCGGCCCGGTCGTCGATCACGTCCAGGTCGATGAACAGGTCCAGGCCCTTGGCGTGCTCGCTGATCACCTGCGAGCGCTGCGCCAGGTCGCCGAGGAAGCCCTCGACGGCGTAGGGCACCACCTCGCGGCTGATGCCCTTGACCTGGATTCCCGGCAGCGGCTGGGCACGGACCAGGTCGCGCACCAGCGCGTAGGTCTCGTAGCTGAGGACGATGCCGCCGGGGTCGGCGATGGTCTGCAGGCGGGCGGCGAGATTGGCTTCCGCCCCGATGATCGTGTAGTCCATCCGGTCGTCGCTGCCGAAATTGCCGACGTTGCAGTAGCCGGTGTTGATGCCGATGCGGGCGCGGAACGGCTGCTCGATGCCGCGCTGGCGCCATTCGGAGTTCAGTTGGGCCAGCCGCTGCTGCATGTCGACCGCCATGCGTACGCAGGCCTTCGCATCCTCCTCCACGCCCTTCGTCTCGGGGTCGCCGAAGAAGCCCAGGATGGCGTCGCCGATGAACTTGTCGACCGTGGCGCCGTGCGCCAGCGCGATGCCGGACATCTCGGTCAGGTACTCGTTGAGCAATGCGGTCAGGTCCTCCGGCTGCAGCCGCTCGGTCGTGCCGGTGAAGTTCTCGATGTCGGAGAAGAAGATGGTGAGCTTCTTGCGCTCGGTGGTGATCAGCACGTCCTTCTGGCCGCTGAAGATGCTCTTATAGATCTGCGGCGACAGATACTTGGCGAGCTTCATCGAGATGGTGGCCAGGAAGTCGTTGGCCTGCGACAATTCCTGGTTGATGCCGCGGATCAGCCTCGCCTGCCGCCGCTGCAGCAGGATGAAGGCGATCCCGGCGGCGGCCGCCAGGGCGAAGTAGAGCAGCAGGAACTTGAACGCGAGCAGGTTGGTGCCCAGCGGCTGGGCCACGGCGATCTCCTGGATGCCGCGCACGTCGCCGACCTTCCAGTCCGTCTTCGGGCTGTCCGGGTGGGTGTTGTGGCAGGCGACGCAGACCTCCTTCATCATCACCGGCGTCGCGACGCGCACCGTGCGGTCGAGGATCGAGCCCGCGACCTCCACCACCGGCTGGCCGGGATCTGCCCGCAGCGCGTTGATCGCACCGCTCTCGAAGCTGTCGAGCCGGTGCTGCTCGCGGCCCTTGAACGGCATGTCGGACACGAAGCGATACTTGACCGTCCCGTCATGGCCGCTGATCAGCTTGCCGAGCTCGATCGACAGGGTGGCCGGGATCGGGATGGCGCCCGGGATCTTGCGGTACTCGTGGGAGGTGGTCACCTCGCCGTGCGCGGCCAGCACCCGCCCGACGACATCGCTGGCATAGTAGCCGCGCATGTCGTCGATGATCCGGCTGGTCTCGCTCGCCTGGAGCCGCAGCAGCCGCTCGGAGAGCGTGCGCAGGTCGAGCCACACCGCCAATGGCAGGCCGAGCAGGCCCAGCAACACGGCGATCACCAGGAACGGGCCCATGGCCCGCTGGTGACGCGCAACCCGCTCCGTCAGTCCCCGCATCGCCGGCCCATACCCCTGCTTGCCCCGTCTGCAAGCCGACTTAGCCGATCCCGCGCGGCAAAACGCGAAGTTTTCTCACATTCGGGGCACGGACCATCGGGGCAGGGAAGGTCGGTGCCCGCTCGCGCTAGACCAGCTGCGGGCGCGCCAGCACCGCCGGCAGCTCGACGTTCAGCTCCAGCACCGACATCTGGTCGCCGCGCTCGATGTCGACCTTCACCTTGCGCGGATCGATCTCGACATATTTGCGGATGACCTCCAGCAGCTCGCGCTGCAAGAGCGGCAGGAACTCGTAGCCGCCGGCACCCTTGTCGTGGGCGATGACCAGCTGCAAGCGTTGCTTGGCCGTGTCCGCGGAAGGCGGACGGCGGCCGAGCCGGAAGTACTCGAGCAGTCTCACGCGGTCCTCCGCATGATCCACTGCATGAGGCCACGCTTGGCCGGGGCGGTGAAGCGCATCTCGATCTGCTCGCCGACCAGCCGGCGCACGGCATCGGTGTAGGCCTGGCCGGCCTTGGAGCGCTCGTCCAGGACCACCGGCATGCCGACGTTCGACGCGGTCAGCACCGCATCGTCCTGCGGGATGACGCCCAGCAGCGGGATGGCCAGGATCTCCAGCACGTCCTCGACCTTCAGCATCTCACCCTTCTCGACCCGGCCGGTGTCGTAGCGGGTGAGCAGCAGATGCTGCTTGACCGGCTCCTCGCCCCGCTCAGCACGGCGGGTCTTGCTGTTGAGGATGCCGATGATCCGGTCGCTGTCGCGGACCGAGGAGACCTCGGGGTTGGTGACGATCACCGCCTCGTCGGCGAAGTAGAGCGCCATCTGGGCGCCGCGCTCGATGCCGGCCGGGCTGTCGCAGATGATGTAGTCGAACTGCTCGCGCAGCTCCGTCAGCGCCTTCTCGACGCCGTCGCGGTCGAGCGCGTCCTTGTCGCGCGTCTGCGAGGTCGGCAGGACGTAGAGGTCCTCGATCCGCTTATCCTTGATCAGCGCCTGCTGCAGCCGGATGCCGTCGTTGATGACGTTGATGAAGTCGAACACGACGCGCCGCTCGCAACCCATGATCAGGTCGAGGTTGCGCAGGCCCACGTCGAAATCGATGACCACGGTCTTCTTGCCCATGACGGCAAGGCCGGTCGCGAGCGCCGCGGCCGACGTGGTCTTACCGACACCACCCTTGCCCGACGTGACGACAATGACTTTCGCCAATTCAATCTCCTCCTCTCGGGCCGAGTGCCGCCCGGCTGCCCATGGGCTCAGGGCAGCGTATGAATTGCCAGCCGCTCATGTTCAAGGGCAATGCGCGCGCGGCGCCGATGATGCTGTGGATCGATCTCGTCGGCCACCAGATGCACGCCGGCCACCGACAGCAGCTCCGCCTCCAGCTGGTCGCAGAAGATCAGCGCGTCCTCGTCGCCCTCGATGCCGGCGAAGGCGCGGCCGCGCAGCGGCGCGTAGACATGGATGTGGCCGACCGCGGCGAGCTCCGCCCCGGCGCTGACCGTGGCCATGACGATGAGATCGCCCTCGGCATTGATCTGCTGGCCACCGCGCACCGCCTCGCGGATGACCTTCGAC
>JBATRI010000589.1:0-7410 GCA_049292515.1 Geminicoccaceae bacterium
GCCGTGCTCCGGCGCGGGCTGCGCCAGCTTCGCGGCGATATCGCCCAGGTGATCCGCGATGGCACGCAAAGCGGGCAGTTTGCGGAGGTCGACGCGGAGCTGGCCGCCACGGTCGTGCTGGGTGGCATCCGGATGGCGGCCGACAGCGGCAGCGATAATCCGGCCCATGCGGTGGCCGATCTGCTGCTGGGCGGGCTGGTCCGTGTGTCGCCCACCAACCTCCAACCACCAGCCTGACCGGACCCCTCAGTCATGCGGTATCTACCTCTGGCCTTCGTGGCCATCGGTCTCTCCGCCGCTGCAGGCATCGCCGCCTACGGCCATCTCGAGCCGGGGCCGGCGGCCGTGGCGACGGCGGCAGGCGCACCCGCCGAAGGGCCGAAGATCGCGGTGGTCGCCGCGATCGCGCAACGGCAGGACGTACCGGTCACCCGGTCGTCCGTAGGCTGGGTCGAGCCGGTCGCCACCGTCACGGTACGGGCCCGGGTCGAGGGCGAGGTGCTGGAGCAGCACGTCGCCGACGGGCAGCTCGTGCACCGGGGCGACCTGCTGTTCCAAATCGACGACCGAGAGATCCGCGCCGGGATCGCCAAGGATGAGGCGCTACTCGCCCGTGATCAGGCGACCCTCGCGCGTGCCCAGGCCGACCTGCAGCGGGCCCGGGACCTGCTCCAGAAACGGGTCACGGCACAGCAGCAGGTGGACCAGACCGAGGCCGACGCGAAGATTGCCGCCGCCAATGTCCAGGCGGATCAGGCGGCGCTCGACAATGATCGCATTCGGCTGGACTTCAGCACCGTGCGTGCGCCCATCGATGGTCGAGTCGGCGTGGTGCGCGTGACACCCGGCAACATCGTGCGTGCCTCGGATGGCGGCGACGGGCTGGTGTCGATCACGCAGATGAAGCCATTGCGGGTGAGCTTCACCTTGCCCGAGCGCGATCTCATGGCCGTGCGCGCGGCCGATGCGCAAGGCGACGTACCGGTACGGGTGTTCGTCCATGGCGCAGCACAACCGCTGGCGTCGGGCAGCCTGAACTTCATCGACAGCAGCGTCGACACGGCCTCCGGTACGATCACCGCCAAGGCCACCGTCCCCAACGACGACGGAGCACTCTGGCCCGGCCAATATGTCGACATCGAGCTGGTATTGGGCGAAATCTCCGATGCGGTCACCATTCCGACCGTGGCGGTCCAGCCGGGACAGGACGGGCCGTTCGTGTATGTCGTGGGTGCGGACTCCAAGGTCGCGGTCCGTAAGGTCGTGACCGGTGAGACCGTCGCCGAGGATGTGGTCGTGACCGAAGGCCTTGTGGCCGGCGATCAGGTCGTCGTCGAAGGCCAGCTACGTCTGCGCAACGGCAGTCGTGTGACGGCTACGGTACGGCCGGAACCGCACAGCGTCGCTCAGGCGCTGCCGGGAGCCGGCTCGTGAACTTCTCGGCACTGTTCATCCGGCGCCCGGTCGCCACGATCCTGCTCACCGTCGCCATGACGCTGGGAGGCATGTTCGCCTACGGCCAGCTACCGGTGGCGGCGCTACCCGAAGTCGATTTTCCGACGGTCTCCGTCTCGGCCGATCTGGCCGGGGCGTCACCGGACACCATGGCCAATTCGGTGGCGACCCCACTGATCAAGCAGTTCTCGACCATCCCGGCGATCCAGCAGATCAGCAGCACCAGTTCCCAGGGTTCGACCTCGATCGTCATCGAGTTCGATCTCGACCGCAACATCGACCAGGCTGCGGCCGACGTGCAGGCGGCAATCGCTCGCACACAGCGCCAGCTGCCGATCGAAATGACAACGCAGCCCAGCTATCGCAAGCTCAATCCCGCCGACGCGCCGATCCTGCTGCTGGCCCTGCAGAGCGACACCACCCCGCTGCCGGACCTCGACGCCTTCGCTCAGCAGGTGATCTCTCCGGCACTCTCGACCATTGACGGTGTCGGTCAGGTGCAGGTCTACGGCAGCCAGAAATACGCGGTGCGCATCCAGCTCGATCCGGACCTGCTGGCGGCGCGCGGCATTGGGGTCGACGAGATCGAGACCGCTGTCGGCGCTGCCAACGCCAACACGCCGGTGGGCACCGTTCAGGGCCGCTCCCAGAACCTGACCATCGAGGCGCGTACCCAGCTCGCCGACGCCGCGGGCTTTCGCGACCTGATCGTGGCGATGCGCAATGGCCATCCGGTGCGCCTTGGCGAGGTCGCGCGGGTCATCGATTCGGTCGAGAACGACCAGCAGGCAAGCTGGTATGATGGCCAGCGGTCCCTGGTGCTGGCCGTGCAACGCCAGCCGGGGGCCAACACCGTGGCGGTCGTCGACCGCGTCAACGCCATGCTGCCGCAGCTCACGGCCGACCTGGGCCCATCCGGCAGCATCCACGTCCTCAACGACCGTTCGGCCTCGGTGCGGACTGCCGTCCATGATGTCCAGCTCACCCTCCTGGCGACTGTGGGCCTGGTGGTGCTGGTCATCTATTTCTTTCTTGGCCGCCTCGCCGCCACCGCAATCCCGAGCATCGCGGTGCCCGTCTCGATCATCGCGACGTTCGGTGCCATGCATCTGCTCGGCTACTCGATCGACAACATCTCGTTGCTGGCGCTAACCTTATCGGTGGGCCTCGTCGTCGACGACGCCATCGTCATGCTGGAGAACATCGTCCGTCATATCGACGAGGGGATGCCCCCGATGCAGGCGGCCCTGCGCGGGAGCCGCGAGATCGGGTTCACGATCGTCTCGATCACCGTCTCCCTGGTGGCCGTGTTCATCCCGGTGCTGCTGATGGGTGGTGTGGTCGGACGGCTGTTTCGCGAGTTCGCGGTCGTGGTGACGATCGCCATCGCCGCCTCGGCGTTCGTCTCCCTGACCCTGACCCCGATGCTCTGCGCCCGCCTTCCGGCTGCCAGCGGCCCGACGCGCCGTAACATGTTCGAGCGTGGCTTCGATCGTCTGCAGGCAGGTTACGGCGTGCTGCTGGATCTGTGCCTGCGCGCCAGACCGCTGATGCTCCTGCTGTTCATCGCCACCGTCGGGGTCACCGTCTGGCTGTTCCGCGACATTCCCAAGGGCTTCTTTCCCGAGGAGGACATCGGTCAGCTGTCGATCCGGACCGAGGCTCGCCAGGACGTCTCGTTTCCAGCCATGCAGGCACTGCAGCAGCAGGCCGAGGCCGTGCTCGAGCGGTCGCCGCACGTGGCCCACGTGGCGTCGGTGGTGGGCGGCGGCGGGGCATCCACCACGCTCAACAACGGCCGCTTCTTCGTCGAGCTCAAGCCGAAGGCCGAACGGGCGCCGTTGGGGCAGGTAGTGGCCGACCTTCGCCGCGACCTGAACCGGATTCCCGGCATCGGCAGCTTCATCGTTCCGGTCCAGAATCTCAGCTTTGGTGGCCGATCGAGCAAGAGCCAGTATCAGTTCGTCGTGCAGGGGATCGATCGCGACGAGCTCTACGACTGGGCCACCAGGCTCGGTGACCGGATGGGTCGGGACAGCGCCTTCGCCGACGTCTCCAGCGACCTCCAGAACACGGCGTTGCAGGCGCGGGTCGTGATCGACCGCGACAAGGCGCGCCAGCTCGGCATCACCGCCGAACAGCTGCGCTCGACGCTCTACACCGGCTTCGGCAGCCGGCAGGCATCGACCATCTACGCCACCGGGGACGATTTTGCCGTCATCGTCGAGTTCGATCCCCGCATTCCCTGGAGTGCCGATCGGCTCGACGCTGTCCGGGTCGCAGCATCTTCCGGGCGCGTCGTCCCGCTATCGGCGTTCGCGCGGATCGAGCGTGTCGCCGGCCCGCTGGCCATCAACCAGCTGGGCCAGCTGCCGGCGGTGACGCTCTCCTTCAACCTGCCGCCGGGCGTCTCCCTAGGGGACGCGGTGCAGCGGATCGATGCGCTCAAGAGCGAGCTCGGCGTGCCCGCCACGATCAGCACCACCTTCTCCGGTACCGCGCGCGTGTTCCAGGAGGCACTGGCGAACCAGGGGCTCCTGTTGCTGGCGGCCGTGGCAACGATCTACATCGTGCTGGGCGTGCTGTACGAGAGCTTCATCCACCCGCTCACCATCCTCACCGGCCTGCCTGCCGCCGCCGTCGGCGCCTTGGCCGCGCTCACCCTGTTCGGGCAGGATCTCAGCGTCATCGCCACGATCGGCCTCCTGATGCTGATCGGCATCGTCAAGAAGAACGCGATCATGATGGTCGACGTGGCCCTGGTCAGGCAGCGCGAGGGCATGGCGCCACTGGATGCCATCCGGACGGCCTGCCTGCTGCGTTTCCGGCCGATCATGATGACGACGCTGGCCGCTCTCATGGGGACGTTGCCGATCGCCATCGGGCAAGGTGCCAGCGCCGAGCTGCGTCAGCCTCTGGGCATCGCCGTCGTCGGCGGCCTGCTGGTCTCGCAGGTGCTGACCCTGTTCATCACGCCGGTACTCTTCACGTACATGGAGGATTTAGCGGGGTGGCTACGCCGGGTGACCGCTGGTCGGCGCCGGCCCCGCGCCGCTGCCGCTTAGTCGGTCTTCGGCAGCACAATGTCCAATTGCATGGGGACATGCGGGATGCCGGCCTCGTCGAACGGCTCACCCGCGACCACGAAGCCCAGGCGCCGGTAGAACTCGACGGCCACGGCTTGCGCGTTGAGCACCGCGCGGCTGAACCCGGCGGCGGCCGCCTGCTGCAGCGCCATCTCGATCAGCATCCGACCAAGACCGGAGCCGCGCGCCTCGCGCAACACGGCCACGCGCTCGATCTTGACGGTGTCAGGCGGCACCACCCGCCAGCGCAGCGTGCCGACCGGGCGCCCGCCGATCCTGGCCAGAAGATGCGTGGCCTGGGCGTCGTGTTCGTCGAGTTCCTCGTCCAGCGGCACGCCCTGCTCGTCCACGAACACCGCCGTGCGAATGGCGTAGCTGATGTGCCGCTCCGCCTCGTCGCCCGCGATGCCGACCACAGGTACACTCATGGCCCGCGCCGCAGCAGGTTGAGCCGCATGGGCTGCACGAACGCGCGACCTCCTTCGACAGCCTCGCCGGAGGATTCGAACAATCGCTCCAGCTCTGCATCCAACACGGCGAGCCTCGCTGCACGGTCGGGGCTGACTGCGACGAACCGGGCTCGGACGGACGGCCAATCGGGCTCGATGATGCGCGTGGCGTAGAATGCTTCCTTGACCATCCGCAGGCCCATGGTCGATGCCGCATGCAACGCCCGGAAAGCCTCCCGCCTGACCTCGGTCTCGTCCTCCAGCGGCTGCAGGAGTGCAAAATGGTCGCCCTCCGGCAGTGGCTCCACGACCAGCAGGTCACCGCCGGTGACCAGCACGCGGGCGGCCTCGGCGAGCGCCTGCCACTGAGCCTGGAGCGGCACGTGATGCAGGCTGTTGAAGAAGAGCACGAGGTCGAACCGCCCGGACTCGAACGGCAGAGCCTCGCCTCGACCTGCGACCAGCGGCGCGCCAGGGGCCTCGGAGCAGGCCCGCGCGAGTTGCTCCAGCCCAGGATCCAGGCCGACCACTGCGGCGCCCTCGCGGGCCAGCCACCCCAGGAGCTGCCCGCCACCGCAGCCGATCTCGAGCACGGTACGCCCGTCGAGTGGGACCGTTTCGCGCAGGACGTCGGTATGGCGACGAAAATGTGGCTGCATGCCAGCTCAACTCCTACCTAATCATTCCACTGCCAGCAGGAAACTCGAATGAAATGGGTCTCGCATCCACGCGTCGACGAGTTCGCGAGGGAACCTGACGCTGTCATGCCAAGTCGGCAAGGGCCAGTCGCATGAAGGGTACCATCGGCGTCGTCGTCACCTTGTTGGCATTGCTGGTCGCCGCCGCGGGTGTCGGCTGGTGGGCCTGGAATCAGCTGGCGGACGTGCAGATGAGCGTGCACGGCTACATTGCGCTGGCGCTGGGCGTTGTCGCCACGCTGGGGCTCGGGATGGGGTTGATGTGGCTCGTATACTTCAGCCACCGTCGCGGCTTCGACGACGAAGCGGGCCACGACTGAGCCTGCCGGTGCGTGTCTAACAGCGGTCCAGCGCTTGCAAATCGTCGAGTCCGCTAGTATTCACAGGGTTATGGTCCAGCGCCTTGCATTGACACTTTACTGCGGTTTACGCAGAAGTGCCTTTTCTTGGGCCGGCTCAATCTCCAATACCTGCCACCGCTCTGCTTTCGCCCCAGCCGTATGTACCGCCGTGCGGGTCTAGACGTTGGCTCTGTGGACCAGCCATTCCACGGCCGGCGGCGACCCGAGGACAACCAAGATGCCCGATGCCACCACCATTCTACGCCAGGCCGTGGAAACCGTCCGTGCCCAGATCCCCAAGGGGGAGCTGACCCTGGCCAGCGTTGAGCGTCTGCTCAAGGCTGCTGAGGCAGTCTGTGCCGAGACGGTTCCGGCTGCACCACAGACTGCCAGCAAGCCGTCGCCCCAGACAAGCAAACGTCAGGAGGAGCGTAAGAAGTGGGCTAGAATTGCCAAACAAAATGAAAAAGAGGCGCGTTCAACCTCTACTTCCATAGAATAAAAAATAGCTCAAAGCAGCCGGTATATCGGCCGAAAACTGAACTGAAATGCTTCGATATCTTCGGTATTTCGTAATTATTTATTAATACCATTACACTAACATTACCTAAAGAAATATCACTTCCAGCTCCTGAAAGTTATATGCACGCAAGTGCAAACAAATATTTCATCATCTATTTAAAGTCTACTGCGCATGCCGGCATAGCAACGATGCAGCTCGAACCCGTAATGGGGTAGGCTGGCTGGGGCGGGAGGATTCGAACCTCCGGATGGCGGATCCAAAGTCCGCTGCCTTACCGCTTGGCGACGCCCCAAGCGCGCGGCCGACATTAGGATGCGCCGATACGGGTGGCAACCTCGGACGTGGTCGGATCTAGCGTCCGGCAGGCCGTTACCCACCAGCGCGGATACCGGGCAGCGATGCGGCGACTGGCGGCCTCGGCCGCCGCACGGGTCGCGAAAGCACCGAAGCAGGTGGGACCACTACCCGACATGCGGGCGAAGCGACAGTCCGGCTCCGCCTCCAGCACGGTCAGGATTTCGCCGACCACCGGCAGCAATGCTCGTGCGGGTGTTTCCAGATCGTTGCGGCAGGTGCGGAGCCAGGCCAGGCTCGGGGTGCCAGGCACGGCGGCTGGGCGGTTCCCGAAGGTTTCCGCCCGCAACGCCTTGAACACGGCGGCCGTGGCCAGCGGAAGGCCGGGGTTCACCAGGACCAGCTGCAACGCCGGCAGCTCGGCAACCGGCTGCAGCAATTCGCCGATGCCCCGCATCCGAACGGCTCGGCCGAGCACGCAGACCGGGACGTCGGCACCCAGGCTCAAGGCGAGCGCCGCGAGTTCCGCCGTGCTCAACGCCGTTCCCCACAGGCGCTGCAGGC
>JBATRI010000590.1:0-4197 GCA_049292515.1 Geminicoccaceae bacterium
GTCCCCGACCGACGCCGCCTGGTGCCCCTCCGCAGCCGCGGTTTCATCAGTCTTGCCAAGGCGCCCAGCGGTGTTGCGATCCTCCGGCCGTCCCCGCCCAGCCAGCTGAAGCCGATCATCCGACTGCCGGCCCGGTCCGCGACCGGCCTCGTCCGGCTGATGCCACTGCGGCGCAACGTCGCCGCGCTCCCGCCGTGAGCCGGGCCCATCCCCTGGGATCAGCGCTCAAACAGCGCCGATCGGAAGCATCCGCCGTGGCGGCGCATTGTCAGCGGCCCCCGTCGGCCGTAGAACGGCGCGGTCCGCAGCGCCGGGAGCCCACTGGTGTCGATCCTGTCTTCCAATCTCGCCCGCATCAAGCCGTCGCCCACCATCGCCGTCACGAACCTCGCCCGCGAACTGCAGGCGCAGGGACGCGACGTGATCGGGCTCGGGGCCGGCGAGCCCGATTTCGATACGCCCGACCACATCAAGGAAGCGGCGATCGCCGCGATCCGCCAGGGGCAGACCAAGTACACCGCGGTCGACGGCACGCCGGCGCTGAAGCAGGCCATCGTCGACAAGTTCAAGCGTGAGAACGGCATCACCTACCGCACCGACGAGATCAGCGTCGGCACCGGTGGCAAGCAGGTGCTGTACAACGCGTTGATGGCGACCTTGAACCCCGGGGACGAGGTCGTGATCCCCGCTCCCTATTGGGTCTCCTATCCCGACATGACGCTGCTGGCCGGCGGCACGCCGGTGTTCGTGTCGTGCCCGGAGCAGACCGGGTTCAAGCTGCGGCCCGAGGATCTGGACGAGGCGATCACCCCCAAGACCAAGTGGGTCATGCTGAACTCGCCCAACAACCCGACGGGTGCGGCCTACAGCGAGGCCGAGCTGAAGGCGCTGACCGACGTCCTGGTCCGCCATCCGCATGTCTGGCTGATGACCGACGACATGTACGAGCACCTAGTCTACGACGATTTTCGCTTCACGACGCCGGTGCAGGTCGAGCCGTCGCTGCAGGGCCGCACGCTGACCGTCAACGGTGTCTCCAAGGCCTACGCGATGACCGGCTGGCGCATCGGCTATGCCGGTGGGCCCAAGGAGCTGATCCGGGCCATGGGCATCATCCAGTCGCAATCGACCTCGAATCCTTCGTCGATCAGCCAGGCCGCGGCCGTGGCGGCGCTGAACGGCGATCTGTCGTTCCTGGCCGAGCGCAATGCCGTCTATCGGCAGCGCCGTGACCTCGTCGTCGACCTTTTGAACAAGGCACCGGGGCTCCGCTGCCACCGGCCGGAAGGTGCGTTCTACGTCTATCCGAGCTGTGCCGGCGCGATCGGCCGGCGCACGGCCAAGGGTGCATTGCTGGAGACCAGCGCCGACTTTGCCGCCAGACTGCTCGAGGACGAGGGTGTGGCCGTCGTCCACGGCACGGCCTTCGGCCTCGATCCCTATTTCCGCATCTCCTATGCCACCGGCACGCATCTGCTGGAGGATGCGTGCGGCCGCATCATCCGCTTCTGCGAGCAGCTTCAGGACTGACGGCGGCCAACCGGCCTCCACGCTCGACGCCCGCGACCATTGACGTTGTCGGCGCGAGGCACAGCTTTGCTGCGTGTCGATCACCGGAGTGAGACAGCCCGCATGGATCAGGTTTCCGAGCCGTCGTCGACGAGGTCGCGCCGATGGGTGACCGACGGCCCGCCTCTGTGGACGGTGGCCCTGACCTTCATCGGCGTGATCCTGGTCGCGATGAGCGACATCGGGCCCGCCGGCGGCATGCTTGTCGTCGCCGTCGGCCTGATTATCACCGTGGCCCTCGAGTTTCGGGCCTGGAGCGCCGGCACGCCCGGCGACCGCGAGACTGCCGCCGCCAGCTTCGCCTCGCTGCCGGCACGGCTCCAGCAGGCGCAGGCCCGGCGAATCGAGCGCAACCGGTGGCGCTGACCGCTCAAGGCGGCGGCGAGGTCCCGGGGACGGGCAGGACGAGATCGGCGATCACCGGCAGGTGGTCGGAGTGGACGTAGGGGCCGACGGCAAAGCCGGCGACGCCGATGTCGGGAGAGACCAGGACGTGGTCCACCGGTGCGCCGAGCCAGGCCAGGTGCGGCGGCAGCAGCATCGGCTGCCGGGTCGCCTGGCGCAGCGTGCCGCCGGCATCGCGAAGTTCCGCCGTGGTGTTGACGTCGCGGAACAGGAACGACCAGGGCGGTGTGTTGAAGTCACCCAGCATGATTCGCGGCCGGTTGCCGTCGCGCTCGCGCGCCATGTCGGCTACCCAGGCAAGCTGGGCGTTGCGGGTGGTCCACTGGGCCAGGGACCGTGGCGTCGGCGGGTGAACGGCATAGACCACCAGTGGCTGGCCGTGAACGTCGATCTCGGCCCGCAGCGGTCGGTCCCAGGCCGTGTTGAACTCGGCCGCGGGCGGGTCCAGGACGGCGGCAGACAAGATTGGTAAACGACTGAGAAGCACAGTCTGGTTCGGGCGAAAGCCAACGGCGGGGATCCGGTAGGGATAGATCTCGGCGAGTGCGGCCAGCTGCTGGTCCCAGTAGGGGCTGACCTCCTCGAGCGCGATCACGTCGGCGTCGCTCTCGCGCAGGAACTCGATCAGCGAGCGACCCCGGCGATTGTCGCCCAGCACGTTGAGGGTGATCACTTTCACCGGGGGCCCGGCTGTCGACGGAAGGGCGGCGTGGCCTGCCGGCACGAGGATGGCCGCGACGTTCACAGCGGCCACGGCCAGAGCCAGGCCGGCCCCAAGGTGCTGCCTGACGATCCAGGCCAGGCCGGCCAGCAGCAGGGCCGTCACCAGCAGATGGGGCCGCCAGAAGGTCAGCAGGTCGAGCAGCCACGCCCAGCGGCCGCCGAACGACAGGATGGTGACGACGACGAGCGCGAGCGCCAGGACCAGAATGCCCTGGCCGGCATGCCGCCGCCAGGCCGGTCGGGAGGTGGTGGCCAACTCCCAGGATGGAAGCGTCCGTGACGCCGTACGTTCGATGCTCAAGCCCGTTCCGCCCGCAGCTGCTTCTTGTGCATCGCAGCATTCGTGTTGGCGTGCAACCAGGCGTTTGGTTAAGTTCGCTCCAGGCTTCGGTAGGGTGCACGGCAGGCGATCAGTTCACCGTCACGCTGACCTCGCCCAGGTCCTCCACGGCTATGCGAAAGGTTGCCGGCCGGGTCACCCAGTGCACCGGGGTGATGCTGCCGAGGCTGACGAAGCTGCCGGCCGCCAGCCCGAGGCCCAGCGATGAGCGATGATTGGCGAGCCAGGCGAGGGCATCCAGCGGATGACCCAGGAGCGCGTCGCTGCGGCCGGTGGCGAGCAGCGTGCCGTCCTCGAACGTGCTTGCGGCGAGGGCCATGAGGTCGAGCCGGCGCCAGTCGGGTGCGGGGGAGCCCAGGAGACTGCCGGCGTCGAAGGCATTGTCGGCGACCAGCGTCGCGGCACCGATGGTGGTGAAGTCGATGTAGCGGTCGTCGACGAGCTCGATCGCGGCCATCATCTCGCCCACCGCCTCGCCTACCTCCGCTCGGGTGTAGGGCAACGGCCGGGGTGGCAGCGGCAGCGCCAGCCGCACGGCGATCTCGGTCTCGATGCCGAGCCGGATGAAGTCGGCGCGCGCGACCGTGGCGCCATCGCCGTGGACCTGGTGCGCGAAGATCTCGCCGGCCAACGGCTCGGGGGCGCGGATGTAGCGCCGCATCGTCTCGGTGGTGCCGCCGATCTTGTGGCCGACACGGTGGCCGAGATGCGGCGCGAGAAGGGCGTTGGCCCGCTCCTGGACCGCGTATCCGTCGAGGAGGCTCGACACCCCGCCCAGCCCGGGCAGCGGCTCGCGCTTCAGGCGACACGCGGCCACCCGTTCGGCTGCCGCCGCCAGCACCTGCTCGTCCATGCTCACCTCCCTGCTGCCGCCGCAGTTTGACAGGTCGCGGCGGCGGCTTCTAGCGTGGCCGCGGTGATCGGAGGAGCGATGATCGACGAGGAATCGGGCGGTTTTGGCGGTGTCGCGTTCCTGGCCGGGCAGGGGCTGTTCTCGACGCCGCGGGTCGACCACGTGATCATTCCCGAGCCGCTCAACGTCGATCGGGTCTGCATCGGCCATCGCGGCGTGTGGTGGGCCGAGATCGAGACCCATGGCCGGATCGCGCACGCGTCGATGCCGTTCCTGGGCGACTGCGGCGTCCGCCGCATGGGTGCCG
>JBATRI010000591.1:0-1908 GCA_049292515.1 Geminicoccaceae bacterium
CCGCCGGCGTCGCCGCGTCCTCGGCGGCCGCCGAGCCCACCGATCCGAGCGCCAAAGCCAGAGCGCACGTCAACAGCCAGCGCTGCCGCATCTCCCGACCTCCCCGTTAGGCCCGGCTGACGGCGCCGCGGCGTTGGCCGCAACCTTGCCGATGGTGCGCTGATCGGTCAATCGCCGGAGAATAGTGGTAGGGTCACGCTACCATCGTGGACCGGGCAGGAGCGCTCGTCGCTTACAATATCCGGCCTGGACCGAACAGCCGGGCCGGATTGCTCCGGCCCGGCTGCAGGCGATGTGCATGGATCGGCCGACGGGGCATCACCAAGGGTATCCATGCATCTTTGCGGCACGGTAGTCGGATCAGGACGACGTCAAGTCTGCCCTCGGTTCAGCAGGCGACGACGAGGTGAAACGACCGGTTGGCAGCGACTCCAGCAGCGTTGCGTGTCTGGACCCGCAACGTGTTGGCAGCCGGTACGCGCGCCACACCGATTTGACCTGCGGGCGGAACGCCGCCTCCGGGGTTGCCGAGGGTTGCGACATAAGTACAGGCGCTGACGGCATTGCCGATGACGACCCGGTAGTCCCCCACCCCGGCAATGTTGCACGCCAGGGCGTTCTCCGACTGGCCAGCGTCGATGCCGCCGGCCGCGAGGCAGACCGCCCGGGCATCGGGGGCCGCGATGGCCAGGGCCGGCCGGGGCGCCATACTCGCCGTAGCCGCCAAGCAGGAAATGGTCAGGGTAAGATAAGCAGCAGAGTTGATGGACCGAAACTTCATGTCGAACACTCCTGGATTTTGAACATCTGGCGCACGATTGCTTGGATCGTCACGAGACCGCGGCTTAAGAATGATGACTGGCGCGATCAACCCACGGCCAATGTAGGTGGCTCAATCCAGCGTCTGCTCACGCTGAGTTTGCCGATGAGAACGATCTTGACCATTAACATAGTACTATCGTGCCGCCGTCCTGACAATGGCAAATATAGTGAACCATGCTATTGATAATGGCTGTAGCGGAAGCAAATATTATCCTACGTTCTGGTAGCATTAATAAAATCTGGACACTTTCGAGTCACTGGTTCATTCGCTCGTCGGCTGCGCGGCCTGCGGCGGGAAATCCAAGGAAGCTTTTGGGGTCAGAAGCTTTTAAGGTTGAGGACTCTTTTACAGTACCATTTGAGGTATCACTCGTTTCGCTAAACCCATCCATCTTATGTGGGTGGTGCTCATCGCCTCTCCGGGCCACCTCATGATCGAAGGTCTCGATTACCAGGAGGCGGGCCGCGAAGCTCTTCCGCTGACCCGCGACCCGCTGCAGCCTGCCGGTATGGTCCTCCAGAACCGACAGCATATGGTCGAGCTGACCCGGCCGTTCACGGCGGCAGGCATCAAAGACTCGCTGGCCCCTTCAGCGCCGACGAGGCGGGCCGGTCACTGTGCCGCGTCGGAGATGCGCGTCAGCGCCTCGATCGTGTCGGTCTCGTCGTACACGCCGGCGCCGACGATCCAACTCGTCCCGGGTATCGGTGCCAGAAAGCTGACCTTGCGCGACGGCTCGGCCGCACCGGGCTTGGGGAACGGATATGCCCACCAGCCGCCACCCGGCGCCGTGCCCACGGCACATTGCTCCTTGGCCCGGTCGGCGGCACTGACTCCGCCATACGCGGCCCCGGCCGCGATCGGCTGCCCGTTGCGCTCGGGCTGGATCGGATGGGCCAGGATGACCCCGCTGCCGCAGTCCGAGGCGAACACGTAGCTGTCCTTGAACACGAACGGGCCGTGGCGCTCCCCGATCTCCGCCAAGCCCGCCTGGCCCTTCTCTGCCAGCAGCGCCGCCGCCGCGCGCACCTTGGCCACCACCTCCGCCGGCGTTGCCGCGTCCTCGGCACCCGCCGGCACCGCAC
>JBATRI010000592.1:0-1739 GCA_049292515.1 Geminicoccaceae bacterium
ATATAGTAGGCTATATCCACCACCAAGACGTTTTACAGCTACATCAAAAAAATAACCAAAACTGGCAAGACCGCCTTTGGCGTGTAGTTACCGTACCACAATCGTATCCGGCAAGCGAGTTATTAGCTACCCTCATCCGCGAACACCGCAGTATTGCATGGGTAATTGACGAGTTTGGCGGCACCGCAGGCATTGCTACCCTCGAAGATATTATTGAAGAAGTAATTGGCGAAATTTCTGACGAATACGATGTACAAGAGCACGATGAAGCTAAAATTGCGCCCGATAAATATCAATTTTCCGGACGCTTAGAAATTGACTATATCAACGAAAAATATGGTTTAGACCTCCCAATTGGCGAATATGAAACTTTAGCCGGATGGATTATGACTAAAATTGAACGCATACCACAAAATAACGAAGAAATAAATTTAGACCCGTTTTTACTAAAAATTATTGAGGCTGACGAAAAACGAATAAATAGCCTGTTATTACAAGTAATTAAAAAAACGGATAACGGCAATGATATTCCACAAAACGAGCACCAATAATAAGTTAACGAAAAGTACAGGTTAAACGCATTAAAATAGTGGTTGGATTAATTTGAGGAGATACATATCGTTCCAAGCGGCGATGTGTCTTCGTTTTTTAATACTGTTTTTGTCGTCATTTTGGGTTAAGATTTGTAGGGCTATTTTTCTGAGAGTAGCAAAGTTTTCAGCAGCATATTTGGTTCTGCTACGATTATGGTCTTCATTAAAGACAACATCGAGCATCCAGTGTAGGTTGTTTTCAATACCCCAGTGGTTTCGGCAAATTGTCAAAGCGTTTTGTGGACTTATATCGAGACTGGTGAGGTAATAGCGAACTTCCTGAGTAGTTTTTTCGGGTTGGTTTTTCAAAGTTCGCTCGGCAATAATACGAATAATTGATTGGCAATCCTTGAATTTTGCAGCCGAATCGACAAAAAACAATTGATTTAGCACCGTACAGGTGCGTTTTTCGATGCGTCCGCCGTTGTACTCCACTTTTTCGAAACTTGGCAGTTGAGCAGCTAATGATGAAAATCGGCTGACGGTTTCTTCAAACAAAACACCTTGGTTCTTTTTCAGTGCCAGTACATAATCTGCCTTTTTATTACGGATTTGCTCGGCTATATGGGGCTGACAAGCAATGGCATCTATACTAACTATGCTGCCTGCCAGTTCGAGAGCATCCAAAAGTTCGGGGATTGCCGTCTTTTCGTTGCTCTTTGCTGCCACCTTTTGCTGCCCCAACACCAAACGCTGCTCACACGCCCAAGCAGTTACAATGCATATACCGCTTTTTTTTGACCCTGAACGGTCGGTTCCGCATAAAACCTTGCCATCAATACAGACCTGTTTGTCGGCTAAAAAACCTAAAAGTTCCTTCGACCAACGATATAAACTTGACGAAAACGCATCTTTGTCTAAGTGCTGAAATACTCGGTTGAAAGTGTCGTGAGAGGGAATGCCGTTGGGTAATTCCATAAATGTCTTTAAAAAAGACAATTTTTGACGACCATACTCGGCTATTTCCTCAAAATCCTCCGCACCACTTACCACTGCACATAAACTAATAAGCAATATCTCAGGCAGGCTATACAACTTCTTGCGGTTTATACGAAAATCCTTTACTTCGGCGAAAAATTTAATTGTTTCCATGCCGCAAAAATAATTCCTATCTGGCTTTCTTTTATTTTTAATGCGTTTAACCTG
>JBATRI010000593.1:0-9847 GCA_049292515.1 Geminicoccaceae bacterium
ACCCAGCACCAGGCAGCCCAGCACCACGGCCGCCGCCCGCATCGCGACCCCGCCTACCAGAGCCGCTCGGTCAGCGCGTGCCGCTGCTCGATCTCGTCCTCGATCCCGCCGGCGGCGCCGAAGGGCAGGTCGCGGATCGAAACGACGCCCACCACCTTGCCGCTCTCGACCACCGGCAGATGCCAGTAATAGAACTCGTCCATCTTGCGGATCGCGTCGGCAGCACTGGCGCCGGCCTCGATCGTGTCCGGCTGTGGCGTCATCACCTGCTCGACCGCCGTCTCCGCCGGCCGGCCCTCGGCCAGCACCCGGCGCAGCGCATCGCGCTCGGTGAAGATCCCGAGCAGCTCCTCGCCGTCCATGACCAGGATGCTGCCGCAGCGGCCCTCCGCCATCAGGCGGGCGACCTCGCCGACCGGCGTCTTCGGGCCGGTGCGCAGGGCGCAGTCGCGCCCGATCATCTGACCTACCGTCCTTGTCATGGTGGCCCCCTGCTCTTGTTGCCGTGCCCGGCTCGCCGGCTGCCCTCGGGCGGCCGGCAGCGACACGATCGTCATGTCTCACACTCTAGACCAGGATGGCCACGACACCTTGACGCAGATCAAGGAAACGGGAGCGGCCCCAGCACTCCCGTCCCCGGAATGCCAGCCGCAAGCCTAGCGGTTGAACTGCAAGCGGACCTTCTGCAAGGTCAGACTGGTGCTGGCGGCATCGAAGCGGACCCGCGCCAGATAGGTGCAGGTCTGGTTGTTGACCGCACGGTTGAGCCCCACGCTGTTGGAAATATTGCCGGGCGCGCCGCTGGTGGCGGTGCTGACGATGGTGTTGATCACCGGTGGGCCGGCGGCGAACGCCGGCTGGCAGACCTCGAAGACGAAGAAGGCGAGGTCGGCAGCATTGTTGTCGAACGCCCAGTAGCGGAAGAAGGTGAGCGTGGCGCCGGTCGGCAGCTCGAACTGGGCGTCGGCGAACAGCTCGGTGCCGACGCGGCTGAGATCGACGCAGCAGTTCGGCCCACCCTGGTAGCGCCATTGCGTGCCGGTGGTGTCGATCCGGCCGATGAACTCCTTGGCCGAGATCGCATTGTAGTCGGTGCCGGTCGTCGGCGTGGTCTGCGGGGTCACGGTCACGGCCGCCCTTGCGTCGGCGTTGGCCGCGCTCGCCCGACCCGCCCCGACGGCCATGTAGACATTGCTGGCGCCGGGAGCGAAGCCCATGCTCTGCAGCACCTTCGCGTCCGTCACCCTGTTTCCGTCGGCAGCCGCCATCTGCATCGGCAGGACAATTCCGGCCGCCATCTGGACAAGCATCAACGCTCGATGGAACGACAACATCACACGTCTCCTCGCGTAAGCAGCAAGACGGCTTCCAGTTGAACGATGATGATGCGAGTTGTTGTCCTGCCCCCGTGACCGACATGCTGCAGATCATCCGCCTGCAGCGCACGCCGGAGAGCAGAGCAATCCTTGGTAGTATCGCATGGACCGACGTGTTCAGTCCATGACCATTCGTACAGGACACGGCACCCGCCCTCGTCGGCCACGCCGCTCCACACGCGCCCCGCAACGGCCGGCACCTTCGTGCTGCCCTGGCCGCCCGGCTGTCACCGCCGGCCGCTCGTGCTAGTTTCCCGCGCGTGATCGGAGGGCCGTGATGGCGACGCGTGTCGAGGAGCTGTACGACGAGGACTTTCACGCCTGGGCCATGGGCCAGGCCGACGCCCTGCGCCACCGCGCCGACCTGCGCCCCGATACCGGTATCGACTTCGTGCACCTCGTCGAGGAGGTCGAGGGCTTGGCCAGGGCCGACGCGTCGCCGCCAAGGCGCTGGCGGCTGCCGGTGAATTCGCGGCAGCCGGTGCCCTGCCGCCCGCGAACCCCTATCGCCTCGACGACCTGCCCACCGACGAATGGTATCCGGCAAGCCGCCAGGGATCGATCGTCGCGGCCAGGGTCGGACTCGACGCGGCTACTTCGGTATCACCTTCACGTTGTAGGGGCCGCTGCGAAAGCCGGGCGACACCTCGATGAAATAGGCAGCCGTCGTGCTGGCGGTGAAGTTCGTGAGCGTGCACTTTTCCACATCGCCGCTCGCATCGGCGTAACAATAGCGCAGCACGTTGCCCTTCGGATTGAGCAGCCGGAGCATAATCGCCTTCACGTCACTGCCGTCTCGATATGGGTAGAAGATGCGGACATCGTACTTCTTGTTCTTGGTCAAACCGACGCGAATATAGTCGACGTCATCGTCCGAGAACAGATCGCCCTTGAAGGTGCTGCCGACACTGGTCCCGCACTGGGTCTTGAGATCCTGCGCGCAATCCTTGGTCATCGCAAGGCGGCAGAGGTCGTCGGGCGAATGCGGCCCCGGCAACCCCAGCGCCTCGACGAAGAATAGGCCCGTGTAAGGCGCGCGAATCTGGACGCCGGCGTTGGAGTCGATGTCACCCCCCTTGGCGGTCAACACTTTGCCGGTCTGGTCGCGAATGGCCGCCCGATAGTAATCGTTCTCCACATACAGGCGGACGGCATAGGGCTGACCCTTGACCAGCTGCACCCGATACCAATCGGAATCGCTGCCGCTGGCGATGCTGCATGAAACCCCCGCACTCCCCAGTGGCAGGACCGCCTGGGTCGTCATATCGCCCGGAATATCCATGGCTCTCGCCTCATCTGGCTATGTTGTTGCGCCGCAAAACGCCATTATATCGTTACTGCAGTAGCACAGCGCCCGTCCTGGCCGACCTGACGTGCTGGCAATGGAGACCTGCGGTTTTGGCACCCCTCAGCGCCGGCCAACCGGAAGGAGTGAGATCGTGGAGCATGACGAGCCCGTCCGCATCGCGCAGGAGCTGCTGACCCGGCTCGGCAGCGGTGCCAGCCCGGAGGAGGTCGCCCTACTGTTCAGCCCGGATGCCGTCTGGGAGATCCCCGGCGACGTCGGCGCCCTGCCCTGGCTCGGGCGCCAGCAGGGCCGTGAGGCCGCAGCAAACTTCGTGCGGGATTCGGCAGAACTGCTCGAGCGGCTGCGCTTCGAGGTGCAGGACATTCTCGGCGGCAACGGCAAGGCGGTGATCCTCGGCGAATTGGCATCGCGGGTGAAGGCAACCGGGAAGCTCATCGAGACCGCGTTCGCGGTGGTGCTGACCGTCTCCGGCGGGCAGATCACCCACTTGCGCATGTTCGAGGACAGCTTCGCCGTCGCCGCGGCCGCACGACCCTGCGCGCCCTGACGGGGCCACCGGCCAAGACCGCAGCGACCAGCGCTGCTGGCAACAGAAGCCGACTTCACCGGAATATGTTCCCCATTTAACCTATATTGTCAATCTGATAAAAGTCAGCCAAGCAATACAATAACTTACCCAAAAATTGGCTTGGCGCACCGCGAATGCGCGCGGGTGCAACCAAGCTTGCTGCGGAAGAGCTGAACTATCCACCGTCGACCGAGAGAGGCCCGATGCGTCGTTCGAGGAAGCTCGCTGCGCCCTTGCTTGGCATGGCAGGTGCGGCAGTCGTCGGCTCGCTGCTGGCCGGAGCACCGGCAGCGATGGCCACCGCAGGGCTCGAGCCGCGCGAGGGCAGGAAGGAATGGCGCAGGGTGCCCAACTGCGTGACGGTTAAGACGCCGGCGCAGGACTTGCGGGCCGGCAAGCTCGTCACGCGCGAGTTCTCCTGCCCCAAAGGCACCTACTTCTGGAACTGGTCGGCCACCGTGGCGCAGTTCGTCCAGGTTTCCCTGCAGGAGACGCGGCTCGACAGGAAAAAGCACGAAGTGGCCGCGACGTTCGAATATTACGCCCAGACCGGCAACGGTACGGGCGCCGCGCAGGTCTATCTCGGCTGCTCGCCCGCACCGATCGCCTCCGGCAAGCTCACGCAGCGCCGACTGAGCTATGGCTGGAATCCACACCAGTAGTCCCAGCGCAGGCATTCGGTGCTGAGCTTCAAAACGATCGCCTGATGGCTTGGACGGAGGAGACCGCCATGGCCACCGTCGCAATGACGAGCCGATCATTTGCACGCGGCACCGGCATCGCCGGCTTGGTAGGATTGGCCGCAATGCTGTGCGTCGGCAGCGTGCGGGCCGATCCTTGCACCGCGAACGGCAACCAGGTGCCCGAATGCGTCGTCCAGACGGACACCGGCAGTCTCAAAGGTGATCGCAGCGAGTACATGAATGTATACTGTCCCACCACCTCACCCTATGCGTGGGGTGGATGGAGCGACAGCTGGTCCAGCGGTTGGCACATCATCACCCGCAACCCGATCGGCGACAATGTCAACAGTCTGGACTTTTCGCTCAGCAATACATCGATCCACACGAACAACTGGTCGATCTCGATCGGCTGCTCGGCCGTCAACCCCAACGGCAGCTGCACCGGTGCCACCAAGATCTCGGGCGATCCCGGCTGCCCGGAATCGAATCGTCAGACCGAATGCGAGCCGGCCGACAATTGCTGGGTGACCTGGAACGAGCAGTGCATCAACAACAATGTCGTGAGCAATTATTATTGTACACAGGTTCTGTTCGAAACCACCTGCTTCAGCTGCGAGTCGACATCGCAACGCGCCGGCATGTCGACACGAGCCGACGCGGTCGCTCCTACGGGCGAGAAATGAGCCTGCTTCGCGTAGCCCGCCCAGACTCCGACGACGATCCGGGGACAACCGCCTCGACGAGCCGACGCTGACGCGCTGATCGGCCCTCGGAAACTGCATTCACCTACGGGAACGATGACGTAGTGTGGCGCGCACCGCCCGGTGTAGGGATTGGTTGCTCCCTTACATCACGGCAGGTGGATCGTTGAGGTCGATGCTCCGCTGACGGGCCGAACATGCGCACCAACATCGATCTCGACGACGACCTGCTGGAAGAGGCCCGCCGCCTGTCCGGCCTGCGCACCAAGAAGGCCGTCGTCGACAAGGCGCTGGCGACCTTCATCCGCTGCGCCCGCGAGCGCGAGGCGCTGGCCATGTTCGGCCAGCTGGACTGGGTCGGCGACCTCGAGGCCGGCCGCGAGGGCCGCCTCCGCGACAGCGCACCCGAGCCTGCCGCCCCCGAGCCCGCCCGGTCTTGATCGTCGCGGGCAGCACGGTCCGGATCGACTTCTTCCGTGGGCGCAGCACCCGCGAGACCACGATGCTGCGCTCGCTCATGGGCTTGGGGGTGATCCTGGTCGGCGACCTCGTCCTGGCCGAAGTGCTGCAGGGCTTCCCCGACGAGCGTCAGGCGGAGGCGGGGCGGCAGACCCTGGAACGCTTTGCCGTCGAGCCGATGGTGAGCGGCGATGTCGCGATCGCCGCCGCGCGCAACTACCGCCGCCCGCGCAGCCAGGGCATCATGATTCGCCGCACCATCGACCTGTTGATCGGCACCTTCTGCATCGAGCGCGGCCACGCCCTGCTCCATCATGACCGCGACGTCGACCCGATGGCCGCGCGCCTGGGGCTGCAGGCCGTATGACGGACGCGCTGACCGCCGCCCCCTTCGGCACCCGCCTTCTGGAGGCGCCCTACACGCCGCGAATTCCCACGGACCGCCATCCGCTCAACTCGCACCCCAGTCTCGTCGCGAGGAAATCGATGAGAACGCGGACTTTGGGCAGTGGATAGCGGCTCGCCGGCCAAAGAAGATGCAGCGAGCCGATCTCCTGGCTTTGACCAGGCAGGACTTCAACCAGCGAACCGGCTGCGATCTGGCGATGGACAGCGAAGTGGGGAAGAAAGGCGATGCCTCTTCCTTTCTCAGCCAGCTCGAGCAGCGGCTCCATCATGTTGGCGGCAATGGTGACCGGTATTGCCGCCGCTTCGATGCCGGGTTCGACGGGCCAGGGCATCAGCCTGCCGGTCTCGGGATAGCGATGCCGCAGGCAGCGATGGGCTCCGAGTTCGCTGATCGCCGCCGGTGCACCGTGCTCCGCGACATATCCGGGCGACGCGACGAAGCGCCACGCGAAGCTGCCGAGCTTGCGATGCAGCAAGCGGCTGTCTTTGGGCGCGCCCGATCGGATCACTGCATCGAAACCCTCCTCAATCACGTCGACGAAGCGGTCGTTGATGTCGAGGTCGAGCTCGATATCCGGATAGGCTTCAGCAAACTCGGCGACGACGGGCAGGAGCAGCGTCGGCTCGACGGGCAGGCTGATCTTGAGCCGTCCGCGCGGGGCCGCGCCAGCAGCGGCCAGCTCGGCCTGTGCTGCCTCCACCTCGGCCAGAACCCGCCGGCATCGATCAAGAAAGAGGATGCCCTCGTCGGTGATGGTGACGGATCGGGTCGACCGATGAAAGAGGCGGACACCGAGCTGCTCCTCGAGCTTCTGGATGGCCTTTCCCACCGCCGATGGGGTGAGGCCCACCACCTGCCCGGCCAGCTTGAAGCTTCTCTTCTCGGCGGCCTGAACGAAGGCGTGCATCGCACCAATGCTTTCTAGGGCGATCATCATGGACGAAACTTTTTCTGTAGTGAACCGAATTCAGGAGAGTTTTTTTGCTATCTCCACGCTGATAGTCAAGAGCCTGTTCACACCGAAGGCAGGCTCGACATGACGGACTTATTTTCGCCTTTTGATCTATCGGGGCTGCGGCTCCCCAATCGCATCTTCATGCCGCCGCTGACCCGGTCGCGTGGCCCTCAGGATGTGGCCACGGAGCAGGTGGCGCTCTACTACACGCAGCGCGCAACGGCCGGGCTCATCATCTCGGAAGGTTCGCCGATCTCGCAGGAAGGCCAAGGCTACTTCTACAATCCTGGCATATTCACGCCGGAGCAGGTCGCCGGCTGGCGGCTCGTGACCGACTCCGTCCACGGTGTCGGCGGCCGGATGTTCATCCAGCTCTGGCATGTTGGTAGGATCTCGCACACCTCGATCCAGGCCAATGGCGCAGCACCGGTAAGCTCCACTGGTCGTGCTGCAGAAGGAGCCATGGCGTTCGGTCGCGATGAAGCCGGCAATATCGGGTTCGTGCCGTCCTCCAAGCCGCGTGCGCTCGAGACCGATGAGATCGCCCGTGTCGTCGGTGATTTCGTTCAGGCAGCCCGCAACGCCATGGAAGCAGGTTTCGACGGTGTCGAGCTGCACGCCGCCAACGGCTATCTGTTCGACCAGTTTCTCAATCCCTTTATCAACGACCGCACTGACCGCTACTCGGCAGCCACGCTCGAGGGACGGCTGGGCTTCACGCTCGAGGTGGTGGATGCGGTCAGTAGGGCGATCGCGCCCAATCACGTAGGCATCCGCCTCACGCCCTATGGGGTCATTGGCTCAGTGCCAATGTTCGACGACACCGAGGAAACCTACGTCGCGCTCGGCAGAGCCCTAGGCGATCGGCGCATCGCCTATTTCCACGTCATGGATCAGACAGGGTTCTTCAACACGCCTGCCGGCCAAAAGCCGACGAGCGACGCCATCAAGGAATTGCTGATCAAATGGCGTTCTGCGGCGCCCGAGACCGCCATTCTCCTTGATGGCGGGATGACCAAGGTGCGGGCCGACGAGCTGATCACCAACGGCGTGATCGACTTGGCGGGCTTCGGCCAAGCCTATATCGCGAACCCCGACCTGGTTGCGCGGCTGCGCAACGACTGGCCGCTCAACTTGGCGGATCGCGCCACCTACTACACCGGTGGAGCGAAGGGCTATGTCGACTATCGGCCATACCGCCCGGATGCGCTCGCCCACAGCGCCTGAAGGTCATCCGCTTGAATGCCCCGCTCATGGTTGAGCAGGGCACGGCAACACACGATCGGACAAGCACCATGCCACGCTATGATGAATTCAAGGACAAGGTCGCACTCGTCACCGGAGCTGGCTCGGGCATCGGGCGCGCAACCGCGATCGCCTTCGCCAGACAGGGCGCCCGGGTGGTGGTCTCGGACATCAATCCGCAGGCCGGCGAAGAGACGGTCGCGCACATCCGCGATGCTGGTGGCGATGCCATCTTCGTCGCCGCCAATGTCAGCGACGCGGCTCAGGTCAAGGCGCTGGTCGCTCAGGCTGTCGGAACGTACGGTCAGCTCGATTTCGCTTTCAACAACGCCGGCCTCACGCAGAATTCGCAACCGCTGGCCGAGCAGCCTTCCGACGCCTACGACAAGCTGTTCGACGTCAGCGTGCGCGGTGTGTGGCTCTGCATGCGGGCCGAGATCGAGCAGATGCTCAAGCAGGGCCACGGCAATATCGTGAACATGGGCTCGATGTCGGCCGTCAACGGCATCGCGGGGCTGACGACCTACACCGGCACCAAACACGCGGTGCTCGGCCTGACGCGTGGCGCCGCACTCGACTACGCGAAGCAGGGCATACGCATCAATGCGGTCGGACCCGGCACGATCGACACGCCGATGATCGAGCGTTTTATCGAACTGGCCGGTACGGACAAGGTCATGGAGCCGATCCGCGCCGCCCATCCGATCGGCCGCACCGGGCGTCCTGAAGAAGTGGCCGAGGCCGTGCTGTGGCTCTGCTCGGATGCATCATCGTTCGTGCTTGGGCAGATCCTGATGGTCGATGGCGGGTACTCCGTTCAATAGCTTCACTGGACTTCGCGCCCACCGCGCTGTCGTGCAGCTATACTTCAAACTCAGCAAACATCCGGCATGCGACAGATCGTTCGATTGCGGCCTGTCGGTCTACCTGACGCTTGGAGCAAGACATCATGAAAACGTGGTTCGTCACCGGTGCAAGCCGGGGGCTGGGATTGGAGGTCGCCCGCGCGGCACTCGCGGCCGGCGACCGCGTTGTCGCGACGGCGCGCGACCCTGGACGCATGAAGGACGTGCTGGCCGGCTACGGCGAGCGCGTGCAGGCGTCCGCACTCGACGTCACCGACACTGCGGCAATAGAAACCGTGGTCAAGGACGCGGCGCGGCGGTTTGGTCGTATCGACGTGCTGGTCAATAATGCAGGCTACGGGCAGTTGGGCGCCTTCGAAGAGGTTGCCCCGAATATGCTGCTACGCCAGTTCGCTACCAACGTCTTTGGCGTGTTCGACGTCACGCGTGCGGTGCTGCCGTTCATGCGCGCCCAGCGCGCTGGACACATCATCACCATCTCGTCCATCGCTGGACTGGAAGGCTTCGATGGATCGTCGGTCTACTGCGCGACGAAACATGCGGTGTCCGGGTGGTCGGAGGCGCTGGCCAAGGAGGTCGCGCGGTTCGGGATCAAGGTGACCTGCGTCTATCCGGGCCGATTCCGCACGGATTTTCTGGACGGCAGTTCGCTGCAATACGGACAGATCGCCGTCGACGACTACGCAAAGACATCTTCGGCCAGGAGGCAGGATCTGGACGCCAACAACCATCGGCAATCGGGCGATCCCGTCGGGTTCGCCGCGGCGATGCTGACTTTGGTGGCAGCGGCGGCGCCACCCGTCTGGTTCGGAGCTGGATCCGACGCCTACACGACCTTCCTCAACAAAGCCGAGACGCTCAGGCAGAACGCGGAGACTTGGAAGAGCCTGAGTCTTTCCACCGATTTCATCACATGATTCTGGCCTCCCCTACCGGAGCAGGCACGCACGCAGGCGATCGGCGGCAGCCGATTCCCTGGCCCGGCAGGTTGCCGATCCGATCGATGTCCATAGATCCCCTGTCCTGATCGACCGCATGGTCGGTCCCCAGGAGACCGGCGTGACCCATGAGCCCTCGACGTCGACCGTCTATTTCGATGGCGCCTGTCCCCTGTGCCGGGCGGAGATCGGCTATTATCGCGGCAGGGACCGCTCCGGCGCGCTGCGCTTCGTCGACGTCGCGGCAACCGGCGCCGAGCTGCCCGTCGGCGTGACGCGAGCGGAGGCACTGCAGCGGTTCCATGTCCGCGCCGGCAACGGCCGGCTCCGCTCCGGTG
>JBATRI010000594.1:0-2745 GCA_049292515.1 Geminicoccaceae bacterium
CCCCTGGGCGACCCTGGCATCGGCCGCCGCCGTCGCCGCCGTCACCGCGGCCACGCGCAGGGCGTGCAGCGTACGGTGCAATAACCCGGTCAGGGTACCGATGGCGACGCCGATCATGACGACCAACCCGGTGGCGAGATGGACGTACAGCCACCATGGCTGCAGGATCGTCGTTAGCGGGACACCCGTGACCACCTGCAGGCCGAGGCCAGGCACGTCGGCACGGTCGACCAGATAGCCGCCGATCATGCCCGCGCCGGCCGGCAGCCAGCCCGGGCTGTCGGCGCCCTCCAGGAACGCCGGCGGCACCGGCTCCTCGGCCTGCTTTTGCCAATGGTGCGCGTCGAGCGCATAGAGCCTGCCGGCACCATCGAGCAGCGCCACGGTCTGCTCGGATCCGTTTGTCAGGCTGGCGAAGAACATGGCGTAGGATTGCCAGCTGGCAGCCACGGCGATCACGCCGGCGAACTTGCCTTCCGGATCGGTGAGGCCCCAGCTGAGCGGCACCACACGCTGGTAGGGCGGGAACCGGGAGATCATCGGTGCACCCACGATCATCCCGGATGCCCGCCCGTCGCGTGGCCGCACGAAGTGGCTGCGGTCACTCACATCCGTACCGACCCGTCCGGGGGAGGTGGCATAGCGGATGATGCCGTTCGCATCGATGCCGGCGACTCGGCGCAGGGCCTCGAGCTGATCGAACTGATCCCCCTGCTGCAGCAGACGGGCATAGACACCGGCCAGATCCAGCTCGCCACGGTGGAAGTCGGCAACGGCCAGCGACACCACGATATCGAGCGTGCCGAGCGCGCGTTCGACGAAGCCGGAGGCGGGGACGCTGATGGCGGCCAGATCGGATCCTGCCTGATCGAGCAGCTTGGTGCGATCGCACCAGAGCAAGCCACCCGCGGCTGCAGCCCCGACGACCCAGATCAGCAGACAGGTTAACACGCCGACCGTGCGTGGGCGCAACGCCCCGAGCCAACTGACCAGATGCACCGGGGTAAGGCTTGCCAGCCCGCGACCGATAACGGTGGCCACGCTCATCGCAGCTGAGGCGAGAGGGGGAAGATGGGATGAGCCTTGGTGACTTCGTTCGCGCACGGCAGCATCGGCAGCTTGACCCACATCGCCACCGTCGCGTCACCCGGAGCGTCAGTTCCCATCGCCTGTCCTTCTCTGATCGGCCGGTATGCGTGCAGCAGCGGATCCGTCTGCCCGATAATGGCTGCAGCTCGTGATGCATGATAACCATAACGCGCATCGGGACGGGCGGGCCCCATCGATCAGCCAGCCCTGGGAACGGTGCCGCAGCTTGGCGCTGCGGCCGTTGCGATATCGGCTGGCAGGGGGCCTGGCCATCTTCGGTTGGGCTGGAGTGGTGGCATCTGGACCAGCAGCCGGCCGGTGCGGTTGCGCGAGGTGCTGGCGGGGCAGGAGCACCGCCCAATCGCCTGGCCGGAGGAGAGGGACGGCAGTCGTGGTCATGCCTGCCTGGATCACCCGATCTCCGGCGAACTTTCTCGTCGCTGGTGGCGACAAGTCTGATTCTCGCCATAGCTGAAAGTGGGTGTTTTCGACCGTCTTCAGCACGACACGTCATCGCCGGCTTCTGCCAACGAGAGGTCGCGGGGCAAGCCCCCGCCCCGGCCGCTGAAAATCCCGGCCGGGCCATCAGCAGGAGACGAGCATGGGCCTGTTGCGCCAAGTGCCGAACCGCAGCCGCAAGCTGGCGATCCCGATCACCGAGGAGCTGGAGCAGCGGCTGGAGAATGTCCGGCGCCGCTGCCAGGAGCAGCACAAGGAGCTGCCGTTCCAGGACGCGTTCGAGAGCTTCCTGGCCAAGCTGCTCGACGAGGCCGAGGCCGAGCTGAGCGGCACGCCACCGACCCCGCGTCGACGTTCGGCACGACCGAAATCGGCAGCTCGGCATGAGGTTGTCGGTAACCATCCGGCGCCCGCACCGGCACCCTTGCCGGTAGGCAACGGCCAGGCTTCGCCGGGCTGATCCCAGCCACCGCAGCCGGGGCATGGTAGACACGCTCTGCCAGCTTCGGTTGCGGTGCAGCCACCGTTACCACGGCCCCGCGCGAACAAGGTAGAAAGGTGTGGCACGGGCCACGGAATCCGGCGCCGAATCCAGCACACAAGCCCCGCCCGATTCCCTCATCGACCCCGCCTGAACACATGCCGGCCAGGGTTGACCACGAGTCTAAAAAGGTGCTTCGGGATTCGGCTGCGAGAGCTTGAGCAGCCGCAGAAACCATTTCCGAGTAGGCTGGAGGGGCTTTGCCCCGATCCAGCCGCACACACTAAACACGCCCAGGCGTGCCGATACTAGCGAGCGGCCTTGCCGCCGAGTGCTTCGTTTCCTCAGCAATCACAAGAGCTTAAGCCTGCTAGCAGGCCAACGCCAAATATATAAGTACCACCTAATATTCCTATGCTAGCAAGAGCTTGTGCCGCTAGCGACACACCGCCCGAAAAAATGCAGGGACGCCGTTTCGGGCCGTCGGACGCTGTAGCTGAAAGTGGTCGTTTTCACCGGTTTTGAGCAGCAAACAAACCGGCCGAACATCCGGACAATCCTCGCCGTCATCACCCGAACGGCGAGGATGCCATGCACGACACCAAGCGAGCCCAGCTCGGTCTGCGACTCGATCCGGCGAGCACAGAGCGTCTCGAGGCGCTCAGCCGCAAGACCGGCACACCCATCACCACGCTCGGCCGCGAGCTGCTGCAGGC